>JAEYNH010000064.1 GCA_023412655.1 Pseudomonadota bacterium | reverse complement strand
CCGGATCCTGAACAGCCCCCCCAGCCCCCCTGGATCAAGGCTTGGCCAACCGACGCTTCGCACCAAGCGAAAGCCCGCGCCGCCCCCTCTCCAGCGACGCGGGCTTTCGTTTGTCTGGAATCTGCTTTGGTCGCCGCCTAGCCGCCCCGCTCGGCCTTCGGGGCCGGCTTCTGGGCCACCGCCACCACTCGGCCGCCCCGCACGCCCTGCACAATCACCACCGTCCGCAGCCCTTCGTCAGACGGCGTGGTCAGCCGATAGGCTTGGGGCCGGCCGCGCCAGCTCCCCAGGCGTGCGATCTCCCGCACCACGTTCTTCTGCACCACCGTCTCGCCGCGGTTGTCGCCGCCCTTCACCGGTGTCTCCACCTCCCGCGGGTCGTAGCGGATCAGCCAGACCTCGGCGCCCCCGGGCGGCGGCCGGCCGCTGCCCACATCCACCCTGCGCGGGCCGATGAACTTGGTGTCGGGGGGATCCCGCGGGGCGCTGGCGGCGGCGCGCACCAGCCGGTCGACCTCGGCGGTCTTCAGGCCCGGGGCCTCTTCCCGCCCGTCCACGACCACCTGCGGCGTATAGGGCTCGCGCAGCTTCAGCCGTGTCACATAGGCCTTTTGACGCTCGGTGAATTCCGGCTTGGCGAAGGTGTCGGTCCAGCCGAGATAGTCCCAGTAGTCCACCGGGAAGGTGAGGGCGAGCACGCCCGGCCGTTCGGCCAGCTTGCCCACGTGGGCGTTGGCCTCCGCGCAGGAGGCGCAGCCCTGCGCCGTGAACAGCTCGACCAGCACCGGCGGCCTCGCCGCCGCGGGTCCAAAGGCGGCGAGCGAGCTCGCGACCAGGATCAGGCTGAGGAGCGCCGCTTTCCGCATCGCCCCGACTTAGAAGCTGGGCTCGGAGCTGTAAATCACAACAAGCCGTGAGCCGGGGCGGCGTAGGGCGCAGGTCCCCAAACGCAAAGCGGGGCCCCGTCGCCGGGGCCCCGCCGTCAGTCGCGTCTTGGCGGCTTGGCCGCTCAGGCTTCCGGCTTCGCCAGGCTGCGCAGCACGTAGTTCAGCACGCCGCCCTGCTTGAAGTATTCCAGCTCGGTGGGCGTATCGATCCGGCAGCGCACCGGGAACCGGGCGATGCGGCCATCGCTCGGACGGTACATCTCCACGATCAGCTGCTTGCGCGGCGCCAGCTCGGTGAGGCCACGGATCGTGACGATCTCCTCGCCGGTCAGGTTCAGCTTCTGCCAGCCTTCCTGCAGGAACTGCAGCGGCAGCACGCCCATGCCCACCAGGTTCGAGCGGTGGATACGCTCAAAGCTCTCGGCGATCACTGCACGGACGCCCAGCAGCTTGGTGCCCTTGGCGGCCCAGTCACGCGAGGAGCCCGTGCCGTATTCCTTGCCCGCGAACACCACGAGCGGCCGGCCTTCCTGCTGGTAGCGCATGGCCGCGTCGTAGATCGACATGACCTCGCCCGAGGGGAAGTGCTTGGTCACCCCGCCCTCGATTTCGGGCGTGATGCGGTTGCGGATGCGGATGTTGGCGAAGGTGCCGCGCATCATCACTTCGTGGTTGCCGCGACGCGCGCCGTAGGAGTTGAACTCCGACTGCGGCACCTGGTGCTCACGCAGGTAGACGCCCGCGGGCGAGCTGGCCTTGATCGAACCGGCCGGCGAGATGTGGTCGGTGGTGATGGAGTCTCCGAACACGCCCAGCACCCGGGCCTCGACGATGTCGGTAACCGGCGCCGGCTCCATGGTCATGCCCTGGAAGTAGGGCGGGTTCTGCACGTAGGTGCTGCCCATATCCCAGGTGTAGGTCTGGCCGCCGGCGACCTTGATGCCCTGCCAATTCTTGTCGCCCTTGAAGACGTCCGCGTAGCGGGACGCGAACATCTTGTTGGTGACGTGCTTGCGCTGCAGCGCGGTGATCTCGGCCGTCGTCGGCCAGATGTCCTTCAGATAGACCGGCTGGCCGTCCTTGCCCTCGCCGAGGGGCTCGTTGGCCAGGTCCACCAGCATCGAGCCGGCCAGGGCGTAGGCCACCACCAGCGGTGGCGAGGCCAGGTAGTTGGCGCGCACGTCCGGGTTCACCCGGCCTTCGAAGTTGCGGTTGCCCGACAGCACCGAGACCGCCACCAGGTCGTTCTTCTGGATGGTGTCCGAGACCGGCTCGGGCAGCGGACCCGAGTTGCCGATGCAGGTGGTGCAGCCGTAGCCCACGAGGTTGAAGCCCAGGGCGTCCAGCGACTTGTCCAGCTTGGCCGCCTTCAGATAGTCGGTGACCACCTGCGAGCCCGGCGCCAGCGAGGTCTTCACCCACGGCTTCACCTTCAGGCCCTTCTCGACGGCCTTCTTGGCCACCAGGCCCGCGGCGATCAGCACGCTGGGGTTCGAGGTGTTGGTGCAGGAGGTGATCGCCGCGATCACCACGTCGCCGTTGCCGAGATCGAAGTTCTCGCCCTCGACCTTGAAGCGCTCGCCGTAGCCATCAGCCTTGCCGAAGTCGCCGGCCAGGGCCGAGCGGAACTCGGCGGCGGCGTCGGTCAGCAGCACGCGGTCCTGCGGCCGCTTCGGGCCGGCCAGCGAGGCGGCGACGGAGCCCAGGTCCAGTTCCAGGGTGTCGGTGAACACCGGGTCCGGATCGGCCGGGTCGCGCCAGATGCCCTGTTCCTTGGCGTAGGCTTCCACCAGCGCCACCCGCTCCGGGTCGCGGCCCGTGGCGGCGAGGTAGTCCAGAGTCGCCTGGGTGACGGGGAAGAAGCCGCAGGTGGCGCCGTATTCCGGGGCCATGTTGGCGATGGTCGCCTGGTCTTCCAGGGTCAGGTGCTGCAGGCCCGGGCCGTAGAATTCCACGAACTTGCCGACCACGCCCTTCTTGCGCAGCATCTGGGTGACGGTGAGCACCAGGTCGGTGGCCGTGGTGCCTTCCGGCAGCACGCCGTCCAGGCGGAAGCCGATGACTTCCGGGATCAGCATCGGGATCGGCTGGCCCAGCATGGCCGCCTCGGCCTCGATGCCGCCCACGCCCCAGCCCAGCACCGCCAGGCCGTTGACCATGGTGGTGTGGCTGTCGGTGCCGACCACGGTGTCCGGATAGGCCACGGTCTGGCCTTCGTCGTCATTGGTCCAGACGGTCTGGGCCAGGTACTCCAGGTTCACTTGGTGGCAGATGCCGGTGCCCGGGGGCACCACGCGGAAGTTGTTGAACGCCGACGAGCCCCACCGCAGGAAGCGGTAACGCTCCATGTTGCGCTCGTACTCGCGCTCGACGTTGGCGCCGAACGACTTGGAGGTGCCGAAGTAGTCCACCATCACCGAGTGGTCGATGACCAGGTCGACGGGGTTCAGCGGGTTGATCTTCTCCGGATTGCCGCCCAGGGCGGTCATGGCGTCGCGCATGGCCGCCAGGTCCACCACCGCCGGCACGCCGGTGAAGTCCTGCATCAGCACGCGGGCGGGGCGGAAGCTGATCTCGTGCTCCACCGAGCCCTTGTTCTCGAGCCAGGCGGCGATCGCCTTCAGGTCGTCCGCGGTGACCGATTGACCGTCCTCGTTGCGGAGCAGGTTCTCCAGCAGCACCTTCATCGAGATGGGCAGGCGCGAAACGCCCGAAAGTCCCGCTTCCTCCGCGGCGCGAAGGCTGTAGTAAGCGTAGGTCTTGTCGCCCACCGTCAGTTCGCGGCGGGTTTTCAGGCTGTCGACAGACGCCATGAGGGGAGATCCTTTCTCTGTTCCCGGCCGCCCATCGACCACCCCAGGGATCGCGCGCTCTGGAGGGACGGACACACAGCGTTCGTCCCCGCGCGGCGTTGCCCCCCTGGGGCTGCGGCGGCCGGCGGCTTCATAGCCCCGACGCGGGCCTCCGTCCATGCACGCTGATTTCTGAGAATTGTTCGCAAATCCCTAGGGCTAGGCCGTCGTCGGCGCGGCCGGTACAGGACAGCCGACGGTGATCGCCGCCCTGGAAATCACCGAGGCGTCCGTGCGCCGGGGAGGGCGGGTGCTCTTCGAGAGCGTTTCGCTGATCCTGCGGCCCGGTGAAGCCTGCGCCCTGACCGGTCCCAACGGCTCGGGCAAGACCAGCCTGCTGCGGGCGGTCGCCGGCCTCGTGCAGCTTGAGGCGGGCCAGATCGGCTTCGGGGGGACCGAGCCTTCCGAGGCCCGCGCCGAGGCCCTGCATTTCGTCGGCCACCACGACGGGCTGAAGCCGGCCCGCACGGTGCGCGAGGAACTGGCCTTCTGGACCCTGTGGTCCGGCGGGACCGAGGCGGCCGGGGCCCAGGCCGCCGAGGCCTTTGACCTCGGCCGGCTGCTCGACCTTGAGGTCCGCCGCCTTTCGGCCGGCCAGCGGCGGCGCCTGGCCCTCTCCCGCCTCGTGGCCGCGCCGCGCCCGCTGTGGCTTCTGGACGAGCCGCTAAGCCCCCTGGACGCCAGCTGGCGCGGCCGCATGGGAGAGGTCATGGCCGCCCACCTGGCCGGCGGCGGCATGATGCTGGCGGCGGTGCACGACCCGCTGCCCGTGCGCGCCAAGAGCCTGGACCTCGCCGCATGAGCCGCCTCGCCGCCCTTCTGGTCCGCGAAACCACCCTGGCCTGGGGCCGCGGCGGCGGGCCGCTGGTCTCGGTCGGGTTCTATGCCGGGGTCGCCACCCTCATGCCCCTGGCCATCGGGCCCGAGCCCGAGCGGCTGGCGGCCATCGCCCCGGGCGCGGCCTGGGTCGCCCTGGCCCTTGGCGCCCTGCTCTCCCTCGACCGCCTGTTCGAGCGCGACTACGAGGACGGCGCCCTCGACCTGCTCACCCTCTCGCCCGCGCCCCTGGAACTGGTCTGCGCGGTCAAATGCCTGGGCCAGTGGCTGGCCACGGGCGCGCCCCTGGCCCTGGCCGCGCCCGTGGCCGCCATCGCCCTGGGCGCGTCTCCCGCCCTCGCCCCGCTGATCTTCGCCTGCGCCCTGCTGGGCGGCCTGGCCTTCGCCTTCATGGGCGGGATCGGCGCAGCCCTCAGCCTGGGCGCCCGCCGCGGCGGCCTGCTCACCGCCGTGATCGTCCTGCCGCTGTTCGTGCCGCCGGTGATCTTCGGGGGCGGGGCGCTCGACGCCTTCGCCTCGGGCCTTCCGTGGAAGGGCGGCTTCGCCCTCCTCGGCGCCTATGCCGCCGCCGCGGTCGCCCTCGGCCCGTTGGCCATGGCCGGAGCCTGCCGCAACGCCCTATCCTGAACCGCCTGCGGCCTGAACAGGGCACCGGGCCTATGGTCTCCGCCGCCGCTTCCGCCGGGCGACATCTGAGTTCGCGCCCTTGCGGGGCGGGCCGCCGGGCCTTAAGCGGAACTCCCGATGATCCCGGCGCCCGCCTTCCTCGCCAATCCCGAACGTTTCATGGCGTTCTCGCGCTGGGCGGCGCCGATGTTCGGCGTGATCGCCGTCGTGCTGGCCGCCGTCGGCCTCTACCTCGGCTTCACCGCCCCGCCGGACTACCAGCAGGGCCTGACGATCCGGATCATGTTCATCCATGTGCCGGCCGCCCAGGTCTCGATGTTCGCCTACCTGTGCCTGGGGATCGCCAGCTTCCTGGCGCTGGTCTTCCGGCACGCCCTGGCGGACGCTGCGGCCCAGGCGGTGGCGCCCCTCGGCGCCGCCTTCGCCTTCCTGACCCTGGTCACCGGCGCCCTCTGGGGCCGGCCCATGTGGGGCGCCTGGTGGGTGTGGGACGCCCGCCTCACCTCGGTGCTCGTCCTGTTCCTGCTCTACATCGCCTACATGGCCTTGCGGGCCTCGCTGGACGACGAGGCCAAGGCCGCCCGGGCCGCCGCCATCCTCGCCCTGGTGGGCACCATCAACCTGCCGATCATCCATTACAGCGTCGAATGGTGGAACTCGCTGCACCAGGGCTCGTCCATCTTCGCCGAGGGCGGCCCGGCCATGCCGCCGGTGTTCCTGATCCCGCTGCTGCTGATGAGCCTGGCCTACCTGTCGGCCTTCGGCTCCCTGTGGCTGGTCCGCATCCGCGGCGAGGTCTGGCGCCGCCGGGCCGAGGCCGCCGCCCTGCGCGCGGCGAGAGGCTGACATGCCCCCCGAACCTCCCAGCGACTACGCCGCCTTCATCTGGCCGGCCTACATCATCACCGCCGCGGTGTTCGCCGGCCTGATCTGGAGCGCCCTGGCCCACGCGCGCCGCTGGAAGCGCCGGTACGAGGAGCGCGCCCGCCGATGAACCGCTGGCTCGCCTTCGCCCCCCTCGGCGTCCTCGTCGCCCTGGGCCTGCTGTTCGGCCTCTACGCCCTCAACCGCAATCCCCAGGTCCAGCCCCAGGCCCTGGTGGGCAAGCCGATGCCGACGGTCGAGCTGCCGACCCTCGGCCGTGGCCAACCGGTGTCGCTCCGGGAGATGGCCTCGGAAGGGCCGATGATCGTCAACTTCTTCGCCTCCTGGTGCGCCCCCTGCGAGATCGAGCATCCCGTGCTCATGGACCTGAAGGGCGGGCCGTTGCGGGTGGTGGGGATCGCCTACAAGGACGCCCCGCAGAACACTGCCGCCTTCCTCACCCGCCTGGGCGACCCCTACGCCGAGATCCTCGTGGACCGTGACGGCCGGGCGGGAGTCGAGTTCGGCGTCACCGGCGTGCCCGAGACCTTTGTGGTGGGCCGTGACGGGACCATCCTGGCCAAGCACACCGGCCCGCTCACCAGGGCCGACGCCGACAAGTTGGCGCGCCTGGCCCGTTAACCCTTTCTCAAAGCGGCGGCGGCCAATCCTCGGGGCCTGTCGTTAACCATGTCGGGCCCGCCGCCATGTCCGCCATCCGCCCGCACCTGCCGCCTGCCGCCACGCCGCAGCCGCGCGCGGCTGATCCCGCCCGGCTGGCGGCCCAGCGCGCGTTCTTCGCCGCCGCCATGGGC
>JAEYNH010000020.1 GCA_023412655.1 Pseudomonadota bacterium | reverse complement strand
CAGGCCTTCCAGCCCGTTTTCGCGGACCTTGCGGTAGAGGGTCGAGCGGCCGATGCCGAGGCGGCGGGCCACCTCGCTCATGTGACCGGCATAGACTTCGATGGCGTGCTGGATCAGGTCGCGCTCGATCTCGTCCAGCGGGCGGATGTGGCCCTTGTGATCGAGGATGCGGACGGGCGTGTCCGGCGTCGGCAGCGCGGCAGCTAGCTCGGCGAACGATGGCGCCGGCGTCGGCGTGCTCAGCGCTTCGGGTGGCGGGGCGGCGATCCCGGAGATGGCCGGGAAGTCATGCGGCTGCAGATAAGGCGCGTCGGCGAGCACGATGGCGCGATAGACGGCGTTCTCCAGCTGACGGACATTGCCGGGCCAGTCGAAGGCGGTGAGGCAGGCCAGCGTTTCCGGCGCAGCGCCGACGACGGCTTTACCTTCCTCGATATTGAAGCGTCGGACGAAGCAGTCGACCAGGGCGGGGATGTCCTCCTTCCGCTCGCGCAGGCTCGGCGCCTCGATGGGGAAGACGTTCAGCCGGTAGAACAGATCCTCGCGGAAGCGGCCCTCCGCCACGGCTTGGGACAGGTCGCGGTTGGTGGCGGAGACGATCCGCACATCCACCTTCACCGAGCGTTTGGCCCCGATGGGGTCGATCTCGCTCTCCTGCAGGGCGCGCAGCAGCTTGACCTGGACGTCCAGAGGCAGCTCGCCCACCTCGTCGAGGAACAGGGTGCCGCCGTTCGCCTCCTGGAACTTGCCCAGGTGCTTGTCGGTGGCGCCCGTGAAGCTGCCCTTCTCGTGGCCGAACAGGATGCTCTCCACGAGGTTCTCGGGGATGGCGCCGCAGTTCACCGCCACGAACGGCTTGCCGGCCCGGTCCGAGGAGCCATGGACCGCGCGGGCGATGACTTCCTTGCCGACCCCGCTTTCGCCGGTGATCAGGATCGGAATGCCTGACTTGGCCGCGCGCTCGCCCAGCCGCTTGACCATGGTCATGGCCGGAGAGGCGCCGATCAGGTCCTCAAAGGTGGTGCGCCCGCTGGCGTGCTTCTTCAGCCGGTCGACCTCGCCTTTCAGGGCGCCCATAGACAGGGCGTTGCGGATCGAGACGATGATCCGTTCCGGCGCGGCGGGCTTGACGAAGAAGTCAATGGCGCCGGCCTGCATGGCCTGGACCACGGTGTCGATGCCGCCGGTGGCGGTGACGACGATCACCGGCTGGGTGAAGCCCCTGGCCCGCATCTCCGCGAGGGTGTCCTGGCCGGAGATGCCGGGCATCACCAGGTCGAGCAGCACCACGTCGGCGGCGCCCCCGGACGCCAGCCGCGAGATCGCCTGATCGCCGGACTCGGCATGGGCCACCGCGAAGCCTTCCCGCTCCAGTACCGCCTGGATCAGTCGTCGCTGTGTCGGATCGTCATCGACGACCAGGACCGTTTTGGCCATGAAAACACCCACCCGGAATGGCTTAGGCCGTCCTTCTGACGGGCCGTCTAGCTGTCTCCGTTTGATACAGCGGAGCGGTAAAGGCGGGGTTTCGGAGACCTGAGTCGGAGGTTAACGGCGAAGCCTCACTCAGCCGGCAGCAGGGCCGGGGCGAGCCGACGCTCTGGCAGGGTGAAGCGCCGCAGGAAGAACTGGACGACGGGGCCGATGGCCAGGGCGTAGAAGACGGTCCCGACGCCCACGGTCCCGCCGAGCAGCCAGCCGGCGGCAAGCACCGTCAGTTCGATGCCTGTCCGGACCCGGCGCAGCGGCCATCCCGTCCGGCGGGCGAGGCCGGTCATCAGCCCGTCCCGGGGCCCTGGCCCAAGCCCGGCGCCGATGTAGAGGCCGCCAGCGACGCCGTTCATCAGCACGCCGAGGGCCAGGAAGAGGACGCGCAGCGGATAGCCGTCGACATCCGGGACCAGCGGAGCGGTGGCGTCTACGGCCAGGCCGATGACGATGACATTGGCCACTGTCCCGATCCCGGGCTTCTGACGCAGCGGGATCCACAGCAGCAGCACCAGGGCGCCGATCAGGCAGACCACCAGACCGAAGGACAGCGGCGTCTTCTCGGTGACGCCCTCGTTCAGCACGCCCCAAGGCTCAAGGCCGAGCCCGGCCTCAAGCATCACCGAGATGGAGAAGCCGTACAGCACGAGGCCGGCGAACAGCTGGATCAGGCGGCGGATCATCATGGCCCAGAGATGCACTCAACTGGCCTTGGAAAGAATAGCCAGTAGCGGTAGCGTGGCGCCATGACTCCTCGCCGTATCCGGGCCGCTTCCCTCACGCGTCTGTTGGGCGCCTGGCGGGGAGAGCAGGCCGGTCCTGCCTATCGCCAGCTGGCCGACGGCCTGCGCCTGCTGATCCTGGACGGGCGGCTGCCGCTCGACGTGGTGCTGCCTGGCGAGCGCGAACTGGCGACCGCCCTGGAGGTGAGTCGGACCACCGTGACCGGCGCCTTCGCCCGCCTGCGCGACCAGGGCTTCCTGCAGAGCCGCCAGGGCGCCGGCGCCCGCACCCGCCTGCCCACCGGTCCGGGCGAGCGTGACGCCGCGCCTCTGATCCAGCCGAGCGAGCCGGGGGTGATCGACCTGGTGGCCGCGGCCATGCCGGCCGGCGAATTCGTGCACCAGGCCTATGCCAAGGCCATCGAGGCCCTTCCGGCTCACCTGCCGCACCACGGCTACGAACCCGTTGGCCTGGTGGTGCTGCGCGAGGCCATCGCCGCCCGCTACAGCCGACGGGGCCTGCCCACCGGACCGGAGCAGGTTCTCGTCACCCACGGCGCCCAGCATGCCTGGGCCTTGACGCTGCGGCTGCTGACCGGGCCGGGCGACCGGGTGGTGATCGACCATCCCACCTATCCCAACGCCATCGATGCGATCCTGCGCGGCTCATGCCGGCCGGTGCCGGTGAGCCTGCCCGCCGAAGGCTGGGACGTGGACGGGGTGGTGGCCGCCTTCCAGCAGAGCGCCCCGCGGCTCGCCCACCTCGTCCCCGACTTCCACAATCCCACCGGCCGCTGGATGGATTTCGCCGCCCGGGAGGCCATCGCCGCCGCAGGTCTGCGCACCCGCACGGTGGTGGTCTTCGACGAGACCATGCTGGACCTGTGGCTGGACGAGCCCCGGGCCGCGTACGGCTTCGAGGAGCCGACGGGGGCGGTGGTCCGCCTCGGCTCCACCGGCAAGAGCTTCTGGGGCGGGCTGAGGATCGGCTGGATCCGCGCCGAGCCCGACATGATCGCCGCCCTGGGGCGCATGCGAGCCTCCATCGACCTGGGAACCCCGGTCCTGGAACAGCTGGCCGCCGCCGCGCTGTTGCAGGATGACGAGCCCGCCCTGGCCGCCCGCCGGGCCGAGCTGCGGGCGCGGCGGGATTTCCTCGTCAAGCTGGCTGCGGACCGGCTGCCCGACTGGCGCCTGGCGCCCCCGCCCGGGGGCCTGTCGCTCTGGGCCGAACTGCCGTCGCCGGTGTCGAACGCCCTGGCGGCCACCTGCGAGCGGCATGGCGTGCGCATTGCCGCAGGGCCGAGGTTCGGGGTGGACGGGGCGTTCGAGCGTTTCGTGCGCCTGCCCTTCACCCTGCCGCCGGAGCCGATGACCGAGGCCGTCGAACGGCTGGCCATGGCCTATGCCCGTCTGCGCCCCCAGGCGGCCCATGCCGCAGAGCCGGTAAGCCGAGCCGTGGTCTGACGCGGGGGCAATCTTGCCGCCCCGCTTCCGGCGGGCTCATAGTCCGATCCAAGGTCAGTCCAAGCAAAGAGATGGCCGTGGGAGGGCGAGATGAATATCATCCGGTTCGGGCTCGTTGCGGCCGCGGTGCTGAGCCTGGCGGCCTGCCAGAAGGCGGGCACGGCCAATGTGGACGGCAAGCGCATCGCCGAGGCGGACGCCAACGCCGAGTGGCTCTCCTACGGCAAGGGCTATTCCGAACAGCGCTTCTCGCCCCTGGACAAGGTCAACACCGGCAACGTCGGCCGGCTCGGTCTGGCCTGGTACGCCCAGTTCGACACCGACCGCGGCCAGGAGGCCACGCCGCTGATGGTGGACGGGGTGCTCTACACCAGCACCGCCTGGTCCAAGGTCTACGCCTTCGACGCCAAGACCGGCGAGCAGCTGTGGGCCTTCGATCCGAAGGTGGAAGGGGCCAAGGGCTTCCACGCCTGCTGTGACGTGGTCAACCGCGGCGTCGCGGTGTGGAAGGGCCGCGTCTACGTCGGTACGCTGGACGGGCGGCTGATCGCCCTGGACGCCAAGACCGGCGCCCCGGTCTGGTCGGTGCAGACCACCGACACCTCGAAGGCCTATACGATCACCGGGGCCCCGCGGGTCATCAAGGACAAGGTGCTGATCGGCAATGGCGGCGCCGAGTACGGCGTACGCGGCTATATCACCGCCTATGACGCCGCCACTGGCAAGCAGGCCTGGCGCTTCTTCACCGTGCCCAATCCCACCGGCGCGCCGGACGGGGCCGCCTCCGACAAGGTCATGCGCGAGAAGGTCAACGGCACCTGGTCGGACGGCGAGTGGAAGAAGACCGGCGGCGGCGGCACTGCCTGGGATTCCATCGCTTACGACCCGGCCCTGGACCTGGTCTATTTCGGCATCGGCAACGGCAATCCCTGGAACCACAAGCTCCGCTCGGGCGGGCAGGGCGACAACCTGTTCGTCTCGTCGATCCTGGCGCTCAAGCCCGACACTGGCGAGTACGTCTGGCACTACCAGACCACCCCCGGCGAAAGCTGGGACTACACCGCCACCCAGCACATCATCCTGGCCGACCTGAAGATCGGCGGCCAGCCGCGCAAGGTGCTGATGCAGGCGCCGAAGAACGGCTTCTTCTATGTGATCGACCGGGCCACCGGTCAGCTGATCTCGGCCAAGAACTACACCAATGTGACCTGGGCCACCGGCGTGGACCTCAAGACCGGCCGGCCGATCGAGAATCCGGCCGCCCGCTACCAGCCCGCGTCCACCGTCCTGCAGATCCCCGGGCCTCTGGGCGCCCATAACTGGCAGCCCATGGCCTTCAACCCGAAGACCGGGCTGGTCTACATCCCCACCAACGTGACCCCCTTCGCCTACACGGACGACAAGGGCTTCGGCGTGCGTCCCGGGGCCTGGAACGTCGGGGTGGATTTCCTCACCAACGCCCTGCCCACCGACGAGGCGACGCTCAAGGCGCTCACGGCCATGATCAAGGGCCAGTTGGTGGCCTGGGACCCGGTGAACCAGAAGCCTGTCTGGACCGTCGAGCACCCCTACTTCTGGAACGCTGGCGTGCTCTCCACTGGAGGCGGCCTGGTGTTCCAGGGCGCGGCCGAGGGCCAGTTCCGCGCCTATGACGCCATCAGCGGCAAGGAGCTTTGGGCCTATCCCACCGGCAACGGCATTATCGCCGCGCCGATGACCTATGAGCTCGACGGCGAGCAGTACGTGGCGATCATGGTCGGCGCGGGCGGCGGCGGCCAGATCTCGGCCCCCGCGTCCCTGCCCATCCGCCCGCGCCTGCCGGGCCGGCTGCTGGTGTTCAAGCTGGGCGGCCAGGCGAGCGCGCCGGCGTTCCCGCCGCCGGCCGAGCCTGGGCCCATTGACGTGGCGGCTCTGCAGCCCTCATCGGGCGACGTGCAGCACGGCTTCGCCCTGTTTCATCAGAACTGCCAGGTCTGCCACGGGCCCAACGCCACCGGCGCTTGGCTACCTGACCTCAGGCGCTCGCCCATGCTCACCAGCGCCGAGAACTGGAAGGGTGTGGTCATCGACGGTCTCAGCGCGCCGCGCGGCATGGCGAGCTTCGCCGCCTACATGTCGCCCAAGGAGGCCGAGGACATCCGCGCCTACGTCATCCAGGAGGCGCGCACCGCCGCCGCGCCGCCACAAACCGCCCAAGGCGCCCGCGGCCCCACCTGACGGCGCGCTAACGCGGCAGCACCGCCGCGAACTGCTGGGCGATCCAATCCGCCTCCGCGGGGGTAAGGATCAGCGGGGGCGCGATCCGGATGGTGTGCTCGTGGGTCTCCTTGGCCAGCAGGCCCCGGCCCTGCAGGGCCTCGCAGACCCGGCGGGCGCCGCCAGCCTCCGCATGCAGTTCCACGGCGATCATCAGGCCGCGGCCGCGGACCTCCTTCACGCCGCCGGCGTCGATGGCCGCCAGCTGGCCCATCAGGCGCTCGCCCACCCAGGCGGCGTTGGCGATCATGCCCTCCTCGACCAGCACCCGCAGCGCGGCCCGGGCCACCGCACAGGCCAGGGGATTGCCGCCGAAGGTGGAACCGTGCTCGCCCGGATGCAGCACGCCCATCACCTCCGAGTTCGAGAGCACCGCCGAGACCGGATAGAAGCCGCCGGACAGGGCCTTGCCGATCAGGGTGAGGTCCGCCTCGACGCCCTCGTGCTCCTCGGCCAGCAGCCGGCCGGTGCGGCCAAGGCCGGTCTGTATCTCGTCGAGGATCAGGACGGCGTTGCGGCGCGTGCAGAGTTCGCGGGCGGTCTTCAGATAGCCGGCCGGCGGGATGATCACCCCGGCCTCGCCCTGGATCGGCTCCAGCAGCACCGCCGCCGTGTTCGCCGTCATGGCTGCCTCCAGGGCCTTGGAGTCGCCGTAGGGCACGACCTTGAATCCGGGGGCGAAGGGGCCGAAGCCGCCCCGCGAGGCGGGGTCGGTGGAGAATCCCACGATGCTGATCGTGCGGCCGTGGAAGTTGTCGGCCGCGACGATGATCTCGGCGGCCCCCTCGGGCACGCCTTTAACCTCGTAGGCCCACTTGCGGGCCACCTTCAGGGCGCTCTCCACGGCCTCGGCGCCCGAATTCATCGGCAGCACCTTGTGCGAGTTGGTCAGCTCGCAGAGCTCCTCATAGAAGGCCGCCAGCTGGTCGTTGCGGAAGGCGCGGGAGGTCAGGGTTAGGCGCCCCGCCTGGGCGACCATCGCCTCGAGGATCTTCGGATGGCAGTGGCCCTGGTTCACCGCCGAATAGGCCGACAGGCAGTCCAGGTAGCGTCGGCCCTCCACGTCCCAGACGTAGACGCCCTCGCCGCGGGTCAGCACCACGTCCAGGGGCTTGTAGTTCTTGGCGCCATAGAGCCGTTCGCGCGCGATGTAGCTTTGCGTCAGGGCGTCCTGCAGGGCGATGTCGTTCATCGGCGTCCCTCCTATTCGGCAGCCAGGATGCGGGCGGCGGGCGCGCTCGTGCGGTCGAGCCGCAGGGTCATGCAGTAGGCGGCGCCGCCCGAGCCGATGAAGGGGTCGAGGTCCGTCTCCACCAGGGTGTAGCCCCGGGCGCGCAGCTTGCGGCGCAGGCTCTCCGGCGGCCGGGCCATGACGATCCTGGAGCCGATGTTGACCGCGTTGACGCAGAAGGCGGCGGCCTCTTCGGCGGTGGCCTCGATCCGCTTGGCCTCGGGAACCCGCGCCCGGATCTCGGCCTGGCCCTGAGGCGTGAAGGCCGGCGGATAGTACAGCACCTTGCCCCCGGCCAGCGGGCAGAAGCAGGTGTCCAGGTGATAGAACTGCTGGGTAGCCAGCTCCAGGGGAACCACCTCCTGGCCGAAGGTCTCGCGCAGCACCCTCAGCGCGCCGAGGCTGGAGCGCGGGCCATAGCCGGCCCAGAACAGTCGCCGGTCCTGGTCCCAGATGCAGTCGCCCGCCCCCTCCTGGAACAGGCCTTCGGGCAGGTCGACGATCTCGGCCACCACACCGCGGGCCTTCAGCCGCTGGAACACTGAGCGGAAGATCGCCTCCTCGCCCTGCCGTTGGGGGTGGCGGAAGCGGGCGAGCAGAACCTTGCCGTTCAGCACCACGGCGGCATTGGCCGGGAAGACCAGGTCCGGCAGACCCTTCACGGCGCCGATCACCTCCACATGCGCGCCGGCCGCCTCGAGAGCGGCGCGGAGCGCCTGCGAACCGGCACAGGCCCGCGCCGCCTGTTCCGGCGTCCAGGCTTCGGGATCCATCCACGGATTGATCCGGTAGCTGACGTCGAAACATCCCGGATCGGTCATCAGGAAGAACGGCCGGCCGTCCATGCGTAACCCTCAGTTGACGCCCAAGAGGGTGACCGGCGGCTGCGCTAGCGAAAAGACACAGGTCGTCGACATAACGTTGTTCAGTTTAGCGATATGTCAGAGTAGGGTGGCGAGATGCTGGATGATCTCGATCGCCGTCTGGTGGCGCTTCTGCGCGCCGATTCCCGCACGCCCGCCGCTACCCTGGCCCAGGCGCTGAAGGTCTCCCGCGGCACGGTGCAGAACCGGATCGAGCGGCTGATCGCCCGGGGCGTCATTCAGGGCTTCACCATCCGCACAAAGCCCGAGCTGGAGGCCAACCGGGTCCGGGCCATCATGTGCATCGGCATCGAAGGCGAGCGCGCCCGCGCGGTGGTGAAGGCCCTGCGGGGCTTCCCTGAGGTGGACAAGGTGCACTCCACCAACGGTCGGTGGGACCTCGTGGCCGAGCTCGACGTGGAGACGCTGGCGCAGTTCAGCGATGCCCTCGACCGCATCCGGGAGATCGAGGGGATCGCCACGACCGAGACCTCGATCCTGCTGGCGACCCAGAAGGCGTGAGACTATCTCTCGGGGCATGAACGCGCCCTTCAAGACCGACAGCCTGCCCGAGTGGCGGCTCGACGACCTCTACACCGACCGCGAGGATCCGCGGATCGCCGCCGACCTGCAGCTGGCGGCGGACATCAACGCCAGGCTGGTGGAGATGAAGGGGCAGTTCGTCGCCGCCAGAGGCGAGCCGAAGCTTCTGGGCGAACGGCTGGACCAGGGCGTGCAGCTCTATGAGGACGCCACCAACGCCCTTTGGAGTGTCGGCGCCTATGCCTCCCTGGCCGCTTCAACGGCGCGCAACGACCCCGCCTGGTCGAAGTTCGAGGCCGACCTGCGGACCAAGGCGGCGCAGATCGGCGCCGAAAGCCTGTTCTTCACCCTGGAGATCAACCAGCTGGAGGACGCCGAGCTGGAGGCGGCCCTTTCGGCCCATCCGGCGGCTGCGCGCTGGCGGCCATGGCTTCGGCGGGTGCGGCTCAGCCGCCCGCACGAGCTGACGCCGGACCTGGAGCGGCTGCTGGTGGACCGCAGCCCCGCGGTGGCCAACTGGGTGCGGCTGTCCGACGAGACCCTGGCGGGCCTGACCGCCAGGGTGGGCGGTGAGACGCTGACCCTTTCCGAGATCCTGAACCGGATGTCCGATCCCGACGCTGGTCGGCGCAAACAGGCCGCCCAGGCCTTGGCCAAGGCCCTCGAACAGCGCAGCTCGACCCTGGCGCTCTGCCTCAACACCCTGGCCTTCGAGAAGCAGGTGGAGGACCGCTGGCGGAACTATCCGAGCCCGGCCGCCTCCCGGCACCTGGCGAACGAGGTGGACGCCGAAGCCGTGCAAGCCCTGGAGGCCGCGGTGGTGGAGTCCTACGAGAGCGTCAGTCACCGCTACTACCGGCTCAAGGCCAAGGTGCTCGGCAAGGACGCCCTCGACCACTGGGACCGCAACGCCCCGCTCGAGGCCGTGCAGCCTAAGACCTACAGCTGGGACGAGGCCCGCGGCATGGTGCTGGAAAGCTTCGAGGCCCTGGCGCCGAAGTTCGCCGACACCGCCCGCACCTTTTTCGCCCAGCCCTGGATCGATGCGCGGCCGCGGGCGGGCAAGCAGTCGGGCGCCTATTCGCACCCGGTGACGGCCAACCGGCATCCGTACGTCTTCATGAACTACATGGGCGAGCGGCGCGACGTGCTCACCCTGGCCCACGAACTGGGCCACGCCGTCCACCAGACCCTCTGCGCGCCCCTGGGCACCCTGCTGGCCGACACGCCCCTGACCCTGGCCGAGACCGCCTCGATCTTCGGCGAGGGGCTGGTGTTCGACCGCCTGCTGGCCGAGGCCTCGCCCGCCGAGCGGCGGGGGCTGCTGGCCGGGAAGATCGAGGACGGGATCAACACCGTGGTCCGGCAGATCGCCTTCCACCGGTTCGAGACCCGCTTCCATGCCGCCCGGCTGCAGGCCGAGCTGTCGTCTGACGAGATCGGCGGCCTGTGGCTCGAGGTCATGGCCGAAAGCCTCGGCCCCGCTGTGAAGCTCAACAAGGGCTACGAGCACTACTGGGCCTATGTCAGCCACTTCGTGCACGCCCCGTTCTACGTCTATGCCTACGCCTTCGGCGACCTGTTGGTCCGCGGGCTGATGGAGAAGCGGCGGGAAGACCCCGCCGGCTTTGCGCCCCTCTATGAACAGCTGCTGGCCGCCGGCGGGACCCGTACCTACGTCGAAGCCCTCGGCGCGTTCGGGCTCGATCCCCGCGAGAAGGCCTTCTGGGCCGCGGGCATGAAGCAGCTGGAACGCCTGGTGGACGAGTTCGAGGCGCTGGTCTGAGCGGTCCCGCCGACCTTCCGACCTAGGCTGCGGCCTCGAACGGGGCGAAGCGGATCTCCCGTTCGCGCGGCTGGTCGGCGACGCCGAAGATGCGCTTGAGGGTGCGAACGCTGGCGGCCTCGCCGCTCATCGCCACCGCCCCCCGCGCTTCGGCCTCGGCATAGCCCTCGTAGCCCATCCAGACGTGGATGAAGGCTTCCAGTTCGGCCGAGATGACGATGTCCACATCCTTCGCCTCGGGCGCCTTGAAGCACACCTCCACCTCGTCGGGCCTCAGGATGATCCACCAGTAGCGGCGGGTGGCGTGGGCCTTCGGCACGCCCCGGAACTCCAGCCGCAGCACCGTCTCTCGCTCCGGCAGGTCCCGCGGGTCGATCTGGCGCTTGATGCTCCAGACGAGCAGGGTCGGATCCATGTCGGCGGGGCCCAGCCGCCCCTGGCCGTAGCGCTGCCCCCAGCGCGACATCATGACGATGATGTCCCGGAAGGCCTCGCCGGCCCGGGTCAGCCGGTAGAGCTTGCCCTGGGACAGCGGCTCGGTGGCCACGACACCCGCCTCTTCGAGCTCGTTCAGACGTTGAACCAGCAGCGCCCGGGACATGGTCGGCATGCCCGAATGCACCTCGGAGAAGCGCTTCGGGCCGAAGCACAGCTCGCGCAGGATCAGCGGTGTCCACCGCTGGGCGAAGATCTCGGCCGTCTTGGCGACCGGGCAGAATTGTCCGTAGCCCTTCATGCCGAAATCGTTGCTGGCGGAACGGTGTTCGGCAAGTTCATTCTTCGAACTGGAGCGACGAACGCCGTTCGGGAGATGAGGTCCGCACAACAAAGGACCGGATCATGACCACCATCACCATCAGCAGGACCCCCGACGTGGATGCCCAGGCGAGGATCGACTGGGAGGGGCTCGCCCATGAGGTCGGCCCGCAGATCGCCGCCCGCGGGATCGAGGCCGACGGCGCCGATACCTTCGTCGCGGAAAACCTGGCCTTGTTGAAGTCCCGAGGCTTCCACGCGGCGGGGGCGCCGGCCGAACTGGGAGGCGGCGGCGCCAGCCACGCCGAGCTCGCCCAGATGCTGCGCACCCTGGCTGGCTACTGCGGCTCGACCGCCCTGGCGCTTTCCATGCACACCCACCAGGTGGCCCTGCCGGCTTGGCGCTGGCGGCGCACGCCAGAAGCGGTCGAGGGCCTGCTGAGGCGGATCGTGGCCGAGAAGCTGACCCTGGTCTCCAGCGGCGGTTCCGATTGGCTGGACGGCTCGTGCCGGGCGGTCCCGGAGGAGGGCGGCTTCCGCATCTTCGGCCGCAAGCTCTTCGCCAGCGGGTCGCCCGACGGCGACCTCCTGATGACCATGGCCGTGTTGGAGGAAGAGGACGGCCCGACGGTGCTGCACCTGCCGATCCCGCTCAAGGCCGACGGCGTGCGCATCCTCGATACCTGGCGGACCTTGGGGATGCGAGGCACCGGCTCACATGACCTGGAATTGGAGGGGGTCTTCGTGCCCCAGGCCGCGGTGGCGGTGCGCCGTCCCGCCGGCCGGTGGCATCCGATCATGCATGCGGTCACCCTGATCGCCTTTCCGCTGATCTATGCGGTCTATGTGGGCCTCGCCGAGGCGGCCAGAACCCGGTCGCTGGACCTGGCGGCCGGCCGCAAGCCGTCGCCGGATTTGGAGCTGGTGATCGGCGAGATGGAGACCGAGTTGGCCGCCGCGCGACTGGCGCTCGCAGACATGCTGGCCTGCGCGGCCAGCGAGGAGCCCGGGCCCGCCGCCACCAGCCGGGTCATGACGGGCCGGACCCTGGTGGCCCGCGCCGCGATCCGCACGGTGGAGAAGGCCATGGAGGCGGCCGGCGGTCAGGGCTTCTACCGCAAGACGGGGCTCGAGCGGATCTTCCGCGACGTCCAGGCCGCCCGCTACCATCCGCTGCAGGAGAAGGCCCAGGCTCGCCTCGCCGGCCGGGTAGCCCTCGGTCTCGACATCGACGGCTGACCTCCCGCCCCCAGGAGGGGCCCGTACCCCGGCTTCGAGATCGCTTGCCATCCTTCAAACGCCCGTTAGACCTGGACGTGATGGCCAGTGAGATCACCGAGACCCAGAAGGACGCGGACTCCAAGGAGTCGTACGACGACCGGCCCTTCCACACCGATGGCCTGCCGCCGGAGGTCCGCGCTCCGCTGGCGCCGTTCAACGGCGCGGAGCCCCCGACGCCCCAGTGGTTCCGCGATGCGATCGCCCAGGAGCCCGAGCGCAGCTTCGTGACCTCGAACGGCACGAAGCTGGAGCTGCTCACCTGGGGCGAACTTGGCAAGCCCGGCCTGCTGCTCGTCCACGGCAATAGCGCCCACGCCGACTGGTGGAGCTTCATCGCCCCGTTCCTCGCCCGGGATTTCCGGGTCGCCGCATTCTCGCTGGCCGGCATGGGCGGATCGGAATGGCGCGAGCGCTATGCCTTCACCGACTTCGCCGCCGATGCGGAAGCCTGCGCCCGGGCGGCCGGCCTCTACGAGAGCGGCTCTCCGCCGATCTACGTCGGCCATTCGTTCGGCGGCGCGCAGGTGTTCTTCGCCTCGGTGCAGAAGCCGGAGCAGATGCAGGCCGCGGTGCTGGTGGACACCGGCTTCGGCGGGCCGCCGCCGGAGGTGCTGGAGGAGCGCAAGCGGCGGGCGGAGCAGTTGCGCAACACCTCTTCGGCTGACCGCACGAACCGAATCTATCCCACGCTCGAGCAGGCCCTGGCCCGATTCCGCCTGATGCCGCCGCAGCCGGCGGGCAACGCCTTCGTGGCCGACTTCATCGCCCGCCGCTCGCTGAAGCGCGCGCCGCTGCCCGACGGATCGGGGGAAGGCTGGACGTGGAAGTTCGACCCCACCATGTGGGAGAAGCTGGATCGATCAGGCGCGGCGTCGCCGGACGATGCGCCCATCCGGACTCCGATGGTCCACATCTACGGGGCCCAGAGCCGCATCATCCTGCGCCGCAAGCCGGGAGAAGCCGGGATCTTCGGCGGGCGGGTGCGTGAGATCGAGATACCCGAGTCCGAGCACCACATCATGATCGACCAGCCCCTGGCCCTCGTGGCGGCGCTGCGCACGCTGCTGGCGACCTGGCCTGTCGGTTCAAGCCCGTCTTGAGCCGCGCTTACGCTTCGTGTAGCACCCCTGCCAACTGACCCGCTGGAGAGCGTCTTTCCCATGGCCGAACCGGCTTCCGACTACCATCGCGGTGAAATGGACATCGCCGAGCAGACCGCGACCTACAGCCTCGTCATGGGCCTGACGAAGTGGGGCTCGCTTTACGTGTCGGCCATCCTGCTGGCCCTGACCATCTGGTTCTGCACCAGCGCCGGCTTCCTGGCCGGGCTGAGCGCGGCGGCCGTGGTTATCGTCGTCGGCACCCTGGTGCTCCGCGACAAGAAGAAGAGCAACGACGCGCACTGACGTCGTCCAGCCGGGCGCGCCGCAAAGGCCGCCCGCGTTCCGCCTTTCCGTCCTCGTTGACCCCGGCGGACCAGCCGCCCTGCATTTCCGGGCTGCCAGCCTGACCCGCCCGATGCCGCGCACCGGGCGGCGGCCTCGCATGGCTACGTCGCCGTCTATAGTTCCGCTTAAAACGATCGTTTGAATTCTGCTGTTCCGTGGCTGGACAAGCCCCGGACGCCCCCCCTATGGTCCGCCCCAATCAACTGGGGGGATATCGCGGCATGGCTGTCATCGCCGTCACCAAGGAGCGCCGCTCGGGCGAGACCCGCGTGGCCGCGGTTCCCGAGACGGTGAAGAAGCTGGTCACCGCGGGGTTCTCCGTGGTGGTCGAGGCGGGCGCCGGCCTTTCCGCATCTTTCCAAGACGCTGATTACGAGGCGGCGGGGGCGACCCTGGCGAAGACGGTCAAGGAGGCCGTCGGCCAGGCGGACATCCTGTTCAAGGTGCGTTCGCCCGAGGCCGAAGAGATCGCCGCCCTGAAGAAGGGCGCCCTCGTGGTGGCCCTGTTGAACCCTTATCAGGACAAGGCGACCCTGGACGCCCTCGCGAAGCAAGGCGCCACGGCCTTCGCCATGGAGTTCGTCCCGCGCATCACGCGGGCCCAGGTGATGGACGCCCTGTCGTCGCAGGCCAACCTCGCCGGCTATCGCGCCGTGATTGAGGCGGCCGAGGCCTACGGCCGCGCCCTGCCGATGATGATGACTCCGGCCGGCACCATCGCGCCCGCCAAGGTCTTCGTGATGGGCGTCGGCGTCGCCGGCCTTCAGGCCATCGCCACGGCCCGCCGGCTTGGGGCTGTCGTCACCGCCACCGATGTGCGGCCGGCGACCAAGGAACAGGTGGAGAGCCTGGGCGGCAAGTTCGTCGCGGTGGAGGACGAAGAGTTCAAGGCCGCCGAGACGGCCGGCGGCTACGCCAAGGAGATGAGCGCCGAGTACCAGGCCAAGCAGGCCGCGCTGATCTCCGAGCACATCAAGAAGCAGGACATCGTCATCACCACGGCCCTGATCCCCGGCCGCCCGGCGCCCAAGCTGGTCAGCGCGGCCCAGGTGGGCTCGATGAAGCCGGGCTCGGTGATCATCGACCTGGCCGTCGAGCAGGGCGGCAACGTCGAGGGTTCGAAGCTGGGTGAGGTCGCCGAGGTCGGCGGCGTGAAGATCGTCGGCTACGCCAATCTGCCGGGCCGGATCGCCGCCGACGCCTCCTCGCTCTACGCGCGAAACCTCGTCGCTTTCTCCGAACTCCTGAAGGACAAGGAAGGCGCCTTCGCGCCCGATTATGAGGACGAGATCCTCAAGGCCGCGCTGGTCACCAGGGACGGCGCCATCGTCCATCCCGCTCTGAAGGGCTGATCCATGGAAGCTGTCGATCCCACCGTCTTTCGCCTGGCGATCTTCGTGCTCGCCATCTTCGTCGGCTACTACGTGGTCTGGAGCGTCACGCCCGCCCTGCACACGCCGCTGATGGCCGTCACCAACGCCATCTCGTCGGTGATTATCGTGGGGGCGTTGCTGGCCGCCGCGGCGAGCGGCCAGGGCGGCGAGCTCACCGGCAACGTGCTGATCTCCAAGGGCGCCGGCGCCGTCGCGGCGGCCTTCGCCGCCGTGAACATCTTCGGCGGCTTCCTGGTCACCCAGCGGATGCTGGCCATGTACAAGAAGAAGGACAAGCCGAAGTGAGCGACGGCTACCGTCGCAACGCTGAGCTCTCCCGCGCGGTCGTCATGGCGGCGGCGGGCGGGGCGGTCATCGCGCTTTCGCAACAGGCGGCGGTCGGCCCTTCGGCCGGTCAGGCCCTGCTCGTAGCGGGCGGCTTCGTCGTCGCCCTCGGCCTTTTCTTCGCAATTCGCAGCTTGCTCGGTCGTCGGGGGGACGCTGACCAATGAACGCCAACCTAGCGGCCATTCTCTACCTCGTCTCCGGGGTGCTGTTCATCCTGGCCCTGCGCGGCCTGTCGTCGCCCACGACCAGCCAGGCGGGCAACCGCAACGGCATGATCGGCATGGCGATCGCCGTCGGCACGGTGCTCGCGACCCTGTTCACCCAGGGCGCCCTGGACGCCTTCACCCTCGCCCTGATCGTCGGCGGCGTGGCGGTCGGCGGCGCCATCGGCGCCTTGATCGCCAAGCGCGTGGCGATGACTTCGATGCCGCAGCTCGTGGCGGCCTTCCACAGCCTGGTCGGCATGGCCGCGTGCCTGGTGGCGGTGGCCGCGATCCACACGCCCGAGGCCTATGGCATCGGCCACGCGGGCGCGATCCACGGCGTCTCCCTGGTGGAGCTGTCGCTGGGTCTGGCCATCGGCGCCATCACCTTCACCGGCTCGGTCATCGCCTTCGCCAAGCTGAACGGCAATATGAGTGGCGCGCCGATCTTGCTGCCGGCCCGCCACCTGCTGAACATTGTGATCGGGTTGGCCATTGTCGCCCTGATCGTGGTGCTGGTGATGAGCGGCGGCTCGGCCCTGTGGGCCTTCTGGGCCATCTTTGCCCTCAGCCTCCTGATCGGCGTGACGCTGATCATCCCCATCGGCGGGGCCGACATGCCGGTCGTGGTCTCGATGCTGAACAGCTACTCGGGCTGGGCGGCCGCGGCCCTCGGCTTCACCCTCGAGAACACCACCCTGATCATCACCGGCGCCCTGGTGGGCTCGTCGGGCGCCATCCTCAGCTACATCATGTGCAAGGGGATGAACCGCAGCTTCGTCTCGGTGATCCTCGGCGGCTTCGGCGCGGACGACAGCACGGCGGCGGCTGGCGGCCGGGTCGAGACCCGGCCCGTGAAGCAGGGCTCCGCGGACGATGCGGCCTTCATCATGAAGAACGCCTCCAAGGTGATCATCGTCCCCGGCTACGGCATGGCGGTCAGCCAGGCGCAGCACGCCCTGCGCGAGATGGCCGACAAGCTGAAGGAGGAGGGCGTCGAGGTGAAGTACGCCATCCACCCTGTGGCGGGTCGGATGCCCGGGCACATGAACGTGCTGCTGGCCGAGGCCAACGTCCCCTACGACGAGGTCTTCGAGCTTGAGGACATCAACTCGGAGTTCTCGACGGCCGACGTGGCCTTCGTGATCGGGGCCAACGACGTCACCAACCCCGCGGCCAAGACCGACCCGGCCTCGCCCATCTTCGGCATGCCGATCCTCGACGTGGAGAAGGCGCGCACGGTGCTGTTCGTGAAGCGCGGTATGTCCTCGGGCTACGCCGGCGTCGAGAACGAACTTTTCTTCCGCGACAACACCATGATGCTGTTCGGCGACGCCAAGAAGATGGTCGAAGGGATCCTGAAGGGGCTCTAGGCCCCTTCTCAGGCGAACGGGTCGTCCCAGCCCAGGGCGTGGCCGATCATGATCGGCTCGCCCATCTCGGTGGCCGCTCCGGACAGCAGGACATAGCCGTCCAGCACGCCGTCCCCGTCCACGTCGATGTCTACTCGGACGGTGGTTCCGTTTCCTGCCTGGGGGCCTGAAACCGTGGTGAAGCCCGGCTCGAAGCCGAACTCGCCGGCGCCAGGATTGGGAAGCGGATCGTCGACCGACCACGTGGCGCCACCGCCCCCACCGCCACCACCGCCCGCGGAGCCGTCGCCTTCCCGCCCGGCGGGAGCAGGGGAACGTTCGGCCGCAGGCGGAGCGCCGCGCTCGTCGGATGCACTCCGCCAGATCACCAGCCGGTCGCCCTGCCGCTGGTCGAAGTCGGTGACCACGCCGAGCAAGGTTTCGGCATTGCCCAAGACCTTGGGGGCGACGATGACGAAGGTGTCCGCCCCCTCGCCGCCGGCCGCGGTGACCTGGGCGCCGAGTTCGATCTGGTCATCCCCGGCCCCGCCTTCGAGGGTGTCATTGCCCCCTCCGCCCTGAAGGGTGTCGTTCCCCTCCCCGCCGAGCAGCCGTTCGTCGGCGGCGGTTCCGGTGAGGCGATCATTGCCGGCCGTCCCCGTGATCACCTGAACCGGTTGGCTGTCGCCGGCGGCTTCCACAGCCGCATGCTGCGCTTCCGCTGGCGCTTCCGGCAGCGGCGGCGGCTCGGCGGCCAGGGGGGCGGCCTCGGCCGCGACCGGCGGGGTCAGCTCCGAGTCGACGGCCGCGGCAGCAACCAGGACGGGGGCGTTGGGCGTCGGCGGCTCACTGAGCGCGACACCCTGGATCACCACCTCGCGCTCCTGGGTCGGCGCATTGATCTCCGGCGCGGGCGGTGGGGGTTCGTCGGGCGGTGGCTGGGTCGGCCCCAGCGGCGCGGCTTCGGCCGTATCGGTGAAGACTGCCGTTTCGTAGAAGAAGGCCGAGGCGATGACGAGAGCCAGGAAGGTCTGCGCATGCCGGCCGCCAAGGCTGAACGGTACGATCACCCCGACGCCTTCATCGTCGTCCATGTGGACGTGGAGGCGCTCGCGCAGGGCCGCGTGCAGGTCGGCGCCCTCGCTGAGGGCGTCGTCCACGGCCGAGTGGACCACGAACTTGCCGTTGATCCGCGCCACATGGATGAGCACGTCGCCGTTCTCGTCGGTGACCACGCACCAGGGATCGCCGGCGTCCGTTGCGCCGAACACCGTCTCGACCCGCGCGCCGCCCTCCGACGAGAGCCGGTAGGCCAGTTCCTCGAGGCGAGCCCGTTCTGCAGCGGTCCAGTCGCCGCTGGAGCGCACACGGGCGATGAAGGGAACGACGTCACCCATGGGGGCGGGAAGTCTCCTGGAAGTCGCCGTCAGGCGGTGGCGCGACCCTGCGCCGCCTCGGCCTCGAACAGCAGCCTGAAGAGTTCGGGTTCGTAGTACCGCAGCAGGGTCTTGGCGAACTCACTGGGATCGTGTCCCAGCGCCTCGGCCCATGCCGCCTGGGTCTCGATGGGAAGGCGTCCCAGCCCGCTCTCCACCTGCGAGACGAAGGTGTAGTAGCGCAAACCCACCTTCTCGGCCAGTTCAGCTTGCGTCAGCCCGGCGGTCTCGCGGGCCGACTTCAGCCAACGGCCCGCCTGCTGGCGCAGAGCCTTGATCTGGGCGGCCTTGACGGGATCGGTCGCGGGTCTGGGCATCAGGTGTACCTCAGGGGCGCTCACGCCACTTGCCGGCGGCGCGGGAGCGGACTACAGTTTTTGCTAAACAAGTTTCTACACAATACATAGCCGCTCGTCATCGGCTATCACAGCGCTCGAGAACGGGAAAGCAATGAAGCGTTTGTTCGTGTCGGTGGCCGTGCTGCCGCTCCTCCATGCTGCGGGCGCGCAGGCGGAAACCAAGATCTCCACCGCCACCACCACCCCCGTGCGGACCTCGACCCTGGCGGGCGGCCAGCCGGACTCCCTGCTGATCGAGGCGGCGGGTTCGATCAAGCCGACAGCAGCCGGCGCGGCTGTGACCATGGACTCCGCCCACGATGTGAAGAATTCCGGAGCCATCGGCTTCACCGGCGTGAACGATGCGGTGGGCGTGCTGCTGGTGGGCGGCCGGTCGGGGACGCTGACCAACGCCGGGACCATCGACCTGACCGAGGATTACACGCCCACTGACACGGACAACGACGGTGATCTGGACGGGCCGTTCGCCCAGGGCTCCGGCCGGTTCGGCATCCGGGCCACGGGCGCGGGCATGTTCAGCGGCGGCATCATCAACCAGGGCGCTATCAATATCGAGGGCAACGACTCCGGCGGCATTTCGCTGGAGACCGGGCTTGTCGGCTCGCTGTCCAGTTCGGGCGCGATCGCCGTGCTGGGGGACCGTTCCGTCGGCATAGCCGCGACCTCGGTCACCGGGGATGTCCACATCACGGGCGCGGTCACGGCGCGCGGCGAGGGTTCGAGCGCGGTATCGCTCGGGGACGTGGGCGGCGGCATCGTGCTGCAGAACGCCATCGGCGCCACGGGGTACCGCTCGACCAGCCGTGTGGCCGACGACGCCGCCCGGGCCAAGCTGGACGCCGACGACCTGAAACAGGGCGGCTCCGCCGTCCGGATCACGGGCAGCGTCGGCCGGGGGCTGCTCCTGGATCGGCCGCCGCCGGACACCAACGCGGACGACAAGGACGAGGACAAGGACGGCATCGAGGACAGCCTGGAGAGCACCGCTCAGATCGCCTCGGCGGGCGGCGCCCCGGCGCTGGACATCGGCGGCGCCGGCGCCACCACCTTCGGGCGCGTGGGCACGGGCGAGCTCAGCCATGGCATCGTCAACCGTGGCCAGGTTTCGGCCGACGGAGTCAACGACGGCGTGGCCTCGATCGCGATCCGGATCGGCCAGGCCGGCGGCGGCGGCACCACCATCGAGGGCGGCCTTTCCAACGCCAAGGGGACAATCGCGTCGAAGGCCTATCACGCCCAGACAACGGCCATCCTGCTGAACGAGGGAGCCGTGGTCCCGATCATCCGCAACACCGGGGTGATCGCCGGCGACCAGCTGGGCGGCAAGCACGACGGCCGCGGCATCGTCGATCTGTCGGGCAATCTCGCCTACGTCGAGAACTCGGGGGTCATCCGCGGCACGGTGACTCCGAAGACGGGCGAGACTGCGACGGGCCGGGCGATCGCCATCGACCTCTCCGCCAACGGTGTGGGCGCCGTGATCCGGCAGGCCAAGGTAACCACTGACGATGCGCCGCAGATCGTCGGCGACGTGCTGTTCGGCGCCGGGGCCGACCAACTTGAACTGCTCGGCGGAACCCTCACCGGCACGATGAGTTTCGGCGCCGGCGCCGACCGGCTGGTGCTCGACGGCGAAGCCCGCGCCACCGGGCGCCTGTCGGACAGCGACGGACAGCTGGCCATCGACGTCCGCAATGGCCGGCTGGAGGTGAGCAACACCGAGGCCATCGCCCTCACGTCGCTGACCGTGGGTGCCAAGGGCGTGCTCGCCGTCACCATCGACCAGCAGGCGGGCCAGGCCACGCGCTTCAATGTCGCGGGCCAGGCGGCCTTCGCGTCCGGCGCCCAGGTGGACGTGTCGCTGAAGTCGCTGGTCCGGGACTCCCAGTCGTATCAGATCCTCCAGGCTCAGAGCCTCGAAGTCGGGCAGGCCGGCGCCGCCCTGGCCGGCGCCGCCCTGGCCGGCGCGCCCTACATGTACCAGGCTTCGCTGCGCGCCGATCCGTCGGTCGGGGCGCTCTACATGGACATCCGGCCCAAGACCGCCGCCGAGATCGGCCTGAACCGCTCGGGCAGCCAGGCCTATGCGGCCGTGTTCGACACGCTCGATTCCAACGCCGCCATCGAACAGGCCTTCCTGGCTCAGACCAGCAAGGAAGGCTTCCTGGGCCTCTACGACCAGATGCTGCCCGACCACTCGGGCGGGTCGATCATGTCGGCGGCCGCCATCTCCGCGGCTATCTCGTCGGCCACGGCGCAGCCCATGGCGATCAGCCGGGAGTCCGGCATGGGCGTCTGGGCGCAAGAGATCCTGTTCGAGATCCGCCGAGACCGCGTCGACGCCAACGGCTTCAAGTCGCAAGGCTTCGGCCTGGCGGCCGGCGTGGACCTGCTGGGCGACGCCAACGCCCTCGGCCTCTCGGGGGCGTTCGTCGCCACCGAGTACCGCGACCGGGGCGCGGCGGCCGGCGAGCAGGTGTCCATGAACGTCCTCAACGGCGGGGGTTACTGGCGGTTCAATTCGGGCGGCCTGCACGCCAATGCCCGGGCGGGCGTCGGCTTCGTCTGGTTCGAAGGCGACCGCCGCATGATCGGCAGCGGCCTGGACCTGCGGACCAAGGCAGACTGGACGGGATGGGTGGTCGACGCCCACGCCGCCGCCTCGTACGCGGTGGAGGTCGGATCTTTCTACGCGCGACCGGAACTGGCCGTGGATTACCTCCGGCTCAGCGAAGACGGCTATCGCGAGAGCGGCGGCGGCGATGGCTTCGACCTGAACGTGGACGACCGCAAGGGCGACCTGCTCACCGGCCAGGCGGCGCTCGCCCTGGGCTTCAAGTTCGGCGACGAAGTCTACTGGGCCCCCGAGGTGAAGGTCGGCTGGCGCCAACGCCTCGCCGGCAACCCCGGCAAGACCACGGCCCGCTTCGGCGACGGCAACCCCTTCACCCTCAACGCCGAGCAGGTCTTCGACGGCGGCCTGGTGGCTCGTGTGGGCCTGCGGGGCGGATCATCCACGGCGCTCTACGCCATCGATGGCGGCGGGACGTTCGAGGACGACTATCGGGAGTACGACATCCGCGCCACGGTCCGCTTCCAGTTCTGAGCGTCTCAGAAGCGGATCAGATCTGTCGAATGACAGTCAGGTTTCCAACGTTGCCTGTAACTTTGGGGCTGCGGACGTAAAGGTTTTCGGAGGTCAAGTTTTCGCCTAGAAGCGCCGCCAGTTAACCACGCCTCAAGCGGTTGCGATCTGCCGAAGCCTGGCTGTTCGGGTCGGGGCGGCCGGTCGGGATACTCGGCGCAGGTGGAGTTGACGGATTGACGGACCTTAGCTTTGCCCAGGGTGGGCGTCCGCGTCATTGGATGGTCGATGCTGCTCTGGGCGGTATCGCCGCCCTTGGAGCCGTCGTCCTGGCCTACGAGGCCCGGCCCGACATGCCGGCGCGGGAGGTTGCCCCGGCGCCCGTGATGGCGTCCCAGCCGCCGCAGCCCGCGGAGGAGCCGATCCTGATCGCCTTCCACGAGCCGGTTCCGGGCCGCGCCGTGGTCTCGCCGTTCGGCCTGCGGCAATTGCCCTGGGAGGAAGGCGGGCGACTGCACGCGGGGTTGGACATCCAGGCGCAGCATGGCGAGCCCATCCGCGCCGCGGCGGACGGCGTCGTCGTAAGCGCCGGCCAAAACTCCACCTACGGCCGCTATGTGGCGCTGAAGCATGCCGAGGGGCTCACCAGCTTCTATGCCCATATGGGTTCGATCGGCGCCGCCCTGACGCCCGGCAGGGCCTTGAAGGCCGGCGACGTGCTTGGCCAGATCGGCTCCTCGGGGGCATCCACCGGCCCACATCTGCATTTCGAAATCCGCGACCGAAACGACCGCCCGCTGAACCCTCGGCTGTTCCTTGGGCGCGAGTTCGCTGAGGCGAGCGATCTTCCGCTGCGCAGAGCCCAACGCTTCGGCCGCACGGTACGCATCGCCCAGGTTTCTAACGTTCCCGCCAGCAAGCGGGCCCTGATGCAGGCCAAGCTGGAGCGGCAGGAGATGGCGCGCGCCATCCTGCTTGCGGAAAAGAACGGCAGGGCGCCCCTGGCGGTGGCCGCCGACGCCGCCAGTGCGGCACGGGACGCCGCCGCCGTTGAGGGGTTCGAAGGCCTTAAGGTGCTGCCGCTGGGCAGCGACGGCCGTCCGCGGGGGCAGATTTCCTCCTGACGATAGACCACGCCTCCGTCACCGGGCATAGCTTAAGCGTGCGGGGAGAGTTCATCGACATCGGCGGCCGCAGTCTGCGCGCCGTTCGCGCCGGCCCCGCAGAGGGACAACTGGTCGTCTGCGAGCATGGCGCCTTCGGCTGCGCCGCCGACTGGGCCGTGGTGCAGGAGAGGCTGGCCCGGCACGGCCTGCGCAGTCTTGCCTACGACCGTGCTGGCATGGGCCTTTCCGACCCCGGGCCGGGTGTTCGCGACGGCCGCGCCGCCAACTCAGACCTTGAGGCCATGCTCGATGCGATCGGGGAACGCGAGCCTTTCATCCTGGTCGGACATTCCATGGGGGGCCTCAGCTCCCGGCTCTTCGCCCTGACCCATCCCGCTCGCGTGGCGGGCCTTGTCCTTGTCGACGCCATGACACCGGACGTGCTGGAATTGCCTGGCGCGCCGGCGGCCTTGGCCGCGTTCGGACAGCTTTTGCGTCTGGCCGCCAGCGCCGCACGCTTTGGACTGATGCGGCCGGTCGCCCTGGTTAGCGGCAACCTGATCGGCCTCACCGGCGAGCCGGCCCCCGAAAAACGCCGCATCCATGCTTCGGCCACTCACGCCAAGTGGGCTGCGGCCGAGGTGCTGCAGTGGCCAGTGACCTCGGGCCTGGCCGGCAGCGGGGAACTGCCGGAAGACCTGCCGGTGGCGGTTGTGACCGCTGGCGCCGCCCACACGCGCAAGCGTCTGAAGGCCATCCAGGAGGCGCCAGCCAGACGATCCCGTCACGGCTATGTCGATCACGTGGCCGGCTGCAACCACGCGAACCTGCTGGGCCCGCGATACGCCGACACCATCGTACGCGGCGTTGAGCATGTCCGGTCGGCTAGTCGGGCTCGCACTCAATAAGGCCGGCGGCGGCGCGGTAGCGACCGCCCACCAGGCTTCGGACCTCCACGCGGGGATCAGGCTCCAGCAGAGGGCAACTCACCGCCCCGTCCGCCACAAGGGCTGGAAGGGCGCCTCGGCAGGTGGCGGGAAGCTGCCGGAGGGACGCCAGCTGAGATGCGGGCAAGCTCGCGGCGACGCCGGCCAGCCTCCGAACGGCCAGGCCGGGCGCCTTGGCCACGAGCTCGAAGCGGCCATCCCAGACCACAGCCTCGCCAGGCTCCAGATCCAGCGTCGGCAGTCCGCCTCTGGCCGCCTCGCCCGGCTCGCGGGAGATCCGAACCCAGGATCGGTCCGCTTCGATCCGCGCGCCCGCCAGGACCCCGACGAACGGCGCATCGCCCTGCAGGGCGGCTGCGATGCGGGCGATCCGCGCGCCTGCGGGTCGTTTGTCTCCGCCCCCCGCACAGACGCTCGCGAGGCTCACGAACCGCGCGGTATCCCCCGCGCTGACGGCGGGTCGAGCCGCTTCCAGCCAGCCGAAACGCTCCTCGACGTCGATTTCCAGGGGCCGCGGCGCCTCCGGGGCGGGGAGCGCGTCCCCGCCGGCGTGCGCTCGCACCCGCGCCCGCAGGGACAGGGGATCAGCGTTGGCCGGGTCGTCGATCCAGGTCTCGCCGCGCCCGGCCAGCCATTGACGGAGGTCCGCGCGACGCGCCTCCAGGAGGGGGCGCAGGAGGAAGACGCCGCGCCCTTCGGGCCATGCGGGTGAGGGCGCCCAGGCGCGGGGGTCTGGCGTGGTCGATCCGGCGGTTCGCATCCGTCGCGCTTCCAGCACGTCGTCCGCGGTGTGCCCCATCAGGATGACCGCGGCGCCCGCTTCTCTCGCGGCCTGGGCCAGCAGGCGGTGCCGCGCGGCGCGCGCGGCGGCCGGAAGGCCTCGTGGGGGTTTGGGCCCGCTCCAGGCAAGGGCGCGAAACGGCCGGTCCAGCCGGGCCGCGAGCGTGGCGCAGCGGCTGGTCCAGGTCTCGCTCTGCGGCTGGAGGCGGTGGTCGATGGTGAGGACCAGGAGGTCTCGGCCCGCCTCACGGGCCCAGGCATCTGCGATCAGCAGCAGGGCGACGGAATCGCCGCCGCCCGACAGGGCGACCGCGACCGCTCGCATGTGCTTCCGCGAAAGTCTGCGGTCGAGATGAGTCCGCGCCTGCGCCTCTAGGCCGCGCACTTCGCCTGAGTGCGGGTAGACGCGGCCCGGCTGGTGATGTTGGCGGGGGCCTTGGGATAGCGCTTGGGCAGTTCGGCCAGGGTGCGGCAAGCGTCCTCCGGCTTCTTCAGCGCCACCAGGGAACGGGCCAGCTCGACCACGGCGTCGGGCGCCCAGCTGGTCTGCGGCCATCCGCGGATGGCGGCCAGATAGGCGGTGGCGGCGTCCGCGTTGGCCCCGCGCACGGACAGGGTCTTGCCCCACCAGTAGCGCGCTTCCGGCGTCCGCTGATGCTCGGGATAGATCTCCACGAAGCCGGCGAAGGCCTGTTCGGCGCCGTCATAGTCACCGGCCAGCATCAGCTGGCGAGCCGCGGCGAAGGCCTCTGTGGGGTTGCCTGCCGGCGGCGCGGGCGGCGGCGGCACGCCGGCGTCGGCGGAGGCGGCGGGGGCCTGCTCGAAGGCGCTGAGCTTTTCGGACAGGCCCTGCAGCTGGGTCTTCAGGGCGGCATTGTCCCGCTTGGCCTGTTCAAGCTCAAACGTGGTGGTCTCCAGCGTGCCGTTCAGGCGGCGCAGGGTCTGTTCGAGGTCGGCGATGCGGCCGGACAGCTCCTCCATGCGGGTGTCGGTGTCGGCGGGCTGTACGACCACCGGTTTGCCCGTGTCGCGCATCTGGAAGACAATGCCGCGCAGTTCGCGCACGACCTTCTCCATCCGCTCCACGCGCCGGGCGTCCCGGGCGTCGAGAGGATCCTCCGCCGGCGTGGCCGGCAGGGGCGTTTGGGCGGAGGCGGGCGCCGCCGTCGCAAGGACGGCGAACGCCAGCGCGGGAAGGACGAGGCGGCTGCGCGACATCAACTTGGCGTTCCTTAGCGCGCGCCGCTCACGATGGCGGTGCGGGCGTTACGGTTCCGTTGGTAGGCGTCCTCGGTCGTGCCGGGATCGATCGGCTGTTCCTTGCCGAACGAAATGGTCGAAATGCGGTCGCTGGTGACGCCGCGGCTGACCAGATAGTCGCGCACCGCATTGGCGCGGCGTGCGCCGAGGGCGAGGTTGTATTCCCGGGTGCCGCGTTCGTCGGCGTTGCCTTCGATCCGCACGCGCACATTGCCGTACTGGCGCAGCCAGTTCGCCTGGGAATCCAGCAGCGGACGGGCGTCGGCGCGGACGTCGTGGCTGTCGAGGTCGAAGTAGACCCGGTCGCCGACGTTCACGATGAAGTCCTGGGTCGAGCCAGGGGTCGGCGCCAGGGGGCCGCTCGAAACCGGTGGCGGCGTCTGCGTGTCGGTGGCCGGCGGCGGCGTCGTGGCCGGCGGCGTCGTGTCGAACTGGGGTTTGGGCCGGCTCGAGCACGCAGCCACGGACGCAGCGGCCACGGCGATGAGCGCCAGGCGACACGCCGTGCTCCGGTTCACGCTACCAAGCATCCTTTGGTCTCCTCGTCTCTCCAGGGGTTTCATAGTCAAGGTCTATCGGGCAGCAATTTGGCGCAAGCTAGTTAAGCAGTGGCGACCAAGCCGGATCGGAACCGGACCCCGGGTAAGGCATGGGCTGCAGCACCCGGCCGGTGACATCCACGCTCCACAGCCGGGGCGCGCCGCCGGGCGTCTCCCGCGAGAACATCAGCACCCGGCCGTTGGGGGCCCAGGTAGGGCCTTCGTCCATGTAACTGGAGGTCAGCAGGCGCTCGTCCGAACCGTCCGGCCGCATCACCCCGATATGGAACTGGCCGCCGGCCTGCTTGGTGAAGGCGATGAATTCGCCGGTCGGGCTCCAGACAGGGGTGGTGTAGCGGCCCTGGCCGAAGGAGATGCGGCGCGGATTCGAGCCGTCGGCGCCCATGACATAAAGCTGCGCGGAGCCGGAGCGGTCCGAGTTGAAGACGATGCGCGAGCCGTCCGGCGAGAACGAGGGCGAGGTATCGATCGACGGGTCGGAGGTCAGGCGGGTGCTCGTGCGGCTCGACAGGTTCATCACGTAGATGTCGCTGTTGCCGCCGCGCTCTACCGAGAACGCCACCCGGCCGCCGTCTGGCGAGAAGCGCGGCGCGAAGACCATGCCCTGGAAGTTGCCGAGGCTCTCGCGGCGGCCGGTTTCCAGGTTGAACAGGTAGATCGCCGAGGCCTCGGGCCGCAGCGACATGTAGGTGATCTCCTGGCTGTTCGACGAGAACCGCGGCGTCATGACAATGGTCGAGCCGTCGGTGAGGTAGCTCGGGTTGGCGCCGTCCTGATCCATGATCGCCAACCGCTTCACGCGCTTGGCCCGCGGCCCGCTCTCGGCGACGAACACCACCCGCGTGTCGAAGTAGCCCTTTTCTCCGGTCAGCCGCTCATAGACAGCGTCCGAGATCTTGTGCGCCACGCGCCGCCAGTTCTCGGGGCTGGAGGTGAACTGCAGGCCCAGCAGTTGCTGCTCGGCGAACACATCCCACAGGCGGAAATCCACCCGCAGGCGGCCGCCTTCGACTGTCACTTGGCCGTTGACCAGCGCCTGGGCGTTGATCTGTTTCCAGTCGCCGAAGCGCGGCTGGACGGCGACGTTGATGTCACGCTCCAGGAAGCTGCCCTGGTCGAGGGGGCGGAACAGGCCCGAGCGCTCGAGGTTGGCGGTGATCACCTGGGCGATGTCGGCTCCCTGCTGTCCGCCAAAGGCCGGCACGGCTATGGGAAGCGGCTGGACGTCGCCGCGGTTGACGTTGACCTCGATCTCGGCCCGGGCGGCAGGAGCGGCGAGGCCGGCGGCGAACACGCAGGCGAGGGCGAAGAACAGGGGACGGGTCAGGTTCCGGAGGGTTCTGGTCATCTTGAGGCGCAGGCTTCCCGGGCGTTGAAGTTCACCGCGATGCGCTGACCATAGTAGTCGCGCGACAGGCCGCGGAAGGGCGAAGCGGCATAGACGGCGCGCTCGGCGCGCTCGGCGGCGGCCTGGGCGACGGGCGTGCGTGGGCCGCGGATCTCGGAGTTGACCTGGCCGACCAGCTGGCCGCCCGAGCCGATGTTGAAGACGACGCGGACGATGACGTCGCGGCCGCCCTCCACCTCGCAGTTTGGGTTCCAGCGGCGTTGGAGCTCCTGCACCAGACCCTGCATGTCGGCGCCGGCCGCCAGCCCCGCGCCGGCGGTGTTGCGGGCGGTCTGCGACGTCTCTGCGCGGGTCTGGCCCTTGGGCGCCGACGAGGCTCGGCCGCCGCTGGGCTGGGCCTTGGACAGGGTCTGTTCGAGGCTGGCGAAAAAATCCTGGCTGCTTTCGGCGGCCTTGGGCGCAGCCTTGGCAGGCGTCTTGGCCGGGGGCGTGGGCGCAGGCT
>JAEYNH010000232.1 GCA_023412655.1 Pseudomonadota bacterium | reverse complement strand
GCCCCAGGGGCTCTTGCGGGTGACCGGCACCGCGGTGCCGGCGCTGCGGCGCGGAGCCGAGGGCGCGGAAGGCGCGGGGCGGGCCGGCTGGCCGCTCGCCTGGGCCTGGGCGGCGACGCCGGTGAGCTGCATCAGGGCCGCGACCCGGTTGTGGGTGGCCGGATGGGTGGAGAACAGGTTGTCGCCCTTGCCGCCCGCCAGCGGGTTGATGATGAACATGTGGGCGGTGGCCGGATTGCGCTCGGCGTCCGGGTTCACATAGCCGCCCCGGGCATAGGCCTCGATCTTCTGCAGGGCCGAGGCCAGGGCCTGGGGATCGCCCGACATCTCGGCGCCGTGACGGTCGGCCTCGTACTCGCGGCCGCGGCTGATGGCGAACTGGACCAGGGCCGCGGCCATGGGGGCCACCAGGGCGACGACGATCATCGGGATCATGCCGGTGGGCCGGCCCTCCTCGTCGCGGCCGCCAAAGAAGAAGGCGAAGTTGGCGAGGGCGGAGATGGCGCCGGCGATGGTCGCCGTGATGGTCATGGTGAGGGTGTCGCGGTTCTTCACATGGGCCAGCTCGTGGGCCATGACGCCGCGGATCTCCCGGCGGTCGAGCATGGCCAGCAGGCCGCGGGTGGCGGCGACGGCGGCGTGGGCCGGGTCACGGCCGGTGGCGAAGGCGTTCGGCTGGTCCTGGTCGATGACATAGACCTTGGGCCGGGGCATGCCGGCGCGGTCGGCCAGCTCCAGGGTGTCGGCCACATAGGTGCGGATCAGCGGCTCGGGATGGTCGGGGCCGACCTCCTGCGCGCGGTACATGCGCAGCACGATCTTGTCGGCGTTCCAGTAGCTCACGAGGTTCATGCCGGCGGCGAACACGAAGGCGATGGCCATGCCGGTCGGGCCGCCGATCAGATAACCCACCCCGACGAACAGCGCGGTGAGCGCGGCCAGGAGCATGAAGGTGCGAAGATGGTTGCGCATGGTCCCTTTGGATCTGCGAAGTCCGGACGTCCCCGCGGCCAATATGGGGATTCGTTCGCGGCGATTGAATGTCCATGGGCCGCGCCAAGGGCGGCCCGCGACATTAAGGCCGGGAGCCTAGCGCGCCGCCGCGCGGCGGGGGGCGGGCTGGGCCTGGCTGGCGCGCAGCAGGGCGTCCATGGCCTCGCCGCCCATGGGCCGGGCGAAGAAGTAGCCCTGCATGCGGTCGCAGCCGGTGGAGCGCAGGAACAGGGCCTGGCCCTCGTCCTCCACCCCCTCGGCGACGATGGAGACGCCCAGGGCCCGGGCGGCGTGCAGCAGGGAGGCCACGAGCTTGGAGACCCGGGCGTCGCGGCCGACGTCGGCGATCAGCGAGCGGTCCAGCTTCACCGTCTGGATCGGCAGGTTCATCAGGGCGCGCAGGTTGGAGTAGCCGGTGCCGAAGTCGTCCAGGGCCACGCGCACGCCCCGGGCGGCCAGGCGCTCGATGTGGCGGCGGGCCAGGGCCATGTCCTGCAGCAGGAAGGTCTCGGTGATCTCGACGGTGAGGGCGGTGGCCGGCAGGTCGGTCTGGGCCAGGCGGCCGATCAGCTTGCGGGAGAAGCCGGGGTCGAGCAGGTCGCGGGGGCTGACGTTGCAGGACACCAGCTCGATGAGGCCCTCGGCCACCCAGGGGGCGGCGCGCTGGCAGGCGGCGTCGAACACCGCCTCGTCGATGGCCCGGATCAGGCCCAGCTCCTCGGCCATGGGCACGAAGGCGGCGGGGGCCAGCATGCCCTGCTCGGGATGGTTCCAGCGGGCGAGGACCTCGACGCCCACCACCCGGGCGGTCGTGGAATCCACCACCGGCTGGTACCAGGGCTCGATCTCGCCGGCGGGTATGGCCCGGCGCAGCTCGTCCTCGAGGGTGCGGCGCCGCTCGGTCTCGGCCCGCAGGTCGGCGTCGAAGATGCTGTAGCGGCGCCCGCCGCCGGTCTTCACCCGGTAGAGGGCCATGTCGGCGAAGCGCTGAAGGTCCGAGGCGTCCGGGGCGTCGTCCGGGAACACCGCCACCCCCACCGAGGCGCCCGGGGAGACCTGGCGGCCGTAGATCACCTGGGGCTGGGAGACGACGTTCACCAGCCGCTGGGCCCGGCGGGCCACGTCCCGGGCGTCGGAGATCACCGCGAACTCGTCGCCGCCGAGGCGGGCGGCGATCTCGCCGGGGGCGCAGTCGGCCGTCAGCCGGGCGCCGAGCTCGGCCAGCAGCAGGTCGCCGGCGTGGTGGCCGAGGTTGTCGTTCAGGGACTTGAAGCGGTCGAGGTCGACCACGAACAGGGCCACCGGCTCGCCGGTTTCCCGGGCCGCCTCGAGGCGTTCGCAGAGCAGGGTGGTGAAGGCGCCGCGGTTGAGCAGGCCGGTGAGGGAATCGGTCTGCGCCAGCCGCAGCGTCAGCGCGCGCTCGGCCTCCAGCGCAGCGACGCGCGCGGCGAGCTCCGCATGGGTGTTCAGCTTGTCGGACACGGACCTGGCGCTCGGCCTCACCTTGGGCGAAGGCGCGACCTTGGGCGCAACGAGGCGAACGGGCCGTTAAGCGGTGAGGTTAACGGCGGCTTTTGTGGGCGGCGGAGCGGGGCCTCCGCGCGCGGCGAAGGCCCCGTCCGATCAGCCGGTTGTGGTCAGGCGGTCTTGGGTTCGGCCGCCGGTTCCTCGATCTGGTTCTCCCACTTGGCGACCACGGCGCTGGCGACGGAGTTGCCGACGACGTTGGTGGCCGAGCGGCCCATGTCGAGGAGGTGGTCGACGGCCAGGATCAGGGCGATGCCGGCCTCGGGCAGGTCGAAGTAGGTGAGGGTGGCGGCGATGACCACCAGGGAGGCCCGGGGCACCCCGGCCATGCCCTTGGACGTGACCATCAGCAGGGCCAGCATGGTGATCTGCTGCCCGATGGAGAGGTCGATGCCGTAGACCTGCGCGATGAACAGCGTCGCGAAGGTGCAGTACATCATCGAGCCGTCGAGGTTGAACGAATAGCCCAGCGGCAGGACGAAGGAGGCCACCTTGCGGCTGACGCCCCACTTCTGCAGCTCCTCCAGGGTCCGCGGATAGGCGGCTTCCGAGGAGGCGGTGGAGAAGGCCAGCAGGGTGGGGGCGCGGATCTGGCCGATCAGCTTCAGCATGCGCGGGCCGACGATGATCACCCCGGCCAGGATCAGCAGGGCCCAGAGGATGCCCAGGGACACGTAGAAGCCGCCGACGAACTTGGCGTAGGTGAAGATCACCTCGATGCCGCGGGTGGCGATGGACGAGGCCAGGGCGGCGAAGATGGCGAAGGGCGCCGTCTTCATGACGTAGCCGGTGACCTTCAGCATGATCTGGGCGACCTGTTCCACCAGGGCCAGCACCTGGGGCGCGCGGTCGTCGATGGCGGCGACGGCGACGCCGACGAACACCGAGAAGACCACGATCTGCAGGATCTCGTTGCGGGCCATGGCGTCGAAGATCGACGAGGGCACCAGGTGGGTGACGAATTCACGGAGGGTGAACTTGGACATGTCCACCGCGGTCCCGGCGCTGGCCACGTCGGCCGGGGACAGGTTCATGCCGGCGCCCGGACGCAGGATGTGAACCATGACGAGGCCCAGCAGCAGCGAGAAGACCGAGGCGACGATGAACCAGCCCATGGTCTTGACGCCGACCCGGCCGACTTCGGACGCGTCGCCCATGTGGGCGATGCCGACCACCAGGGTCGAGAAGACCAGGGGCGCGATGATCATCTTGATCAGGCGCAGGAAGATGTCGGTGATGATCGAAAGATTATCGGCGACGCCGGCTGCGCCCTCGGGCGTCATCGTGACGTTGATGGCCCAGCCGGCGACGACGCCCAGGATCATCGAGCCCACGATCAAGTAGGTGAAAAGGCGGTTCATTAAGCCCCCGAGAAAATTGGAGGCGCCTTTTTCGCCAAGAACGCCATTCCAGTCCAGCGAAGCCGGAAGACCGCGGATTCGCAACCGTCACACGAGGTGGTTATAAGCAGCTGGATGAAACAAATGGATGCAGCCGGCATCGTAGATCGGCTGGAACACGAATACAGCGTGAGCGTCCAGGCGCTCCGGTCTTCCCTGAAAACCTTCCTCGCGGGCGGCCCGCCGCCCGATCCGGCGGTGCGCCGGGCGGGGGCCTTCGTCTATCCCGAGCTGCGGCTGAACTGGCCGGAGGGGCGGCCCTATCCACGGATCAGCCGCGCGTTCGCCCGGGTCGGCCTGCCCGGCCGCTACGCCGTGACGGTGACCCGGCCCGACCTGTTCCGCGACTATCTGATCGAGCAGCTGTCGCTGCTGCAGCAGGACTTCGACGTGGAGCTGGAGGTGGCCCGCTCGGAGCAGGAGATTCCGTTCCCCTATGTGCTGGACGGCGCCCGGGACCTGGCCCTGGCCGACATCGGGGCGGCGCAGATCGCCCGGCACTTCCCCTCCACCGAACTGGCGCACATCGGCGACGAGGTGGCGGACGGGGCCTTCCTGACGCCGGAATCGGCGCCGCGGCCGCTGGCCCTGTTCGACGGGCTGCGCACGGATTTCTCCCTGGCGCGGCTGGCCCACTACACCGGAACGCCCGCCGAGCACGTCCAGCAGTTCGTGCTGTTCACCAACTACCATCGCTATGTGGACGAGTTCGTCCGCTGGGCGGCGGACCAGCTGCGGACCGGCGACAGCCGCTACACGGGCCTGTCGGCGCCGGGGCGGATCATGGTCACCGCCGACACGCCCGATCCGGAAGGGGCGGTGGCCGCCGGGCCCTGGCGGCGCCACCAGATGCCGGCCTACCACCTGATGGCCGAGGGCCGGATGGGGGTGACCCTGGTGAACATCGGCGTGGGGCCCTCCAACGCCAAGACCATCTGCGACCACCTGGCGGTGCTGCGTCCGCAGGCCTGGCTGATGGTCGGCCACTGCGGCGGGCTGCGCGGCTCGCAGACCATCGGCGACTACGTCCTGGCCCACGCCTACCTGCGCGACGACCATGTGCTGGACCGCGTCCTGCCCCCCGAGATCCCCATCCCGCCGATCGCCGAGGTGCAGGTGGCGTTCAACCAGGCGGCGGAACTGGTGACCGGGGAAAGCGGCGACATGCTGAAGCGGCGCCTGCGCACCGGCACGGTGGTGACCACCGACGACCGGAACTGGGAGCTGCGCTATTCCACCAGCGCCCTGCGGTTCAACCAGAGCCGGGCGGTGGCCATCGACATGGAAAGCGCCACCATCGCCGCCCAGGGCTATCGCTTCCGGGTGCCCTACGGGACGCTGCTGTGCGTCTCGGACAAGCCGCTGCACGGGGAGATCAAGCTGCCCGGCCAGGCCAACGCCTTCTATGAGCGGGCCATCGGCCAGCACCTGCAGATCGGCCTGGCCACCGTCGACCTGCTCCGCGAGGAGGGCCCGCGCCTGCATTCGCGCAAGCTGCGCAGCTTCGACGAGCCGCCCTTCCGATGAGCCCGCCTTCCCCATGAGCCCACCTGCCATGACCCGCCTGCTGCCTTTCGAGGGGATCGAGAACTTCCGCGACTTCGGCGACTACGCCGCCGGAACCCGGCGCCTGCGGCGGGGCCTGCTCTACCGCTCGGCGCACCACGCCGAGGCCACGGAAGCCGACCTGGCCCGGCTTGCGGAGCTGGGGGTCTCGGTGATCGTGGACCTGCGCCGCTCCAACGAGCGCCAGAGCCTGCCGTCCCGCCGCTGGAACCCGTTCGCCGCCGAGGTGATCGACAACGACATCGGCCAGGAACATGCCGACGAATGGCACGAGTTCATCGCCCGCTCGGACCTGACCGCCGAGTCGTTCCGGCTCTACATGCTGGACTACTATGACGGGGCGCCCCACGCGCAGCGCCACCTGGACCTCTATTCCCGCTACTTCCAGGCCCTGGCGCGGACGCAAGGCGCGGTGCTGGTGCACTGCGCGGCCGGCAAGGACCGCACCGGCATCCTCTGCGCCCTGACCCACCACCTGGCCGGGGTGCATCCGGACGACATCATCCAGGACTATCTGCTGACCAACGACGAGGCGCGGATCGCCCGGCGCCTGCCCACCGTCCGGGCCCGGATCGCCGAGGCCTCGGGCCGGGAGCCCAGCGATGCGGCCCTGCAGGTGGCCATGCGGGTGGAGGCCGAATACCTGGAGCGCGCCTTCGCGGTCATGCGCGCGCGGCACGGCTCCATCGACGGCTATCTGGACGAGGCCCTTGGGCTGACGCCGCAGCTGCGCGAACGGCTGCACGACCGCCTGCTGGGCTGATCGGCGGAGGCGACCTGCGCGCGGCGCGGCTTCCGAAATGGGGGCAATCCGGCTTCAGGCGACAGACTGTGGGTGTCGACCGGGCATGTTGCGCTAGACGGTGACCACCACCTTTCCGAACTGCTGGTTTGACTCGAGGTAGCGGTGCGCCTCGACGATCTCATCGAACTTGAACTTGCGAGCGATTACGGGCGCAAGCTCGCCTGAGGTGAGGCCCGCGAGGATGAACTGCTTGGCGCGTTCCAACCGGGCGGCGTTCTGAACAACCTCGTGCATCAGATAGCCCCGGACGGTCAGCCGCTTACTGAGCACGTTTGAAAGGGGAAGGGGCGTCCCATTGGTGCTGAGCCCTCCATACTGGATCAGCATGCCGCCTGGCGACATCGCCGCCGTCAGCGCCTCTACCGCCGGCCCTGCCACTGCATCGAGCACGATGCGCACGCCGCTTGGCCCTGCGATGTCGGTGAGGCGCCATCGCAGGTCCTCTTCCGCTGACGCAATGACATGGGCCGCTCCTGCCGCGCGCAGCGCGTCGCGCTTGGCCGAGGTGCGAGTGACGGCGATCGGGACGGCGCCCACCATTCTGCTCACCTGAATGGCGGCCAGCCCGACGCTGCTGCTGGCCGCGGTAATCGCGACCAAGTCGCCGGACCGCAGCTCCGCCAGCTCGACAAGGGCCCCGTAGGCGGTAATGAACTGCATCCACGCAGCCGCGGCCGTCTCGAAGTTGAGTGTTGACGGGTGCTGGATCGCGAGCTGGGCGGGGAAAACCGCATAGTCGCCATAAGCTGGCCAGCGAGCCATCGACCACGAAGGGGCCATGCTGACCACATCCCCGATCGACAGGTGTTCGACGTTCTTGCCGAGCGCGTCCACGACACCGGCAGCTTCAAGCCCAAGACCCGACGGAAAGGTCGGAACCTCTATGTAAGCGCCTGCGCGGAACAGGGCATCCGCACGATTGAGGCCGATCGCCCGCACGCGGACGCGGATCTCGCCAGGGCCTGGCAGCGGAATGGGGGTTTCGACGATGCGGAGGACCTCGGGTCCTCCAGTACGATCGAACTTCACGGCCCGCATAGCTGAATTCCATACCGTTGATCAGGAATGGCTATTTGCGCCGGGGAAGCGACCGGCATAAAGGCACGCACGGTAAGCTCAGTCGGAACTGCAGGTTTGAAATGGATCGGCTGACCAGCATGCGTGTCTTCTCTCGCGCCGTTGAGCTTGGGTCCTTTGCGGCGGTCGCAAGCGAGCTCGGGCTTTCAGGGCCGATGGTTGGCAAGCACATCCGCTCGCTTGAGCAGGCGCTTGGAACCCGACTGCTGAACAGAACGACGCGCCGACAAAGCCTTACGGAGATCGGCCGCGCGTACTACGACCGGTGCCGCGCGGTGCTGGCCGAGGTGGAAGCGGCCGAGGCTGTGGCGTTTGAGGCGGGAGCCGATCTTCGGGGGCGGTTGCGCGTCAGCATGCCGGCGCTACTTGGGCGCCACTGCATCGCGCCAATATTGCTCGGACTTGCTCAGCGATACCCGCAGCTTGAGCTGGAGCTGTCTCTGACTGATCGACTCGGGGACCTCGTTGAAGAAGGTATCGATCTCGCCGTTCGGACGGGCGAGCTGGGTTCTCGCGGGGACCTGGTGGCGCGGCGGCTTGCCCGGCAGACCATGACGGCTTTCGCGGCGCCAGCCTATGTCCAGATGCGCGGCGCACCTTGCACCCCACAAGAGTTGGCGAGGCATGAAACCATCGCCTACTGCCACAGGGGGGCGATCCGGCCATGGCTGTTCGGACCGCGGGAGGAGACACCGCCGCAGGTCTTCGCGCCCCACGCCCGCTTGCGCGCCGACGACATGGATGTGCTTGCCGACATGGCGGCGCAAGGACTCGGAATAGCGTGGCTTCCGACATGGCTTGCGGCGCCAAGGGTCGCGCGTGGCGAGCTCACGCCGCTCCTTGCCGAATATTCTTCGACCTACGACGTCCACGCGATCTGGCCAGAGACGCCGTACCTTCTGCGCAAGGTTCGGCTCGCGATTGATCGGCTAGTTGCGGAGGTCCCACGCTACGTGGGTTGAGCGAGCCTCAGGTCCGCAGCGCCTCCTCACTGCCCGCCGGTTTCGCAGGCGCCCAGAAGCGCCCCCGGCCGCCGTGTCCGCTGCCGACGAGATGAGGGAAGCTGGAAACCACCGCGCCCGCCGCAGGCTCCGCAATCCGCGACGGGCGCTTCAGGGACAGACCTCAAGAGAAGCCTCGGCGATTCTGCCTCCATCGGCCCGAGGGCCGCCAATCACCTGCCCGTGAATCACGCAGTGATGATTGCGGTCCAGCCGCAGAGGGCTAACGTCGGGCCCAAGGCCGTCGTCAGATGCGGCCTGGCAGGGGAAACGCCATGCTCAATCCGGAAGCGGTCGACGCCCGTGGGCCGGCCTCCATCGCCGATCCGCCGGTCACCGCGACGATCGGCGGCGATGGGCGGCTGAACCGCGGCGGCCTGGCCTGGGCGGTGTTCCAGGGCGGGCGCGATCCGTTCGTGATCCTGATCACCATCTACATCTTCATGCCCTATGTGGCCGCCACCCTGGTGGGCGACCCGGTGCGGGGCCAGGCGGTGATCTCGCGCTGGGACCAGTACATCGGCTGGACGGTGATGCTGACGGCGCCGTTCCTGGGGGCCTCCATCGACAAGCTGGGGCCGCGCAAGGGCTGGCTGGCCCTGACCGTGGGGCTGATGGTCCCGGCCATCGCCGCCCTGTGGTTCGCCGGGCCCGACGGGCCGCTGCCGCTGATCGGCGTGCTGGCCCTGTGCGCCTTCGCCCGGGTGCTGTTCGTCTATACCGAGGTGCTGCACAACTCGCTGCTGGTGCGGGCGGCGGGACTGTCCGGCGCGCACCGGGCCTCGGGGCTCGCCCTGTCGCTCGGCAACCTCTTCTCGGTGGGCGCCCTGGCCTTCACGGCGATCGCCTTCGCCCTGCCGGGGAAGGTCGACTGGCCCTTCGTCCCCGCGACGCCGCTGTTCGGCCTGGACCCGGCGGCTCACGAGCCCGAACGGGTGGTGGCCCTGATGGCGGCCGGCCTGCTGGCCCTGGGCTCGATCCCGCTGTTCCTGTTCACCCCCGATGCGCCGCGGACCGGCGCGCCGGTGCTCAAGGCCTTCGCCCAGGGGGCGCGGGAGCTGGGGGCGATGATCCGCGCCGTGGGCCAGCGGCGGGACGCGGCGGTGTACCTGGTCTCGCGGATGCTGTTCGTGGACGGGATGAACGCCATCCTGATCTACGCCGGGGTGCTGGCCGTGGGGGTGATGAAGTGGGGCGCCCTGGAGATGCTGGCCTACGGCATCCTGCTCAGCATGTTCGCGGTGCTGGGCGGCTATGTGGCCCGGTGGCTGGACGGGGCGCTGGGGCCGCGGATCGCCCTGCAGATCGAGATCGCCTTCTCCATGGCGGCCCTGCTGGCCATCCTCGGCATGGCGCCCGACCGCATCCTGTTCTTCTGGGCCTATGACCCGGCGGCGCACGCGCCGCTCTGGCAGGGGCCGGTGTTCCGCACCCTTCCGGACTGGATCTATGTGGGCCTGGGCTTCGTCTCGGCCATCTTCATCACCGCCCAGTACGCCTCGAGCCGGACCATGCTGGTGCGCCTGACCCCGGCGGCCGAGAGCGGGGCGTTCTTCGGGGTCTTCGCCCTCTCCGGGGTGGCCACCGCCTGGCTGGCGCCCACCCTGGTGAACCTCGGCACCGAACTCACCCGCACCCAGCAGGGCGGGCTCGCCACCATCCTGCTGCTGCTGGGCGCGGGCCTGGCGGGACTGTTCCTGGTGCGGGGCGGCGGGCGGCTCGATCCCCTATCGGTTGAGGGCGACTCTCACTGATTTCATAGAATAATTCTTGCGATATCGGCTTTATAGTTAACAGATATCAATGCTGAACAGCAGTAAACCATAGAATATTACTTCAAGTCATCGTGGTATTTACTGTGGATTAAGCGCGATCTGCGAAGTTGGTCATGCCATCGGGGCGAGCGGGCATGAGCTTGAGGCCCCATTCGAGACGTCTGCTCGCGGAACAGCACGCGGATACAAGGAGAATGACCATGTCGAAGTTCGTTACCCGCTTCATGAAGGACGAGTCGGGCGCGACGGCCATCGAGTACGGCCTGATCGCGGCCCTGATCGCGGTGGTGCTGGTGGGCGCCCTGCAGCTGCTCGGCACCAGCCTGAGCGACAAGTTCGACGCCATCAGCGACGAAGTGACCAACGCGGGCGCCTAAGGCCCGACGGTCCCTGCCCGAGGAGGGGCCCCCCGCCCCCCGCCCGGGGGGGTGTGGTTGAGGGCGGGGTTTAG
>JAEYNH010000178.1 GCA_023412655.1 Pseudomonadota bacterium | reverse complement strand
CCCCCGCCCCCCCCGCCCCCCCCGCCGCCCCCCGCGGGCGGGCCGCCGCCGACGCTGCCGTTCGGGCTCGTCGTGGCGCCCGTTCCGGATTGACCCTGATCGGAGGAGGTCGCCCCGACCCTGCCGGTCGTAGCGGGCACGGATCCCGTACTGTTGGTCGCGAGCGCGGCCGCGACGACCTGCTGCTGACGGCTGATGCCGGAGTTGACCGCGGCCACAACTGCCGTCGCGGCCGGCGGGTTGGCTGTTACGGCGGGTGCGTTGGCGACAAGCTGGGCCACCTGAGCCTGGGCCTGGGCGAGGGCGGCCTGGGCGATGGCCGGATCGGCGCCATCGATCACATTGGCGATGGCGTCCGCCACCACATCGTCGATCCGTTCCGGGTTGGTTTCACTGGCCAGCGCCTGTTGCACAGCCGCGGAAATGGCGGCGGCGAGCTGCGCCGCGTTCTGCTGGGCCTCCTGCGCCGCCACCACGGGTGGTGCGGAAGCAATGCCGATTGCGGCGACAGCGATCAGGGCGCGGGCAGCCGCGCCAAACGAAAGAGTCCTCAGGCTCATCTTGCCCCCAACTTACAGCCCCAGCGAATATCGCCGTTGTCCAAATGAACCAATGGCGCCGCTCGCTCAAGGTTTTTTGGGGACGTCTTAGTAAACGCGCGGGCTCTTTGATTTCTCAGAGGATCAAAAATCGCGAACTGCAACGTCTTGCGCCCGTCTGAGCCATAGAAGGCCGGACAGGCGTCCCGCTGGATTCTGTACTGCGGATATCCGTTCGGACAGTTCGCGGCGTTTTGAATTTTCGCGCCAGAGTAGGGCGGTCTCTTTCTTCGCGGACTGCCTCAGGTCTTTCGGAACAGCGCCGGTGTGTTCCAGGATGAACGCGATGCGCCAAACACCAGCGTAGATATCGGCCTCGACGAGCGTGTACGAGCGCCGGAGGTATTCAATGGCTTCCGGTGTCAAATTGCCGTGCCTTTCGGCATCGGCGTAGGCCAGGCGCAGCCAGCCACTCGCGTCATACGGGTATTCCCTGAGCCCGGCGCGGGTCAGCGACCGGGCGCGGTCCAGCGCATCGACCGACGGGGCCGGTGACGCAAGCAGCCGCTCGGCGGTCCGGCTGTAGCCCGCCGCCAGCTTCATCAACGGGACGCTGGCGAGGCGAGCTTCGCCGGCTCCGTTCAAGGCCCAGAGGCTCAGGCCGCCCAGCACCAGTGTGGCCGCCGGCAAGGCCGCGACGGCGGCCAGGCGGAGACTCTGACGGTTCATCGCTGGGAGCTCCCCTGGGACAGCGCCACCTGCAGGCCGAGGGCCCAGGCCCAGAACGCGGCCACTGACGGCGTCTGCAGCGAGGAGTCCGTGAAGCCGTGGGCGACGAACACGACATCGAGGGCGATCAGGCCCGCAAGCGGAACCACCATCCGGCTGCGTCGGAAGAGACCTCGAAGGGTGAGGGCGATGAACGCCGCCACGCACAGGAACATCGGGATGGTCGCCAGCAGCCCGCCTTCCAGAAGCCACTGGAGGTAAAGGTTGAGCGGCGCCCTCAGGTTACGCAGGGCCTGGAAGCTGCTCTCGTTGAGCAGGCTGCGATTGATCGGCTCGAACCCGCCGAGGCCGTAGCCCAACAGCGGAGAGTCCAGGAACACCGGCCAGTGACGCTCCCATATGGCGTAGCGCGAGGGCGCGTCGATCTCGGAGCGGACCAGGCGCTCCAGCAGGGCGTCGCCCGCGAGGATGGTCAGCAGGGCGAGGAGGGCGAGGCCGCCCAGAAGGCCGGCGAACGCCCGCGTGAAGCGCAGAGTCCCGGTGGCGAGCAGCAGCACGGCCAGCACGGCAAGGCCCGCGAGGGTCCCGATGACTGCCCCGCGTGAGGCCGTGTTCAGCAGGGCGACGCCCAGGACCAGCGCGGCTGCGCCGGGAAGGTAGAGCCGGGCCGGGCGACCGCCAGCGCGGCCTTCGCGGATGAGCAGGGCGACGGCCAGGACGAAGAGCGCCCCCATGACCGTCCCGGCCGTGTTTGGGTTGAGGAAGAAGGCCTCGAGACGGTGGCCCTGGGTCTGGTGGATCGTGCCGAGGGCGGCGGCCTGAATCGCCCAGAAAGCGAAGATAGCTCCGGCCAGTACGGCGATCTGCAAGGCGAAGCGGGCGCGGTCGTCGCGGCCGCCGCAGGCTGCCCCCGCCAGGAAGAAGCAGGCCAGGCCCAGAAGCTTGACGGCCTCTACAATCGCCGCGGACCGGTCCACCGCCGCGGCGCCCGGGGCGTCCACATAGCTCCAGATCGGGTGCGGGCCGCCGGGGACGAACGGGGTGAGGCTCCAGGCGACCACCGCAAGTACGGCTAGGAACAGGACTCCCGGGAGGGCGAGCCCCTTCAGTCGCAGCAGGTCCGCCCGGGTCGCTGGCCGGACCAGGGCGATGGTGACGACTATCGCGGCTCCGATGCTGAGAAGGAGCGCGACATCGCTGACCAGCGCCCCGTACGCCAAATGCCCCGCATAGATGAGCGCGAGACTGGAGAGCGGCGCCCAGGCCTCCCCGGGGAGCCGCCAGAGCGTCGATCCAATCCCCGTCGGGCCTCGCGTCGCTGTCGAACTCAAGATCGCGCCCTCAGGTCGAGTCGGCCCGAGCAGAGCCTATCGGCGATCGGCGATCAACAGTCGGCCCGACCTGGATTTCGGCCCAGTGTTCACGGAACGATCCGCCATGGCCCAGTTGAACGCCTCGCCATCCACCTGGCGCTGGCGCCATTGATACGGGGCCGAGCGCCAGGGCGTGACCGAACGGGACAGGTTGTCCAGCACGAACTCGCCCTTGTTGGTGTCCACCAGCAGGACCGCGTGGGTTTCACCCCACCCGGTGACGACGACGGCGATGTTGAGCGCGCGCGGGGGCAGGCCCGCGGCCAGCAGCGCCCGCCGCTTCTCGAGCACGAAGTCCTCGCAGTCGCCGACGGCCAGGCCGCTCTTCAGCGGCGTGGACCACAGGTCCTGCTCGCCCCAGGCCTCGATGTCCGTGCGTTGCACGATGCGGCCGTTCACCTCGCCGTTCACCCGGTTCAAGGTCGACCAC
>JAEYNH010000149.1 GCA_023412655.1 Pseudomonadota bacterium | reverse complement strand
GCCCCGCGGCGGCGAGGCTGCCCGCCCCCAGCGCGAGAAGGCGGCGACGATCCATGCGGCCAAGCTGTCCTGAGTTCCCACTCCACTCAAGCCCCGGAGGGTGAGGCGCAACTCACAAGCCGTTTTGCGCAGCGGCGCGGTCCTCACGCGAATTCGTCTCGCATCACGGCGTTCTGCTGGCTACGGCGGCAGGTCGCGATTAGACTTTCCGCGCATTGACCAACGACGACCGCCCCGCGAGGCCGGCCGCGCAAGGGAGCCTGCCCATGAAGAGCCTGATCGCCATTACGATCATCGCCATGACCATGCCGGCCGCGGCCATGGCGGCGGCCCCATCCACGACGGTCCTGCGCTATGGCGATCTCGACCTCAACCGCCCCGCCGACGCCGCGCTGATGATGCGGCGCATCGACCGGGCGGCGCTGGAGGCCTGCGGCGCCTCAGTGAACAGCGTGCGCGACATGCGTCGGGCGGTCCGCAAAAGCGCCTGCTTCCGGGAAACCCTCGACCGTACGGTGAGCGCCCTGAACGCCCCCGCTCTCACCGCGCTCCACCAGCACGATCGCATCGCCGGCCGCTAGCGGAGCGGCTAGGTATCAGGGCGCCTTGGCGGCCTGGACCTCGATCTCGGCGTACATGCCCGGCCGCACAAGCCCGGCGACCTGCGAGGTGATCCGCGCGGGCTTGTTCTTCAGCGGTCCGAAGACCTGATTGTAGCCTTCCATCATGCCCGCGAAGTCCATCGCCCCGCCCTTCGCCGGGTCGCCAACCAGCAGCACCCGCATCATCACCACGTCTTCGAAGCTGTAACCCTGGGCCTTCAGGATCGCGCCGATCTTGCCGAGCACGCTGAGGGTCTGGGTCTTGGTATCCCCAAACGGCGTGGCGGCCGGCGCCCCCGCCACTGGGTCCGGTGTGATCCCGCTGACGTAGAGCATCTCCGAGCCCGCCGGAACCTTCACCGCCTGGGAGATGAAGCTGTTCTGCGGATTGACGTGGACATTCTGCGCCTGGGCCACGCCGGTGGCGAGAAGACTGAAGGTCAGGGCGGCGACGACAGGTCGTTTCATGGGCTCTCCATATGCGGCGGTCTGCCTGAAAGAAGGGCAAGCTAAGCCACGGGACAGTGATCGCGCGAGCCTCCCCCGAGCCGCAAAGCCCCCCTTGCGCCGATCGCCTGATTTTTGCGCTCGCCCTCGGCGAACGCGCGATCGAGAACGTCGTTTTGCACAGCGGCGCCAAATTGACGCCACCGAAGAAATAAGTATTCCCGCGCCGCTTCCCGACAACACTCAACATTTATGCACATCATCCGCGCAAATGCAGAACCACTACACCCACTCTTCTTGACTCCTCCAGGACCTCTCGCACCACAGTCACGCATGTGACGCACGTTCAACATGCGCACGGGGTGTAGGGGGGAGCGTCTCGAACAGGGCCCACAGCAAAGAGGGGTCCAGAAGTGAAGACAGTACTTAAGGCGGCGAGCCTCGCCGGCCCGAGAGCGCATGCGCGCAGCGCCTGGCTCGCCGGCATGTCGGCAAGCGCCCTGCTCACCGCAGGTCCGACAGCGGCGCAGGAGATCCAGGAACTCATCGTCACCGGATCACGCGCCGCTCCGCGCACCGCCATCGAGTCGCCGGTGCCGGTGGATTCCTTCAGCCAGGAGGACATCGAAGCAATCTCGGTGACCGACACCCAGGACCTGCTGAAGACCCTGGTGCCGTCGTACACGCTCACCCGCCAGCCGATCTCGGACGGCGCCACCTTCATCCGCCCGGCATCGCTGCGCGGCCTGCCTTCGGACAAGACCCTGCTGCTGGTGAATTCCAAGCGGCGGCATCGTTCGGCGCTGGTGGTCACGGGCGGGTCGGGCGTGCAGGCCCAGGACGCCGCCCAGATTCCGGCCGCGGCGCTGAAGTCGGTGGAGGTGCTGCGTGACGGGGCCGGCGCCCAGTACGGCTCCGACGCCATCGCCGGTGTCATCAACTTCATCCTCAAGGACGGGGCCGATGGCGGCAGCCTGCAGGTGCAGGCAGGCGAGTACTACGAGAAGGACGGGGACTCGATCATCGTCAGCGGCAACAAGGGCCTGCCCCTTCCCAACAACGGCTTCATCAACGTCTCTTTCGAGTACATCACCGAGCAGCCCAGCTCCCGCGCCCAGACCTTCTGCAACCGCAACATCCCGAATCAGTCGGCGGGCTTCTGCATCCCAGTCTTCGCGAGCGAGACGGCCGGCACCGCCGCCAACCCAGGCACGCCCTACACCGCCGCCTACGCGCAGCAGGTGAACTACCTCGGCCTCTACCAGCGCACGCCGCAGAAGTGGGGGCAGCCCGAGGCGGAGGCGTTCCGCGCCTTCGCCAACACCGAGATGGAGTTGGGCGTGGGCGAGATCTACGCCTTCGGCAACTACGGCCGCAGCCACATGAAGGAGGACTTCAACTACCGCAACCCGGTGGATGTGGGCGCCTCGACGAACAATCTCGACGACTATGTGCGGATGCAGAACGGCCAGCTGTTCCGCGCCAACCATATCTTCCCGCTGGGCTTCACGCCGGAATACTTCGGCACCGTCACCGACTGGTCGGTGATCGGCGGCTATCGCGGCGAACTCGGTGCGTTCGGCTACGATATCTCGGGCCGCTACGGCTACGACAAACTGCGCTACGACCTCGAGGAGACGGTGAACTTCTCCCTCGGCGAGAAGAGCCCCACCGAATTCCACCAGGGCGATCTGGTTTCGGACGAAGTGGCGCTCAACGCCGACTTTACCTACGGCTTCGAGGGCTTCATGCCCCAGCCGCTGGCCATCGCCTTCGGCGCCGAGTACCGCAAGGAAGGCTACGAGATCCGCACGGGGGACATCCCGTCCTACATCGCCGGCCCCTATGCGGTTCAGGACCCGTACGACTTCTGCACCAATGAGCCCAACGTGGCGGCCCGCACTCTGCGGCCCACCGCCCCCCAGAATGCCGGCATCGTCTGTAACTCAGCCACCCAGGTGATCGACGGGCGCACCTTCACCAATCCTGTCTATGCGGTGCTGGGGGTCGGCTCGAACGGCGCTCCCGGCTTCTCGCCGCAGTACGCGGGCCGCCTGACCCGCAACTCCAAGGCGGCCTATATCGACATCTCCACGGACGTGACCGAACGGTTGTACCTGCAGGGCTCGCTGCGAGCGGAGGACTTCTCGGACTTCGGGTCGACCCTCGACTACAAGGTGGCCGGCCGGTTCGAGATCAACGAGATCTTCGCCCTGCGCGGCTCGGCGGGCACCGGCTTCCGCGCGCCCACCACCGGCCAGAACTTCACCACCATCGTCTCCACGGTGGTGAACAACGGCCAGCCCGTGGCCCAGGGCCTGTTCCCCGCGACCAACCCAGTTGCGCAGTTCCTCGGCGCCGAGCCACTGGAGCCGGAAAGGTCGCAGAACTTCTCGTTCGGCATCACGGCCCAGCCACTTCCCGGCCTGACCATTTCGGCCGACGCCTACTTCATCAAGATCGACGACATGTTCTATGCGGTCACGCCCATCACCGTGACCCCGGCCCTGCAGTCGGCCCTGATCGCCGCGGGCGTGCCGGGCGCCGAGACCATCGGGCAGGTCAACTTCTTCCAGAACGCCTTCGACGCCGAGGTCCAGGGCATCGACATCGTGGCCACCTACGCCCGTATCTGGGAGAACGGCCAGAGCACCAACCTCACCGCGTCGTTCAACTGGAACATGCCGGTGGTCACCAAGGTGAAGACCATTGTCGATCCGTCGGGGGTGACCCGCAGCTTCTTCGACGGCGAGTACGTCTACGACTTCAAGCACTTTGACCCGCGCTGGCGCAGCGTGCTCACCGGCATTCACAAGGCCGGTCCCTTCACCCTACTAGCCCGCGCCTCGATCTACGGGCCCTACAGAAACATGTTCAGCCAGACGCTGAGCAATGTGATCCAGAAGTGGGACCCCGAGATCTTCGTGGATGTGGAAGGCAGTTGGGCGGTCAGCGAGAACACCACGCTAACCCTCGGCGTCCGCAACGTCTTCGACAACTATCCTGACCGCGACAAGATCGGGGAGTCAGCCACCAACGGCCGCATCTATCGTTCGGACATGATCGTCGACTGGCAGGGCGGCTTCTACTACGCCCGGATCGGCGTCACCTTCTGAGCGTGACCGGCGGGTGGCCTTCGGTGAGGGGCGCCCGCCGGGTTACGTAATAGCCGTCAAAAAAAAACCGCGCCTCGCGGGCGCGGCAGTCAAGGGAGGAAACGCCCCTAAGGGCATGACCACCTTGCGCACATGGCCCCGCCGCTGGAAGGTTTATCGGGGCCGGCTGCGGTGATCGGTTGGCAGGCGCCGAAAGCTTAGGCGCCTGCGCAGATCCTAGGCGCCTAGAGCCGCAAATCCGCGGCCGAAGCCGGCAGGGCGGCCTTCACGTCGAACAGCACAGCGCCCGGCGTACCGAGCTCGCGGATGCTTTCGGGGCCGAGTTCGACGAACTGCCTGTGGGCAACCGCCAACACGACGCCGTCATAGGCGCCGGCCTCAGGCTGCTCCACGAGCTTAAGGCCGTACTCGCGCTGAGCGTCCCCCGGGGCGATCCATGGATCCCAGACATCCACCGCCACGCCGTAGTCGGCGAGTTCCTGCACGATGTCGATGACGCGCGTGTTGCGCAGGTCGGGCGTGTTCTCCTTGAACGCCAGACCCATCACCAGCACCCGCGCGCCCTTCACCATCACCCCGCGCCGGATCATCTCCTTGACCAGCTCCCGGGCCACATAGCCGCCCATGCCGTCGTTGATCCGCCGGCCGGCCAGGATCACCTCGGGGTGGTAGCCCAGCGATTCAGCCTTGTGGGTCAGATAGTAGGGATCGACGCCGATGCAGTGACCGCCCACCAGGCCGGGGCGGAAGTTCAGGAAGTTCCACTTGGTGGCCGCCGCCGCCAGCACCTCCTGGGTGTCGACGCCCAGGCGGTGGAAGATCAGGGCGAACTCGTTGATCAGGGCGATGTTCAGGTCGCGCTGAGTGTTCTCGATCACCTTGGCCGCCTCGGCCACCTTGATCGAACTCGCCCGGTGCACCCCCGCCGTCACCACCGAGGCGTAGAGCTCCTCGACGAAGTCAGTGGCCTGCGGCGTGGAGCCCGCAACCACCTTGACGATGTTCTCCAGCCGGTGAGCCGGATCGCCCGGATTGGCCCGTTCAGGGCTGTAGCCTGCGAAGAAATCGCGGTTGAACGCCAAGCCCGAGACCCGCTCGACGATGGGGACGCAGTCCTCCTCGGTCGCCCCGGGGTAGACGGTGGATTCATAGATCACGACGCCGCCCTTGCCGATCGCGCCGCCGACCGTGCGGCTGGCGGCCTTCAGGGCCGAAAGGTCGGGCTGCTTGTGGGCGTCGATAGGCGTCGGCACCGTAACGATGAAGACGTTGCAGCCTTGCAGGTCCGCCGGGTCGGCGCTGAAGGTCAGCCGCTCCGCCGCCTTGAGCGCCTCGATCGGCACTTCCAGCGTGCGATCCTCGCCGGCCTTCAGTTCGGCGATTCGGTCGGCGTCGATGTCGAAGGCCACCACGTCGTGGCCCCGGGCGAAGGCCACCGCCAGCGGAAGGCCGACATAGCCCAGGCCGATGACGGCGATCCGGGCTGGCGCGGCGAGGAAGGGGTTCTGCACCATCGCCGCCTGCCCTAGCACGGTTCGTACACTCGCGGTGAAGGTCCGCGATGACGGAAAGCCCTAGCCGCGCCCCTGCAACGCCAACACCGCGCCCATCAGGTGGTACAGCGAGGTCGCCGGCGACGGCTCGTCCACGAAGCCGCCGTCCGGCCGCATCTTGTCGCGCCACGTTCCCCGGGCCGGCGTCTGGAGATAACGGGCGAGTCCCCGCGCCGCCGAGACCGCATCGGCGTCCTCACCCAGGATCAGCGCGGCCTTGAGGCGCTCGGTCTGCGGCCACAGCCGGGCCATCCCGTCGCGGACGCTCAGGTCATCCCAAAGGGCGTTCATCGCGACCTCGCGCGCGGGATCCACGCCGCGCAGACCGACGGCGTACAGCCGCCGCGCCGTCGATGGCCCGCGCGCATCGCTGCGCATGGCGCCCCAACGCTGCAACAGCCAGGCCCATTCGAACTGATGTCCGGGCTCCACCAGCCCGGCCTCGCCCTCAAGCGCACCCCAGTCGGCGTCGAAAAACTCGCGCAGGACACCGGTCTCGGGATCGATGAACCGTCCCAGCGCCAGCTCGGCCAATTCGTCGGCGATGGCCGCCCAGGCGGGTCCGCCGCCGGCGGCTTCCCAGGCCAGGGCCGCTTCGAACAGGTGCATGTGGGCGTTGGCCTGGAACGGCTGCTCTCCCACCTCGCGATAGCCGCCGGGCCCGTGGCGAAGGCTGTCCAGGGCTGCGCGCAAGGCCTCGCCCTCCTGAAGCCAGCGCGGCTCGCCGGGCTGGGCCCTGTGGAGGGCGCTGGCGGCCAGCATCAGGAACGCGTGCTCGTAGAGGTGGCCCGCATCGTCGAGCCGCTCGCCCGTCGGCGTAAAGGCCGAGGCGAAGAGGCCGTCAGGCCGCCGGCCATGTTGGGCCAGGAAGTCGAAGCCGGTCACCGCCAAGGAAGCCCAGGGCCCCGCAACGCCTTCGGCGGCGGCGGTTGCGAAGACATAGACCTGTCGCGCCACGCTGCGCGTGCGCCGACGCGGCTCATGTGGCTCGCCTCGGACCGTCAGCGCCTCCCGGAAGCCGCCGTTTGCCGGATCGGCGCCGACCGTGCCCCACAGCGGCAGCGCCGCCGTCCGGAACCACAGGTCATACCAGTCGGCGGCCTCCTCCACGGAACGGAAGCGGGGTCCGGAGCCTCCCGGCGGTGCGCCGGCGGCGGCCTGCTTCACGGCCTGGCTCGCCCCGAGCCCGCACACCAGCACCGCGTCCGGCTCCACTACCACGGCGACGTCCGAGACGCCCACCACGGCCACATGCATGTCGCCCGCCGCCCGCGCCAGGACGTTTTCGGCCTGCACCACCTGGACGTCGCCCTGGAGGCTGCAGCCCTGCCCGTCTCTCGCCGAGGCGCGGAGCACCGCGTCCCAGGCGCCCACGTCCGACCAGGCGAAGGTCACCGGCAGCACAGCGGCCCGGGCGGTCTTCTCCATCACCGCATAGTCGATCGATATCTTCGGCGCCTGGCGGAATGGCCGGCCCAGAACCAGAGCGGTCCCATCCGCCTCGGCCTCTGCAATGGCGGCGCGCGCCGCGACCGCAACGGCCGGCGCCTGGGCGGCAAGTTCGTCCATAAGCGTGCGGGCGGTGGCGACGAAGTTGCCGCTGTTCCACAGGAAGCCCTGCGCCACATAGGCTTCGGCGCGCTCGGCGTCCGGCTTCTCCACAAAGGCCGCCACCGGCTTGACCGCATCGCCGCTCTCGCCCGGCCGGATATAGCCATAGGAGGTGGCGGGCTCGGCGGGCGTCACGCCCAGGGTCACAATCGCCCCGGAGCGGGCCGCCGTGAAGGTGTCGGCAACGGCGCTGCGGAAGGCTGCGGGATCGGGAATGTCGTGGTCGGCGGAGACGATCACGGCGACCGCTTCCGGGTCCCTCACCTCGACCCAGGCGCAGGCGGCGGCGATAGCGGCCGCGGAATCCCGCGGCTCAGGCTCCAGCAGCACGACGGCCTCTACGCCGAGTTCGGCAAGCTGAGCCTCCACCAGCGCCTTGTGCGCTGCTCCGGCGACCACGAGAAGCCGGCCGCCGTCAGCCAGCGGGGCCACGCGCTCCACGGCGTCCTGAAAGCTGGACCGCTCGGCGGTCAGCGGAATGAACTGCTTCGGAAGCCACGGCCTGGAAGCCGGCCATAGCCGGGTCCCGGAGCCGCCGCACATGATCACCGGATAGACGCTCAACATTTCCCCCGTAGCCGCGGCTGGCTAACCGCCCCTGGAGGGGTTGAATCGACCGAAGCAGACCGCGGCCAGAGTCTTAAGCAGCGCCAGTTCCCCGCGGAAAGGCTTGATCTTGGTCGGGGCCGGTTCGCCCTTCGGATATCTGCGGGCCGTAGGCAGCTCCCGGCAGCGGAAACCCAGCCGGGGCGCGCGATAGTTCATATAGGCCAGCAGCTCGTATTCGCGGAACTCCGGGCGGAAGATCGCCATCCGGCCGTCCTCCAGCAGGCGCCGGCTGTAACCACGGAAGCCCTGGGTGGTGTCGGTCCACCAGAACCCCGACGCCAGGCTCAAGGCCGGGGCGTGGACCAGCCTGATGGCCAGGTTACGCAGCCAGGGCGTGTTTTCGGCCACGCCCCCCGGAAGGTACCGCGAGGCCTGGACCAGATCGTAGCCGCTCTTCAGGGCCTCGACGAAGCTGGCGATGGCGTCGGGATCGTCCTTGTCGTTGCCGTCGATGGTGACCACGCCCTCGTAGCCCTGGTCGAGAGCGAAGGCATAGGCGCAGAGCAGCTGGGCGCTGAGCTTGCCGGGGCCGGTCTTACGGATGAGGCCCGCGACCTGCCCCGCCTCGAGCCTGTCGGCGGCGAGCGAGCCATCCGTCGAGCCCCCGTCCACGATCACGATGTCGGCGAGGTCGGCCACGCCCAGCGCCTTCATGCGGCTCAGCAGCCGGCCGACCCGCTCGCCCTCATTGATGACCGGAATGACGACACAGTGGCTGCGCGTTCGGCCGGTCCAGCGCTCCACGACGTGTTCCGGGACGTACCTCACGCCGGCGCCCGGGTCGCCGCCAGCACGAGGATGCCGGCCAGCAGCAGGCCATAGCCCAGCCAGTGCTGCAGGGTGAACGTCTCTCGGATCACCAGCGCCGAGCACAGCCCGACGAGGACGATCGCGCCGGCGGTGGCCACCGGATGGGCCACATTCAGCGGTAGGCGGGTCACCGCCGCCGCATAGGCGAGGAAGGCCACGCCATAGCTGATGGCCGCCAGCCAGAGGCGGCCATTGGTGATCAGAGCCAACGGGTTCGACAGCCCCAATGGCCCCTCCGAACTCAGCTTCACCAGCACGCTGGCCGCCGCGTTGGCCACCACGCCGACGAGGATCAGCAGCCAGGTCATCGGGCGTCTCCATAGGCGGCCTTGGCCGCCGCCACGGCGCGGGCGACAGCGGCAAGCCCGTCCGGCTGCGCCGCCATCTCAACCGCCACCGTCAGGTCGGGGCGCAGGTTACGGATGGCTTCCCCAGCCGCAGGGTGCGGCGCGCCAGCCTCGCCCACCGTGACCAGCCCGGGCTCGCTGGCATGGGCGTGCCCGAACAGCGGGGCGTGGGCAGCGATGGTGGCCGCCGCATCCTCGCCGTTGGCGCCCATCGTGCCGACATCGAGCTGCAGGCGGATCGACGGGTGGCCTACCGCCCGCACCACCGCCGCGGCCTCGTCCGTAAGGACCATGAAGTTGCAGTCGTACATGGCCGGGTTCGCCTCGATGCAGATGCTCACCCCTTCACCGGCGGCGGCGTCGCCGAGCCGGCGGAAGAAGTCTACGGCGACGCGCTGCGCCGCCGCCTCATCGAGACCGCCGCGGTCCCGTTGGCGGGGCGAGCCGAACACCAGGGCCCGTGCGCCCAGGAGGCGGCCGATCCGGCATTGCTGGGCAAGGCGCTCCAGCATCGTCCCGTTGTCTGTGAAGAGGTTCAGACCGGTGGTCCCGAACAACAGCCCCTGCATGCCGACGATCTCGAAGCCGCGGTCCGCCCACCAGCGGCGCACCCGCTCGCCGTCAGCTTCGCTGACCGCGGCGGGATCGGCGAAGTATTTTCCAGGGGCCACGTCCACGCAGCGAACCCCCGCGGCCGCCAGCAGATCCGCTGCCGCCGGCTCGTCGTCTTGGTCCCAGGCGATGTTGGAGACGGACAGCCGCATCTAGGCCATCGGCCTGGAAGCGGGTTCGGACTGGGCGTAGGCGCGGATCGCCATCAGGCTGTCCCGCCGGGCGTACTGGTACGCGCCGGCGCCGCCGAACAGCGCGGCATGGCGCGTGCGTAGGTCGTACGTCGCCGGCTCGCGGCCTTCGATCTGGTTGTCAAAGGTCCAGCCAAAACCTTCGCGGGCGACCTCCGCCACCGAGACTGGGTGCGCGGTCAGGTGCAGCACCCGCATGTCCGCGGCCAGCGCCGTCTGCAGATCGGCCCAGAGGTTCACCATCGGGTAGAACTGGTAGACCCCGCGCGCGTCGATGGCCGAGAGGTTGTTGTCGTTGCGCAGGTCGAAGACGGCGTTCTTGCGCAGGCCCGGTCCCACCAGCCCCGGCAGGCGCACGATCAAGGCATTGTTGAAGCGGTCCGCCGCCCAGCGCTCGAGCCATCGACGGTTCCGCCCATAAGGGCCGGGCGCCCAGGCGTCGGGATCGCAATCCTCGTCCATCCCGCGGCTGTCTGCGAACACGTCCACGGTGCTGATCAGCACGAACCGGCGGGCACGGACCTGGTCCAGGTGCGACGCGAGCCCCTCCAGCCTTGCGCGGTCGGCGTCGGGCTCGCGGTCAGCGATCCACTTCTGGGCCGGAGCGCCGGCGCAGATCAGCAGGTCCACCTCACGGCCTCGAATGTCCTCGATATCCGTCGAGCGGTACTTCAGATCAAAGCCGCGCTGCCGCAGCAGCGTCTGACCCACGAAGCCGCTCCATCCGACCAGGGCGTCAGTCATCGGAAGGCCTCTTGGTCCAGCCGCTCGAAAACGTCGAACACATTGTCGATCTTGCCGCCCAGGATACTGACCAGCCGGCCGCCTGGGCCACGCCGCTCGAAGATGATCGGCCGGCCATCATCGCCCTCATTGCGCGCCAGCACCGTCTTCACGGTGAACAACGAGCCCTCATAGTCGGCATCGGCCATGGCCGGGACATACCGCGCCGCATCTCGCAGCATACGGTCGACCCGCGTCTCCTTCGGATAGGCATCCAGCGCCGCATATGGGTCGCGGCCGTCCGCCTCGATCCAGCTCATGTGAGGCGTATAGCGGACGTGGCTCAGCGAATGCAGGCCCCGGGCAGGAAACGGCATGCATGAGAAGAAGGGCCCGTCCATCACCGTTACGCCCAGGCCCTGCAGCTCGGGCGGCGCCCGAACCAGGGCCAGTTCCGTCAGCTCATGCTTGAGCGCCAGGGCTTCTCCGCCGCCCGCATGGGCCTGCAGGCGGCTGTAGGTGCAGTTGAACAGAACGTGGGCCCGGTGATCCTCCCCAGCCACGGTCACGGTGACACCGCCCTCGTCGGCCCGCGCGGCGGCGACCTCCGCATCCAGCCGAACCTCGACCCCCGCCTGCGCCAGCAACCGCGCCGAGACGGCGGCGAGGACCTCAGCGTCGAAGGCGGCCTCCTCGGCCATATAGGCGCGGGCGATGGTGCGGGGGTTGAACAGCCGGGCCAGCTCCTCGGGCGCCGGTTCGAGGCTCGCGCCGATGTCGGCGCAGAACCGCTCCAACTGCCTTGGCGTGACCTTCGAATTGCGGGCGGCCAAGGCGTACACCGCCTGAAAGGGCCGCACCGTCTCGGCGAACTCGGTCATGAATCGCGGATAGTTCACCCGGCTGCGATAAGCCGTCGTGAAGCTGCGGGGATAGTGATAGCCGTTGTGGACCCGGGCCTGGTTCACGAACGAGGCGCGGCCCAGCAGCCGGGGCCCGGCCTCGAAGAGCCGCACCGCATCAAAGCCCCGCTCGGTCCGCAGATAGGCGGCGATGGCCGCGCCATAGAAGCCGCCGCCGACGACGATGGCGGTGGTCATTTCGCCCGCTTGAGCGCCCGCTTCCGCCCAGCCTCCACGTTCAGCCGCGCCCGCCGGGTCAGCACCGCGCTCGTGTGCTCGCCGGCGAGATAGTACGAGGGCCCCTCCAGGGTCCAGGCGAGCATCTGCGCCACGTACTCCACGAGGATGAACAGGACCAGGGAGAGCAACAGGAACATACCGGACTGCTGCAGGGACAGGGTCGTCCAGCCGGGCATCACATCCGACTTGATCAGCCGGATCACGATCACATAGCCCGAATAGAGGACGTTCAGGGTGGCCCCCGCCAGGGCCAGGGCGGAGGCGATCCGGAGCGGCAACATGGTCTGGGCGAACAGCAGGTTCAGCCCACGCCGGGCCTTGGATCGCAGGCCCTGCTCGGCGGCGGGGGCCCTCGGTCCGGCATAGTCGAGGCTGGCCTTCGGGAACCCGGCCAGCGCAGGCAGGGTCCGGTAGCGCAGCGCCGGCTTCGGCTGTTCCAGCAGGAAGCTGACTACCCGCTTGCTGATGAGCCGGCAGTTGGCGCCTTCGGCCGAGAGATCCACGCCCACCAGCCGCTGGTACGTCGCCAGGAACATCCGGCTCAGCAGACGCTCGAGGCCCGACATCGGCTTGGGCGTCGTGTTGCGGACGGTGACGAGGTCGGCGCCCTCGGCGATCTTCTCCAACGCGCGGGGCAGGAAGCTCGCATCCTCGTTCAGCGGGTCGAGGACCAGCACATAGTCGCCCAGGGCGTTCTCCACCCCCGCCCAGACGGCGATCTCGAAATCCACTTCGCGGATCAGGCGATAGATCTGCAGGTTCGGCAGGCCGCCCTCGCCGGCCAGGGCGGCGTACTCCCGCGCCGAGCCATCTGTGGAGCCATTGTCCACCACCACCAGTTCGAAGTCCTCGACCTGCTCCGATAAGGCCGCCACCAGCGGTTCCAGCAAGGCGCGCACGCGCCCGCCCGCATTGCGTAGCGGCACGACGACGGAAAGCAGGATCGGATAAGGCTGGGCCAAGGGCGCGATTCCCCCGCGACGCCTAGGGATGCCGCCTCACCGGCGCTTCCGCAAGCGACTGCGTGCGCTCAGCGGACGGTCCGGGCTCCCACCGGCTTGGCGCGCCTCATCCGCGGGGCGGTGTCGTCGGCGCCGACCGGAAGGCCGTGGCGGGCCTCGATGTCCTTCTGCAGCGCCTTGGCGGCCATGGCGTGCCCCGGGAACAGGGTGTCCACCGCCCAACCGGCCAGGGGCACGCCGGAACTCACCGCGTCCAGCCCGAGCAAGGCCGCCATCTTCAGCAGCGTGGCCCGGGATGCACCCGCCTGCAACGCCTCGGAAATCAGCAGCGCCGCGGCGCCCACGGAATAGGCCGTGCCCGCCACCGGCACCCAGGCCAGCACCCCGTCGATGCCCAGGCCGAACGGCCCGATGCCCACCAGCCGGTCGGACAGGATCCGGATGCGATCAGCACGACGCCAAGCGGTATGGGCGCGGTGTTCTTCCATCCCAGCCAAAGCCACCCGCCGCGCCCGAAGTTCCCGCTAGAGCATCCCGCCAGCGGCCGCATCGAGCAGCAGATACAGCCGCCCGCCCTCGCCCGAGAGTAGTTCGCCCATCAGCAGCCCTTCAGGGTCGCGGGCCACCGCGTCATCGATCAGCGTCTTGTAGCGCCGCAGATAGACCTCCGTCTGGCGCTTCACCCCCTCGTCGGTGAATAGCCGCCGGGCGATCCGGCGAGTGGCCGCAGGAGCCAGCTTCTTCACCACCTGACGGGCGCCGTCCTCGTCACCGGTCTGGACCGCCGCAGCGATCTCCTCGATGCGGTTCTTCGGCAGCAGCTTGGCCGGATCCACGCCCATGCGCGTCAGCTCCGCGCCCAGGGTCTCTTCCAGGCGCTCGGCCTCCCCGTCAGCCCCGTCGAGCGAGGCGAGAAGGTCCTTCCAGGTCCAGCCTTCGCCCTCAGGCGACTGCGGCTCGTCAACCTCCGGCTCGGCCGCCGCGGCCGCGGCCTCCACCGACGGCGCAAGGCCGCCAGCCGCGGAGAACACCGCCGAGAACTCCCGGTCGGTGGCCGTCGGCGTCAGCTTCAGGCGCGCGCGCAGCCCGAGCTGTTGGGCCAGGGCGCCTCCCGGGGC
>JAEYNH010000136.1 GCA_023412655.1 Pseudomonadota bacterium | reverse complement strand
CCCCCCCCCGCCCCCCCCCCCCCCCCCCGGCGCCCCCCGCCCCCCCGGTACCGGTTCCGGCGCGCCGAGCTCGACGCGCTACCGGTCATGGGCGGCAATCTTGTCGTCGCCCAGCCCCACCCGTCCGGTCCGCGCCTGTTCTGGTGCGCCCCCGCCGAGAGCCTTGCCCAGGCGCGGCCCGCCGCTGCGGCGGCGCTGAAGGGCCGCGCCGGAGCCGCGGTCTACGTCCGTCTCAACGTCGCCCGGGCGACGCGCGAGGCCGAACACGCCGACCTGACGGCTGCAGCCGAAGCGCTTGCCGAGCCGGCCTGAGCCCTGCAGCCCTGCGGGCGGTCACTCGGCGGCGAGATTCGCGAGCCGGATGCCCAGCGGCTTTCCGGCTTCTGTCGCCGCCGTCGCCCTGCGAGACGCCGCGCTTCCTTCGAACGACCCGCGCGCGTCGTCGTAATGCCTCAGCGCCACGGCAGATACGGTCGAGGCGCGATTGCCGTAGCGGTCGTGCAACATGACGTTCCTCATGAACCTCGTGTCCGGGAAGCTTCCGAACCGCTGGCCGGCGTTTGTCCATCGGTCGCGGGACTGCGCCCGAGCTGCTTGTCCGGGGCGATGTCGCGGTAGGCGCGTTCGAGGGTCTCCCGCACACAACGCCGATGCTGGTTCTGGGCCGAGGGCAGCCGGCTGCCCTGGTGCACGCCGCACGTCTGTAGCGCGGCGCGGCGCAGGCGCCTGTCCAGGCGGACCTTGTCGGCAGGACTGGCGAGATCCAGGTCCGAGATGTTCAGGCGCGGGGACGGCGAGGGGGCCGCGGCGGCTGAGCCGGCGAACAGCGCCAGGGCGAGCGCCGGCATCGCCAGGCTGGGCGCGAGTCTCATGATCGAAGTCCTTTCATGCGTCTGCCGCCGCGGCGGTTGCGGCCTGTCCCCGTCACGAAGGCGCGGGGGCATCCGGCTGCGGCAGCGCTGCGAGGTTCCCCCGCTGCCATGTCAGGTCGGCTTCACGGCCGCTGGTTTCGGCTACGCCGGTAACCCAGGCCTGCGGGTGCGCGGGTGGGCCTCTTGGTCAGCGCCGGCTATACAGTCGCGCAGGTCGGTTCGGACCCCACTTGCCTTGGCCGGCGCGGGCAGATGACGACCTGCCCCTTAGCCGATGGCCCCACCCCGAAGACGATCATCGCATCGCTCGGCGATGATCGCCGTCGTTCTATGGAGTTGATCTCGACTTGTCCCTTGAACTGACCGCGATCGAACAGCCCTGGTTGCGGACCGTCGTGGCCGCGACGGCCTTGCTGCTCCTGGCGATGGCCGCAAACTGGATCGCCAAGAAGATCGTCCTGCGGCTGATCCGCCGGGCCCTCAGCCTGTCGCCGCTTGTCCAGGGACAGGACAAGCTCGGGGATCTGGTCGCGCGGCTTTCCAACGTCGTTCCGGCCCTGGTGATCCAGTTGGGCGTGGGACTGATCGTGGGCCTGCCACCGACCCTCGTGCTGCTGACCCGCAACGTCGCCAACGCCTTCATGATCCTGACGGTGGCTCTCGCCCTTGGCGTGGCCCTCGGGATCGTCAACGACATCTACCAGCGCCGCCCGGACGCGGCCAATCGGCCCATCAAGGGCTACCTGCAGGTCGCCAAGCTGGTGATCTACAGCGCCGCGGTGGTGCTGATGATCGCCGCCCTCATGGACCGCTCGCCCCTGCTCCTGCTCTCGGGCCTGGGCGCCATGGCCGCCGTGCTGATGCTGGTCTTCAAGGACACCATCCTGTCGCTGGTGGCCTCGGTCCAGCTGAGCTCCAACGACATGGTGCGGGTGGGCGATTGGATCGAGATGCCCCAGTTGAACGCCGATGGCGACGTGGTCGACATCGCCCTGCATACGGTGAAGGTCCAGAACTGGGACAAGACGATCACCACGGTGCCGACGCACCGGCTCATCTCCGAGTCGTTCAAGAACTGGCGCGGCATGCGCGAGGCCGGCGGGCGGCGCATAAAGCGGGCGCTGATGATCGACCAGACCAGCATCCGTTTCCTGGGCGCCGCAGAGGTCAAGGCGCTGCAGAGGTTCACGCTGCTCACGGGTTATCTCGAGACCAAGCAGGCCGAGATCGCCCGCTGGAACGAGGCGCGGCCCGACCGCACCCGCGACAAGGTCAATGCGCGGCGGATCACCAATATCGGCACCTTCCGGGCGTACGTCCTGGCCTATCTGCAGGCGCACCCCAGCGTCGCCAGGGATATGACGCTGCTCGTTCGGCAACTCGCGCCCTCGCCCACGGGCTTGCCACTGGAGATCTACTGCTTCACCGCCACCACGGCGTGGGCGGACTACGAGGCCATCCAGTCGGACATCTTCGACCACCTGCTGGCGATCCTGCCCGAGTTCGGTCTGCGCGTCTTCCAGGAGCCCACCGGTGGAGATCTCGCCGGCTGGAGCCATCGCGAGTTCGCGGCCTAGGGGCGGCCTTCATTGAACCGCCACGCGCCGGTGATGGCGCCCCCGGCGTCAGTCGGGCTTGGCGGCCGCTCGAAGAGCGAAGGCGGGGAGGGCGCTGATGTCCGGCGGGGCGGCCGCCCACTCAGCGCGTAGCGCATGGAGCTTGTCCGGCGTCGCGGTCTCGACGAGGTGCAGGAAGGCGTCCATCGCCAACCCGGCCAGGTCGGGCATGATCGGCGCGTACGGCTTGTCATGGCCGGCGAAGATCGTGGCCCCCTCGACGAACGCCGAGATGAAGACCGACAGAGTCTCGGCGTCGGCCTCGTCCAGGGCTGGATTGAGGCGCCGGACGAGTTGGATCGTGGGCCTCCGCGCCTGACGATAGAACTCCTGCACTTTGGCCCCCACCACCGGGTCATGGTTGGCGAGCGACCAGAGCTCGGGGAAAAGGTAAGTGGTCTGGAAGGACTGCACATCCCGCAGCGTATTGAAGATGGCGGCCTTCAGCCGGGTTCGGTCGTCGAGGTCCAGGCCGCGATGGATCTGGCGATTGCGCTCACGGTAGCCCTCCAGGACAGCCTCAAGCAGCGCCGTCACAAGCTCGCTCTTGGTCGGGAAGTGATAGGTGAGGTTACCGATCCGAAGGCCGCATTCGGCAGCGACCCGCCGCAAGGTCAGCGCCGCGTAGCCCTCGGTCATCAGGATGCGCATCGTGGCGTTGAGGATCTGCTCGATGGTCGCAGCGGTCCGGGCGTACGTCCCCGGCCGGTGGGCGATCTTCAGCGGAGCGATTTCAGTCACTGGTACTCCTGTCGGAGGCCTTAGGCCGACCCCCGGGCAAGGCGCGATCACGGCTTTCGCAGGCGGATCGGCGGGGTGCGCCCGACCCCGACACTCTCACTCGAACAGACCCTCTTGTCAAAAATAGGACAAATGACCTAAATCTAAATTGCGTCGCGATCGACGCGGGCGACGGTTCGTCGCTTGGCCGCTATCGCGGCGTGGTTATGGGCGTTTCGGGGGCTTAAGCATGCATCCAGCCATGGTCCGAACTGAGCCGCGGCAGGGCTGTTGGCGGAGAGGGGCGCGCCTTCTGCCAGCGATCCTCGCGGCCGCCTTCCTGGCCCCGGCGGTCGCCCGCGCCGACAACGGCGCCAAGGTGTACGGCGCCCAGTGCAGCGCGTGTCATCAGGCGAGCGGAACAGGTGTCCCGGGGCAGTTTCCGAAACTGTCTGGGCGCATGGCCAAGATCTCCGTCACTCCGGAGGGCCGCAGGTATCTGGCGAGCGTCGTGATGTACGGGCTGAACGGAAAGATCATGGTCGAGGGTAAGCCCCATACCGGGGTCATGCCCGGGTTCTCGCGGCTGTCCGACGGGGACCTGGCTGCCGTCCTGAACTTCGTCGCGCGGCAGGGCGCAAGCCGGAAGCCGCCGCCGTTCACCGCGGCGGAAGTGGCCGGCTACCGGCGCAAGCCATCACCTCCCGCCAGGGAGATCCGGGATCAGCGGGCGGCGCTGGAGGCCGAGGGCCTGATGTAGCGCCGCCGCCCACCCTGGGCCGGCGCCGCGTCCGCCGAGCCATCGTCAGACCTCACGGTCGGGGGCCGCTGGGCGGGCCGATGGGCCTGTGGAGCGGGCCGGCAAGATCAGGGGTGGGCGAGGCTCGTTCGGTGACGAGATGTCACCGTTCTCGGGTGAGACGGCACCGGATTACCGCGAAGCCGGGACGGTAGAAACACCGCGCATCAAGAGCGACTCCGCGCAGCGAAGCGGGGAGCGCGAGGAAACGGAGACTTCTGAATGAACTCGAGAATGGGCTCGCGCCGTCAGCGCCTGCTGCTCGCTGGCGTGTCCACCGTCTGCGTCATGGGGGCGGCCCAGGCCGCGGCGGCGCAGGAGGGTACGGCCATTGAGGAGATCGTCGTGACGGCGCCCCCGGTCGCCCCCCCGCTGGCCAAAGTGCCGGGGGGCGTTAG
>JAEYNH010000099.1 GCA_023412655.1 Pseudomonadota bacterium | reverse complement strand
ATGAACAAAAGAAGAACACAGGGGCGACGGAAAGTCAAGCGGAACCGCGTTCGCGGGGGCGTGGCGCCGTCAGGGTGATCCGCTCGCTCGGCCTGGATCCCCGCCTGCGCGGGATGAGCGGGGGGTCTAGAGGGCGGCTTTCAGGGCCTGGACGACGCGGGCGACGTCGGCGTCCTGCATGCCAGGATAGAGCGGCAGGGACAGGCAGCTCTCGTACCAGGCGTCGGCGCCGGGGAGGGCGAGGTCGCCGTAGCGCTGGCGGTAATAGGGCTGGCGGCTGACCGGGATGTAGTGGACCTGGCTGCCGATCCCCTGGGCCTTCAGCGCCTCGACCACCTGCAGCCGGGTGCGGCCGGCGGCGGGGAAGTCGATCAGCACGGTCATCAGGTGGGGGACCGGGCGGCTCCACGGCGGGCTGGCCGCGGGGCGGACCAGGGGCGCCAGGGGCGCCAGGGCCTGGCGGTAGGCCTCGGCCAGGGCCCGGCGGCGGTCGGCGAAGCGCGGCAGCTTGGCCAGCTGCGACAGGCCGAGGGCGCAGAGGATGTCGGGCAGGCGGTAGTTGAACCCCGGCTCGGGCATCTCGTACCACCAGGGCTCGGCCCCCTCCGGACGGACCATGCCGTGGGAGCGCAGGCGGCGCAGGCGCTCGGCGAGGGTCGGATCGTTGGTGGTGACCATGCCGCCCTCGCCGGTGGCGATGGTCTTCACCGGGTGGAAGGAGAAGGTGGCCATGGCCGAGTGGCGCACATCGCCCACCCGCTCCTCGGCTCCGCCGAAGTCCATGGTCGTGCCGAGGGCGTGGGGGGCGTCCTCCACCAGCACCGCCCCGGCCTCGGCGGCCAGGGCCGCCAGGGCCGGCAACTCGACCGCATCGCCCCGGAGGTGGACCGGCAGCACCGCCCGCAGGCGCCGCCCGTCCAGGCGAGCCATGGCGGCGCGCAGGGTGTCGGGGGTCATCAGGCCCGAGGCGGGATCGACGTCGGCGAACACCACCTCGGCCCCCACGTAGCGGGCGCAGTTGGCGGTGGCGAGGAAGGTGATGGACGGGACGATGACCGCCTCTCCCGGACGCACGTCCAGGGCCAGCATCGCCAGGTGCAGCGCGGCCGTGCCGTTGGCGCAGGCCACGGCGTGGCGGGCGCCAACCGTCTCGGCGAAGGCCTGTTCGAAGCGCTCCACCAGGGGCCCGGTGGTGAGGAAGTCGCCGCGCAGGGCCTCGGCCACCGCGGCGATGTCGTCGTCCTCGATGGTCTGGCGGCCGTAGGGCAGCAGGGGACCGGTCATGGCGTCAGTCGGTGGCCCGCCGGCGGCGCCGGGAGGCGTCGGCGTCGAGCATGGCCAGGAAGCCGGGGGCGTCGAGCCATTCGTCGTTGCTGTCGGAGGCGTAGGAGAAGCCCTCGGGCGCCGGGGTCCCGTCCAGGGCCGCCCGCTGGTATTCGGCGAAGGCCGGCTCGATCACATAGCGGTCGCCGAGGTCGAGGGTGGTGCGGGCGTCGTCCGACGAGATCATCATCTCGTGCAGCTTCTCGCCGGGGCGGATGCCGACCACCTTGATCGGCAGGTCCGGGGCCATGGCGCCGGCGATGTCGGTGATCTTCATGGACGGGATCTTGGGCACGAAGATCTCGCCGCCGCGCATCATGGCGAGGGAGGAGAGGACGAAGTCCACCCCCTCGTCCAGGGTGATCAGGAAGCGGGTCATCCGCGGGTCGGTGATCGGCAGCTCGGCCGCGCCCCGGGCGATGAGCCGCTGGAACAGTGGGGCGATGGAGCCTCGCGAGCCCACCACATTGCCGTAACGGACCACCGCGAACCGGGTGCCGATGTCGCCCGACAGGTTGTTGGCCGCCACGAAGGTCTTGTCGGAGGCCAGCTTGGTGGCGCCGTAGAGGTTGATCGGGTTGCACGCCTTGTCAGTGGACAGGGCGACCACCTGCCTCACCCGGTTGGCGAGGCACGCCCAGACCACATTCTCGGCGCCCAGGACATTGGTGTGGATGCACTCCGAGGGATTGTACTCGGCGGCCGGCACCTGCTTCAGGGCCGCGGCGTGGATCACCACATCGACCCCGCGCACGGCCAGGGTCAGGCGCTCGCGGTCGCGGATGTCGCCGAGGAAGAAGCGCATGCGGGCGAGCTTGTCCGGGTCGAAGCGTTCGGCCAGGTCGATCTGCATCTCGCTCTGCTTCAGCTCGTCGCGGGAATAGACGATGAGCTTGCGCGGGTCGGCGCGGGACAGGACCGTCTCGATGAACCGGCGGCCGAAGCTGCCGGTCCCGCCGGTGACGAGGATGACCTTGCCGTCGAGGTCGAGGCTTTGCGGCGCAAATCGGCCCAAGGGGCGCTCCGGAGCAGCGATTCGTCTCTGGGGGAGTCTCGCGGCCGGGCCGTAAAGAGACCTCTAACCCTGGCTAGGCCTTATGCGCCCATGGACCGCCGCACCCTCATCGGCCGGATGGCCTTGGCCGGGGCCGCGACCCTGCTCGCGACGGCGCCCGCCCATGCAGCGGGCAAGGGCGAGAAGAAGGCCGCCGGGGTCAGCACCTATGTGCCGGTGCCCACGATCGTGGGGACCACCCGCCGCGCCGACGGGCGGCGCGGGGTGATGTCGGTGGAGTGCGGCCTTGAGGCGCCAGATCCGCAGCTGCGCGCCCGGGCCGAGGCCTCGCTGCCGCGGCTGCGCTCGGCCTTCATGTCGACGGTGCAGACCTACGCTGCCGGCCTGCCGGCGGGGGCGGCGCCCAATGTGGACTTCATCGCCCGGGCCCTGCAGCAGCAGGCCGACGCGGTGCTGGGACGCCCGGGCGCCAGGGTGCTGCTGGGCGCGGTGGTGGTGAACTAGCGCGCGGGACGAGCGGGGCTGAGCCCCCTCCGGCCTTCGGGCCACCTCCGCGGATGGGGAGGATCGCCGTCACATGGCGCTGATGCCGCCGTCGAGCTTGAGTTCGGCGCCGGTCATGAAGCGGCTCTCGTCCGAGGCCAGGTAGATGACGGCGTTGGCGATGTCCTCGGGCTGGCCGATGCGGCCGAGGGGCACCTGGCGGGCGAGCTTGGCCTCGGCCTCGGCCTTGCCGAACCGCTGACGCAGGGGGTCGAGGATCGGGGTGTCGATGAAGGTGGGGTGGATCGAGTTCGAGCGGACGTCCAGGCCCTGCTTGGCGCAGTGCAGGGCGATGCCCTTGCTGAGCAGCCAGACCGCCGCCTTGGAGGCGTTGTAGGACGGGCTGTTGTGGGCGGCGATCAGGCCGGCGATCGAAGAGATGTTGATGATCGAGCCGGGCTGGTTCTGGCGCAGGTACTTCAGGGCGTGCTTGGTCCCCAGGAAGACGCTGTCGACGTTGACGCTCATCACCGTCCGCCAGTCCTCGAGGCTGAGGCTCTCGATGTCGCCGCCCCGGCTGATGCCGGCGTTGTGCACCAGAACGGAGATGCCGCCCATGGCCTCGTCGGCCTCCTCCAGGGCGTAGATCCACTGTTCCTCGCGGGTGACGTCGAGGGGGAAGGCGAAGGCGGTGCCCTCGCCGTGCTCCCTGTCGATCTCGGCCGCCACGGCGCGGGCGCCCTCGGCGTTGATGTCGGCGAGGCTGACCTTGGCCCCCTCGGCGGCGAGGCGCCAGGCGAAGGCCGCGCCCAGACCCTGGGCCGCGCCCGTGATGAACACCTTCTTGCCGGCGACGCGTCCCATGTTTCCTCTCCCTGGATCGTGGCCGAGGCCCGCGGATGATTTCAGGCCCCGGCGGAAATGTCGTCCATGAACTGCGCCAGCGTCACGTCCAGTTCGGTGACCCCGGGCGATCCGTCGGCGGTGTCGTGGGTGGCGAGGGTGACCTCGACCCGGTTGTAGACGTTGAACCACTCGGGATGGTGGTCCAGCTGCTCGGCGCGGATCGCCACCCGGGTCATGAAACCGAAGGCGGCGTTGAAATCGGCGAAGCGGAAGGTCTTGGCGATGGCCTCGCGCCCGCCCTCGGCGGCGGACCAGCCGGAGAGGCGCTCAAGGGCCGCCAGGGCGCCGATCCTTTGCGGGCGGGCGCCCATCAGGCGAACTCCAGTCCGAGGATGGCCGACAGATCGCCTAGGGCCTGGGCCTCGCCGGTGACCTTGATGGCCTGCATGCCGAGTCCCGCCGCCGGCTTGCAGTTGACGCCCAGGTCGTCGAGATAGACGCAGGCCTCGGGCTGCACGGCCAGCAGGTCGCACATCATCAGGTAGATGCGCGGGTCGGGCTTGCGCACCCCCGCCTTGGAGCTTTCGATGATGGCGTCGAACAGCGGCATGACCTGGGCCATGGCCCCGGCCGCCCGCTGGCCCTCGGCCTGGCCGGGGCTGTGTTCGGAGACCACGTTGTTGGTGATGCAGCCCACCTTGTAGCCGGCGGCCTTGCAGGCCTTCAGCGCCTCGACCATCCGCGGCCGCAGGGCGCCCGAGATCAGCGGCAGGACGTCGGCCCCGCGCACGGGGTGGCCGAGGGCCGTGGACTCCTCGAGGAACAGGGCGTCGAAGCGGGCGGCGTCGATCTCGTTGCGCTCGAACAGGGCCCAGGCGTTGGTGTCGGGGTTGGTGGCGTTGACCCGGCGGATGAGGTCGGCCGGCAGGCCGTTCTCGGCCTCGTAGCGGTTGAAGGCCTCAAAGGGCGAGGTGGTGAACACCCCGCCGAAATCCCAGATCACCGCCTCGATCGCCATGCCGTACCGCTCCCTCGGAAAACGCCGCGGACGCTAGAGAGCCGGGGCCGGGCATGCAAGACAGGGCGGATGCATCGGTTCGTCATCTTCGGCCTGGCCTGCGGCGCCGTCCTCTATGCCTGCCTGTCGCCGTCCGAGGCGCTGCCGGGCGTCAGCCTGTGGGACAAGGCGCAGCATGCCATCGCCTGGGGGGCGCTCACCGGGCTCGGCCTGATGCTGTGGCCGCGCCGGGCCCTTGCGGTGGCGGCGACCACCCTGATGCTGGGGGTCGCGGTGGAGGTGCTGCAGGCGACCATGGATCTGGGCCGCACGGGAGATGTCCGCGACTTCGCCGCCGACGCCGTGGGGGTGGCGGCGTCGGTGGCGCTGGCGGCCCTATTCCGCCGGGGCCGGG
>JAEYNH010000044.1 GCA_023412655.1 Pseudomonadota bacterium | reverse complement strand
CGGTGGCGGCCGTGGCCTTGGGGGCGAGCGTGATCGAGAAGCACTTCACCCTGGCCCGGGCCGACGGCGGATCGGACGCGGCCTTCAGCCTGGAGCCCCGCGAGTTCGCCGCCCTGGTCAGCGACTGCAAGGCGGCCTGGCGGGCCCTGGGCCGGGCGCAATACGACCTGGTGGGGGCCGAGCGGGGGAACGTGCAGTTCCGACGTTCGCTCTATGTGGCGATGGACGTGAAGGCGGGCGAGATGCTGACGAGGGCCAATGTGCGTTCGATCCGCCCGGGTGACGGCCTGCCTCCGGCCGAGCTGGACGCGGTCCTGGGGCGCGCGGCGACGCGGGACCTGCGGCGGGGCGAGCCCCTGGCCTGGGACATGGTCGCCGGCGGGGCGGCCAGATGAGCGTCAGCCTGCGGGACATGGACCGGGCGGACAGCGCCCGGCTGCTGACCTGGCGCAACTCGCCCGAGGTCGCGGCCTATATGTACACCGACCACAAGATCAGCCAGGCCGAGCACGACCGCTGGCTGGCGGGCGCGCTGACGGCCGAGGACCGCCGCTACTGGATCGTGGAGCTGGACGGGGCGCCGGTCGGGCTGGCCAACCTGGCCAAGATCGACCCCATCGTGCGCCGCTGCGACTGGGCCTACTACCTTGCCGAGCCCGCGACGCGGGGCCGGGGCGTGGGGGCGCAGGTGGAGTACATCGTCCTGCGCCACGTCTTCGAGACCATGGGCTTCCACAAGCTGTGGTGCGAGGTGCTGCTGGAAAACGAGGGCGTGTGGAAGCTGCACGAGAGTTTCGGCTTCCAGCGCGAGGCCTGCTACCGGGAGCACGTCTGCAAGGGCGGCCGGTTCCAGGACGTGGTGGGCCTGGGCATGCTCAAGGCCGACTGGCTGGCGGCCCGGGCCGATATCGAGGCGAGGCTCGCGGAGAAGGGGATCGACGCCGCCAGCCTGCCGGACGCCCCCTAGCCGAGGCTTCTCAGATCCTGGGATCGCCACCGTAGGCCGCAAGGTCGGGGCGGCTTTCAACGAAGGCGCGGATATCGTCCGAGGTGAACGCCGGGTTGGCCGGATACAGGGCCTCGTAGACGGCGGCGACGAAGGCGAAGTCGTCGGGACGGTCGACGGTCCAGCGCACGTGGCCCCATTCCTGCGGCGGGGCGAGCCGGACGATCCTGTAGAGGTCGGGCCTCGACCAGACGCCCCAGGTGACGTGTTCGCGCTCCTCGCGGGTCGTGGCGCGCTCGGCGGCCCGGCGCAGGACGGCCGCGGTCATGGCCTCCACGTCCTGGCCCTTGGGATAGCCCACCTCTTGGGTGCGGCAGTGGGCGTAGTCGGCGCCCGTCTCGTGCAGCAGGGCGACGGTGGCGTCGATGACCTGCGGGTCGATCAGCGGACAGTCGGCGGTGAGGCGGACGACGGTGTCCGCCGGCCAGCGGTCCAGGGCGCCGACGTAGCGCGCCAGCACATCGTCGAGCGGGCCGCGGAAGACATCGATCCCCTCGGCGTCCAGCGCCTCCGCCAGTGGATCGTCCGAGGCATCGGTGCTGGTGGCCACCACCAGGCGGTCCAGGCTGGCGGCCCGCCGGATGCGCTCGATCTGGCGCAGGATCATCGGCTGGCCGAGCAGCGGCTTCAGCACCTTGCCGGGCAGGCGGGTGGAGCTGAGGCGGGCCTGGAGGATGGCGAGGGTCAGGGCGGGCTCTCCGTCTCGGGGCGGAAGGTGCGCCCCCGAGGGTAAGCTAGGGTTAACGCGACTCGTGGACCTCTGCGGCTGAGCGCGTGCGATCGGAGCCCTTCATGAACGCCATGGCCAAGACCTCCGACTGGACCCTGTCGGAGCAGGTGGTCTCGGATTTCATCCGGCAGGGGGCGCACATATTCGAGCCCAAGGTGGACGTGCGGGCCGCCGCCGACCTGCTGGCCGACATCCGGGCGACCCGGGCGTTCGACGACAGCCTGTTCCTCAGCGAGGCCCAGTTCGACGCCGACCCGCAGTACACGGGGGTGAACCCCAGGCCCGGCCGCAACCTGCTGGAACGGTTCGAGGACCGCCTCGGCTTCGTCGAGCAGGCGCCGCACATTGTGGAGGCGATGACCGCCCTGCTGGGCGAGGGCTATGAGATCCTCAACAAGAAGGTGGTGTGCGGCGTGCCCGCGCGCAGCGTGCCCGAGTGGCTGCGGGCGCGGATCCACGGCAATCCGGTGAACAATCTGGGCGCCTATGTGAAGCCCGAACACCGGGACGTGACCTATTTCTACGGCATCGACTTCCACCAGGACCTGATCGACTACAAGGACCGGGAAGCCGACTTCCTGACGCTGTACGTCTACCTGCATCCGGTGACCAAGGCCGACGCGCCGCTGTACCTGCTGGAAGGCAGCCACCGCCTGGGGGGCTCGGTGTTCCCGCACGACCTGACCCGCACGGGGGAGGAGAGCTGGCTGTACCGCAACGGCCCGCACGGCGAGGCGGCGGTGCGCCAGAAGATCCTAACCGGCGGGGCGGGCTTCGCCGCCATCTGGCACGCCTGCACCCTGCACGGCACGCAGCCGGACGCGGCGGATCACGAGCGGATTTCCCTGCGCTACCTGATCGCCCGGGGCAGGGCCAAGCGCTCGGGCATGGACGCGGTGAACGCCACCCTGACCGGGCCCCTGAGCCTGGCCGACACGCGGAAGGACCTGGACGCCGCCGGCGCCGCGGTGATCCGCCAGAACACCGTGCTGAAGGCGTAGGAGCCCCATGAGCACCAAGGCAGGCAAGCTGGCGCTGCTGGTCGCCGACACTGAGGGGGCCCTGACCGCCTTCCGGGCTGCGATCGCCGCGAACCCCGCCGACCATGAAGCCTATTACGGCCTGGCCGCCGCCCTGATGCAGGGCGGCGAGCCGGCGCACGCGGAGCTGGACAACGCACGCGTCCTGCACACGCTGTCGCTGCTGACCGGCCTTTCGGGCGGCGTGGCGGGCCTGAAGGCCGATCCGGCCTATGGGGCGCAGGTGGGGCTGGAGCTCTACGGCAAGCACCTGGTGGCCTGCGCCTCGGTGGTATGGGGCATGTCCCTGAGCGCCGGCGAGATCGACAGCCAGGGGCTGCTCAACTACGCTCTGTCGCTGCAGCACCAGGGGCGGGTGGAAGAGGCGGCCCAGTACCTGCAGGTCGCGGTGGAGAACTTCCCCTCGCCGGCCCTGCACCAATTCCTGATCTACGCCCTGCTGTTCTGCGAGGACGGGGAGGCACGGCACGCCGAGGCCGCGCGGGACTGGTCCAGGCGGTGGGCCGAACTGCCGCCGCCTGCCCCGCACGGCAACGCGTCGCTGGCAGGCCGCAAGCTGCGCGTCGGCTATGTGGCGCCCCGCTTCGCCACCTCGCAGCTCAGACAGTTCGTGGCGCCGCTGTTCGAGGGGCATGACCCCGAGACCACCGAGGTGGTGTTGTATCCGGCCGAAGCCGCGAGCGAGACGGGTTGCTGGCCGGCCTTTGTGCAGATCCGTCCCATCGGCCATCTGAACGACGAGGCCGCCGCGGCCCTGATCCGCAAGGATCGCATCGATGTGCTGAACGACCTGTGGGGGCATACCGCGGGCTCGCGCTTGGGCGTGTTCGCCCGCAAGCCGGCTCCGGTGCAGGTGGGCTGGATCAACTTCGCCCAGACCACCGGCCTGCCGCAGATGGACTATGTGCTGCACGCCCGGGCCTCGGATGCGCCGGCCTTTCCGGAGCTGTTCAGCGAGGAGATCTGGGGCGCGGGCGAGGTGTTCTGGCCCTATCGTCCGGCGGAGGGGCGGCTCGACCCGGCGCCGACGCCGGCGCGGGCCGCGGGTCATGTGACCTTCGGCTCTTTCCACCACCCGGCCAAGCTCAGCGACGGCTGCCTGGCGGCCTGGGCCACGGTGCTGCGGAACATGCCGGGCAGCCGGCTGGTCCTGAAGTACCGCTACTTCGCCGATCCGGTGCTGCAGGCCGCGACGACGGCCCGCTTCGCGGCCCACGCCGTGGGGGCCGAGCAGCTGATCTTCGAGGGCGAGACCTCGGGCGAGGCGTACTACGGCGCCTTCCGGCGGATCGACGTCATGCTGGACTGCTGGCCGGCGCCGGGGTCGACCACGACGCTGGAGGCGCTGTCGAACGGCGTGCCGGTGCTGTCGATGGTGGGCGAGACGCCGAATGTGGGCGGCCTGTACGCCCGCACCATCCTCAGGGCCTCCGGGCTGGAGGAACTGGCCACCACCACGCCGGAAGGCTTCGTGGCCAAGGCCCTGGAGCTGGCCCGCGACGCGGAAGGCCTCGACGCCGTTAGAGCCCGGGTGCGCCCCGGCTTCGACGGCGGCGCCAACTGCGACGAGGCGGGCTTCATGCGTGACCTGGACGCCGCGTTCCGGGCGATGTTCGAACGCTGGGCGGCGGCGAAGGCGGATCAGCCGACGGTTCTGGCGGCGGGGTAGGCTTTCAGCCCTCGGCGGGGGCGTCCCAGGCGGCCAAGGCTTCAGGCGGATAGCCACGGCGGAAGTGGCGCGGCCAGGGATAGGCTGCACGGCCGGTCCCGTCCCGCAGGCGAATCTCCTCCACCGAGCGGATCGGCTTGGCCGGGTTGCCCGCTGCCAGCATCCGGTCGGGCACATCGCGGCTCACGGTGCTCATGGCCCCCACGAGAGCGTGTTCGCCGACCGTGACCCCCGGCAGAACCACCGACATGGTGGCCACGACGCTGTAGTCCTTGAGGGTGGCGCCGACGAGCACCTCGCTGGGCGGGGTGGGATCGTTGGTGAGCACCACGTAGGGAAAGATCCAGACGAAGTCGCCGATGGTCGACCGCTTGCCGATGTGCACGTTGGAATGACTGCGGAAGTAGTCGCCGATCACGCAGTCGCCCTGCACGTCGGTAAGAGTGCCGAACTGCGGATTGCGTCCACACTGAACGCCCTCGCGGATGGTCACGCGGTGACCGGTGGTGACGCCGTCGCCGAAGGTGGACCCTTCGTAGAAGACGCTGTGCGAGCGGATGGTCGCCTCAGCGCCGAGGACAAGCGGCCGCCCCTGCGCCAGCGGTGTCGGCAGGCCGATTTCGCAATGCGAGCCGATGACCGCGCCAGGACCGATCCGGACGTTGGCGTGAACGATGGTGAATGGGCCGATATCGGCCCCGGCTCCGATATCGGCGGCGGGGTCCACATAGGCGGTAGGATGGATGTTCATTCTGGCTCCCCAGCCGGTTTCAGGCGTTCCCGGCCCCGCCCACGAGGTGGGAGAGGGCGTCGGAAAGATCGGCGACGGCCCGGTCCCAGTCGTGGATGGCGTCCGCCGTGAAGGCGCGCGCGCGGGAGAACCAGGGATAGCCGTCGGTGCCCAGCATGGCCCAGTGGCGGGGCGGCGCCAGGATGAAGGTCCGCGCCCCCACGCCGCCGGCGACATAGGTGGTGAGGCCGGCGGGGCCGACGACCACGTCCAAGGCGGCGGTCAGGGCGGCGAGGCCATCAAGGTCGTCCGCCTCCAGGCCCGGAGGGAGCGCGAAAGCGGTCGGCGCGTCCGTCTGAACCGCGCCCGCGGCCGGCAGATCCACCAGGCGCACGCCGTCGCGGAGCAGGGCAGGGTGGAGCAGGGCCGCGGGCGGCGCCTCCCATTCAGGCCGATGGGGATCGAGGTGACGCTGGACACCCACCTTGAGGCCCGGTCCGAGGGTGTCGAGCCAGGCGCGCCAGTAGGTCACCTGACCCGGATGGGGAATGAGGTAGGGAGCGGGCGCGAAGCCCGCGCCGGACAGACGCTGGACGGGCAGGAGCTCGCGCAGGGTCGTGAAGGCGCTGACCAGCTTGCCGGCATGGATCTGCACGCTGTCGAGCGCCGCAGCGCGCAGAGGACGAGTGTTCCCGGCGCGACTTAGGCGAAGCACCACATGCGTCTGGGGAAACGAGCGCTCGGCGAGGCTGCGCCAGCAACCGCCGACCGCCAGGATGTAGGGGGCTGCGGCCCGCGGCAGGGTCGGCACGAGGCTTGCCAGCAGGATCTCGTCGGCAAGGGCCTCCTCGCCGAAAACCACCACCTGGCCGGGCGCGGGCGACCCGATCCGCCAGCGGGGCGCGGCGAGGCGGTGAGTGACGAGCGCGGTATCGCCAGCCGCGCCGGCGGCGAAGGCGGCCAGGCCTTCCGGCAGATGGCCGGCGGCCAGGAGGCGCCGGGCATGGGCGGCGGTGATCTCGGGCAACTCGGCCTTGGAGGCGGCGGCGCGGGCCGCTTCCCCTAGCGACAGCGCGCGCGCAAGGTCGCCGCCAGTGAGCGCGATCACGTCGGCCAGTATGTCATTGGCCTGGACGAGCTCCGGATCGAGCCGTAGCGCCTCTTCCAGGAAGACCACCGCTTCCGCGTGCCGGCCCTGGCGGCAGAGCAGCCAGCCGAGGGCGCTCCACAGCCGGGCCTCCTCCGGCCTCGCCTCCAGGGCGGCGCCGAGGGTGGCCTGGGCGCGGTCGAAGGCCCCCTGATCGCCTTGCACGGCCGCCAGTTCGATGAGCAGGCCGACAGGCGCGTCCGTCCCGGCGTATTCGCCAAGGGTTTGTTCGGCCAGCGGCAGGTACTCCACCCGGCGGGCGAAGCCGGCCAGGGCTGGAGCAACTTCGCCGCGATGCGCGGCGACCGCCATGGCGGCCCGGTAGAGGTTGAAGGCGGCGGTCACTTGGCCCTTGGCCTCGGCCGCAGCCGCCTGACGGAGGAAAGTCGAGGCGCCGACAGGTTCGGCCGCGGCGGCTTCTGACGGCGACATGCCAGCGTTTGTCCTTACGGGGAATCGGGTTTTGTGACGCAGATCATCTGCCGCGGCGGTGGTGAAGTCATCATCCTCGGGTCTGGAGTCGCATGTTCGAGCCGCTGCCTCTGCCGTTCACGACGACAGAACTCTATGCTGGCGCGCAGGGATTGCGGCGCCGCGAACTCGACGAGCCAAGCACGGTCAGCCTCGGGGACGCGCTTGTTCAGCCGCAGGCCGACGCCGGCTTCTATCCTGCGGGGTCGGGCAGTTTCGACGTTCCGGAACTGACCCGCACCGAAATCCCGGACGTGGTGGTCCGCGGTTGCTCCAACCTGCTCACGACGCCATCGGCCATCCTGCGGCACGAGATGATCGACATGGCCCGACATGTCTTGCCCGAACATCTACTTCGCGAGCTGGGGTGCGCCGCTGATGGCTCTACCGCGGCCTGGGCCAGCTACGATCCGTTCTACGCCTACTATTTGCCGGAGGCTGCCGCCTTCACGGATCATACGGCTGCCAATTACGCGCATTGGCTGACGGAAGTGTTGCCGCGGATCGCTGCACTCGTCGCCGATGGCGGGCCGCGGACGCCGATGCTGCTGGACCTGGACCTGCATCCGAACCTGTCGCGTACGGTGCAACTGATCGCGGGCGACTGGCCCACGTATCGGCTCGCCAAGGGGCACCTGGCTCGGGTAGGGCGGCTGCATCACGTCTCCGTGGCGGGGTACGTGCCCTACAAGCTTCGGGAGGGGCAGCCGATCGAGGAAATCGTCCATGGCCGCTTCTCCCCGGTGGCCATGCAACGCATGGTGCGGATGCTGCGCGCGGGCGTCCGGACCAAGCCTAGCGGCGGCCGGCCGAAATGGTTCGTGCGCCGCAACAGCGGGGTCCGACGGTTGGTCAACGAGGACGAGATCCAGGCCGCGCTCGTGGCCCGCGGCTTCCAGGTCATCGAGCCCGAACGGTTGACGGTCGAGGAGCAGGTCGCCGCCTATTCCGAAGCCGGCATGGTGGTGGGGGCGACCGGAGCCGCCATGGCCAACCTGATCTTCTGCCGGCCCGACTGCCCTATCGTCGTGCTGATGCCCCGCTTCGCGCAGACCGCCTACTGGTACTGGCGGCATATGTCGGCGGCCGCGGGCGCGGGGCCGGTGGTGCATGTGAGCGGGCCGCAGGTGAAAGTCCTCGCCGACCCCTGGCATCCCATGGCCCTGCACCAAGACTTCCGCGTAGAGGCGAAGGACGTCCTGGCCGGGGTCGATCAGGCCCTGGCTCTCACGCGCTGAAGAACGCGCGCACCTTGGCGATCACGAAGTCGATCTCGGCCTCGGTGTGGGTCTGGTCCAGCGGCAGGCTGAGCACAGAACCCGCAAACGCTTCCGCAGCCGGATAGTCGCCGGCCCGCCAGCGGCCCGCGTAGCAGGGCTGGAGGTGGATCGGCGTGGGATAGTGCACGTTCGTGCCGACTCCGTGCTCGGCGAGGAACGCCTGGAGGTCGTCGCGGACCCCGGGGGCGCGAACCGGGAAGACGTGCCAGACCGGCTCGGCGAAGGGGCGCACCGTCGGCAGGTGCAGGGCCGGCAGGTCGGACAGGGCGGCGAAATAGCGCCGGGCCAGCTCGCGCCGGCGGGCGTTCCATCCGTCCAGGCGGTCGAGCTTGAAGTCGAGGACGGCCGCCTGGAGGGGATCGAGACGCGAGTTCCGGCCGACAAGCTCGTGGGCGTACTTCACCCGGGAGCCGTAGTTGCCCAACATCCGCACCCGTTCGGCCAGGGCGGGATCGTCGGTGGTCAGGCCGCCGCCGTCGCCGAGGGCGCCGAGGTTCTTGGTGGGATAGAAGCTGAAGGCGGCGGCGTCGCCCAGGCCGCCGCATCGGCGGCCCTTGTAGCGCGCGCCGTGGGCCTGGCAGGCGTCCTCAAGGATGCGGATGTCGCGGCCGGCGAGAGCCGCCCGCAGGGCGTCCATGTCCACCGGAAGGCCGTAAAGATGCACGGGGATCACCGCGCGGGTGCGGTCGGTGAGGACCTCGGCAAGGCGGTCCACGTCCAAAAGCCCGGTGTCCGGTTCCACGTCCGCCAGCACGGGCGTTGCGCCCACCTCGTCGACGGCCAGGGCCGTGGCGATGAAGGTATGGGCGGGCATCACCACCTCGTCGCCCGGCCCGATGTCCCAGGCGCGGAGCGCGAGGACCAGGGCGTCGAGGCCGTTGCCGGCGCCGATCATCTGCCCAGCCCCGCAATAGGCGGCGAAGCGGGTCTCGAACCGCTCGACCTCCGCCCCGCCGATGAAGTGGCCCGAGCGGATCACCCGGCGGGTGACCAGCTCAAGCTCCGCGGTCATCTCCCGGGCCCCGCGGGAGAGATCGAGGTACGGGACGGCGCGCACCGGCTCGGCCTCGGCCTCCCAGCGCAGGAAGTCGTGGTAGCTGCGGATGTAGTCGGCCTCGTCGTACTCGTCGGAGGCCAGGACCATGACCACGGAGTCGTCCGAGAAGTCGGCAAGGTCGCGCCAGCAGCCGGGCTCGACCACGGCAGCGACGTCAGGCCGGTCGAGGACCACGGTCTCGGTGTGACCGTGGCGGGTGATCGAGAGCGAGAAGCTGCCGCGCAGGCAGAGGAAGGCCTGGCGCAGGGCCTTGTGTCCGTGGCCGCCGCGGCCCGAGCCCCGGGGCACGTCGCGGATGTAGTAGGCGCGGTGAACCGGGAAGCCGATATGCTTGGAAACCTCGGCGACGCCGAGGATGCCGTTCTCCATCGGGATCGTCTGCAGGGGCGTCAGGCGCACGGCGCCCCGCGCGGCCTCGGCCGCCCCCGTCTGCAAAGCTTCGCTCATGCCCATCACCCCTCCCGCCGACAAGCTAACGGCGGTCGCGTTCAGAAGGGTTAATTAGCGGAAATGTCACGCGGTGGCGCGGGCGGCGATCAGTCTCAGGAAGGTTTCGGCGACGCGGCCGGCGCCTAGGCCATCGCAAATCTCGGAACTGGCGGCGGCCATGCGGCGGCGCAGGTCGGCGTCCCGGAGGAGGCGCATGACGGCGCGGTCGAGGGCGTCGTCGAAGTCGGCCTGGGCGGCGTCGATGACGATCGCCGCGCCGCGCTCGGCCAGGGCGTGGGCGGCGGCGCGCTGGTTGTCCGCCAGGACGATGGCGACGGAAGGCAAGCCAAGGACGCAGCGCTCCCAGGTTGAGGAGCCGGCGGCGCCCACGCCGATGTCGGCCTCGGCGGTGAGCCGGGCCATGTGCGGCGTGTCGACGTGCAGCATCAGCCGGTTGTCGCGGCGGGCGATCTTGGCCAGGCTCGGGATGCTGGGCGCCCCGGCGCCGAGGACGATGTCGAGGCCGGCGTCGCCGATGCGGGGGCGCAGGCGCTCGACGACCCGGGCGGTGATCCCGCCCACGTCGGTCATGCCCATGGACACCAGGAGGCGCTGGACGGGCTCGCCGCGCCAGGCGAGGGCCGGTTCGCGCAGGGCGGCGAACTCCGGGCGCACCGGGGCGTAGGACGGCCCGAGCAGCAGACGCGCGCCATCGGGGATGAGGCCGTCGTAGTCGGCGGCGGTGCGGCCGGGGCCGGAGTCGAGGACGATGTCGGCGCCCAACGGCCGGTCGGCCAGGTCGTCGATCACCAGGACGGGCCGGCCCTGGGCCATGGCGCGGTGATCGCGCTCACCAAGGCCGTAGTGGTCGAAGACGATGGCGTCGAACTGCTCGCGGCCTACCGCCAGGGCGAGGTCCCGGGGCTCGGCCGAGGCGGCCGACAGGCGGGCCACGTCCGGGGCGAAGGTCTCCAGCACCTCGTCGGCGGCCGGGGGGCCGAGGAAGGCGACGGCCGCGCCCTGGGCCTCCAGCGCCTTGGCCAGGGTGAGCGAGCGCATCACATGGCCGCCGCCGACCTTCTGGCCGGCGTCGACGACGAACAGGAGGCGGGGACCGCTCGGGAGACTGCCGGGTGGGAGACTCATGGGCGGGGAGCAAAGGCCATCGCGCCCCGAATTGCAAAGGGCATCGCAAACGGCGTCAGGCGGGAACGCGGAGGGCCTTCGCCCGGGCATCGTAGCGGGCGAGCACCTCGGCGGCCGCGCGGTCGGTTTCGGCCAGGGGCGGATAGCTCCAGGCCTCGATGCGGCCGGCGAAGGGGCGGGAGGCGCCGCGGGCCTGCAGGTCGGCGTGGAAGCGGGCGAGCTTCTCGCTGCGGCCAGTCATGGGCAGGACGTACACGGGCTTGCCGGTGGCGGCGGCGTCGGTCGCCAGGTTGGTGGAATCCTCGGTCACCAGGACCGCGTCCGCCGCGGCGAGGAAGGCGAAGTAGGGGTTGGGCGGCCGCTCGTCCCAGATCACGCCCGGCAGGTCCTTCAGGCGCAGGGACATGGCTTCCCGGGCCGCGCTGGGGGTCCGGCGGGTGAAGGAGAGCAGCAGCGAGCCGCCTGAGGCGCGGATCGCGGCGGCGATCTCGTCGGCCAGGGCGGCGGCGCGGCCGGGGGGCCGGGGATGGGGCGTAGACCAGCCCCCCCCCCAGG
>JAEYNH010000036.1 GCA_023412655.1 Pseudomonadota bacterium | reverse complement strand
GCGTTCACCCGGTTCAAGGTCGACCACAGGGCCGGGCCGAGGGTGGGCTTGCGGCGTTCCGCGGTGGCGGCCGCCGGGTCGACAAAATCGACCGGGCCGGGGGCCGGGGCGGCCTCGACCAGGGCGGACAGGAGTGGCGGAGCCGCCTGGAGCGCGGTGGCGGGAATGGCCACGGCCGGGCGCTGGACGCCCAGAGCGGCCGGTTGCGGGCCCAGAGGGGCCAGCAGGGCCTGGCGCTCCGCGTCGGCCCGCCGGGCCGCCGTCAGCACCTGAGCCGGATCCGCGCCGCAGTCCTCGGGCTGGCGGGTGCAGAAGTCGATGAAGCCAGCCGGCGGGAGGGCGATGGAGCCCAGCGGCATGGCCGGCGTCTGCGGCGATGCAGCAATTGCTGCGCCAGCCCACATCCACAGGCCAACAGCGCCCAGGAAACGCGCGGCGACATTGTATTGGAGAGCCATGACACCGCCAGCACCGTTGTTATGCGGGCGGTTCTGGCTCTTCGCGCGTTAAGTCTCGCTGTAATTATGTGGTTACGGCTAGATCAACTATAATAATCGGCAAAGAATACTTGGTGAACTGGCGTTAATCATGAAAATAGTTTCTATCGAAGGCGGTTAACGCCCATTAGCCTTAACCAATCTGCACCTTATATTGTAGGTTGTGGCCCTTCCTGGTTCGCGCGGTATTCCGCCCGGCGCCGCGGTGCGATATGGTGCAGATGCACGCACCGATGGAGTTGGAGTAGAATGCATCCAATGGGTCGTTTGGCGCTGCTTGCGGTCATGCTGGCCGCTTGCGTCGGGATTTTCGCGGCCATGGGTGGCCTTGGGCCGGCGCGCGCGCAGGATGCCGCTGTGCGCGAGGTGCCGTCCTACAGGCTTGGGTCTGGGGACAAGATCCGGGTGATCACCTTCGGCGAGGAGAGCCTAACCGGAGAGTTCTTCGTCGGCGGGTCGGGCAAGGTCTCGTTGCCGCTGGTGGGCGAGGTCCAGGCCGCCGGCCTGACGATCCCGGAGTTCCAGAAGAAGGTGGAGACCGCCCTGCAGGACGGTTACCTGAAGGAGCCGCGGGTCTCCGTCGAGGTTCTGAACTATCGGCCTTTCTACATCCTCGGCGAGGTGAACAAGCCGGGGGAATATCCCTATACCAACGGGCTCACCGTGATGAACGCCGTCGCCACCGCCGAGGGCTTCACCTACCGGGCCAACACCAAGCGGGTGATGATCAAGCGCGCCGACAGCGCGTTGGAGCAGGAATTTCCGCTGACCAGCACCACCCCTGTGGCGCCGGGCGACACCATCCGCATCCGCGAGCGGTTCTTCTAGTCGGGCCGGAAGCGGGGCGGCCCCAGACCGCCCCGACCGTCCTGCGGCTCAGCGGGACCGCGCCGCCTGTTCGGCCGCCTTGGCCTTGTTGGCTTCACTGATCACGTAGTGCCAGATGGTCTCGGACTCCCCGGGCGCGAGGAGGTCCTTGAACGAGCCCATGCCCTGGGCGGCGCGCGAGCCGTCGATCACCACCGCGTTCCAGGCCGGAAGGCTGTTCAGGGTCGTGGAGTAGCGCAGGTCGGGGATCGACTTGTCCGCCACCGCGCCGGCGCCGTGACAGCCCGAGCAGACGCGGGCGTAGGAGGCCTGGCCGTCGATGACCTGCTCGTTCGTGCCGGTCAGCAGGGGCGGGTTGAGCGCCTGCTGGATCGTGCTGTCCTGCGCCGCCCGGAAGGGCTCGGCCGGCAGTTGGGCCCGCCCGCCCAGCTTGTAGACCAGCAGGCGGGAGTTGTTGGCGCTGACGGGGCTGGTGCGCGCCTGATCGGCGGGCAGGCCGCGGGCGCCGGCGAGCACGGCGACATACTGCTCGCCGCCGATCTCATAGGACATCGGCGCGGCGACGATCTTCGCCTGGGTGGGCTGCGACCACAGCTTGCGGCCGGTGACGGCGTCGTAAGCCGAGAACTGGCCCGCGTGGTCGCCGGAGAAGACGAGGCCGCCGGCGCTGGCCATCACGCCACTTGAGCCATAGACGGGATTCTCGGCCCGCCAGGCTTCCTTGGCCTTCACCGGGTCCCAGGCCTGCAGGTAGCTGCGGATCGCCCCGCCTTTCGGCGCGCCGGGCAGCCGGTAGAGGGGCAGGGCCGCGGCGGCGTCGATCCCGGTGTTGTAGGCCCGCTCGTTGACCTTGAGTTCGGCCATGTTGCCGTACGGGCCGTTGTTCTCCGTCACCGGTAGGTACACGAGGCCCGTGTTCGGGCTGTAGGACCACGGATGCCAGTTGTGGGCGCCCAGCGGGCCCGGCGAGACGATCGCCGGCTTCCCCGTCCTGTCGTAGCGCGCCTCGGGCCGCTCCACCGGCCGGCCGGTGGCCATGTCGACCCGCTCGGCCCAGTCCACCGGCGCGAACTTCTCGGCGGACAGCAGCTGGCCGGTCTTGGCGTCGAGCACGTAGAAGAAGCCGTTCTTGGGGGCCTGCAGCACGACCCGGCGCGGGCGACCCTTCCATGGGATGGTCGCCACCATGATCGGCTGGGCCGCCGTATAGTCCCAGGTCTCGCCCGGGGTCGTCTGGTAGTGCCAGCGGTACTTTCCGGTGTCCGGATCGAGCGCCACGATGGACGAGAGGAACAGGTTGTCGCCGCCGCCGGGGCTGCGGAACCGCTGGTTCCAGGGGGTGCCGTTGCCGACCCCGATGTAGAGCAGCCGGCTCTCGACATCGTAGGCCATGCCGTCCCAGACGGTGCCCCCGCCGCCCAGCTTCCACCACTCGCCGTTCCAGGTCTTGGCGGCCTGCTCGAGTTCAGGCGTCTCGAACCCGTCGGCGGGATTGCCGGGCACGGTGTAGAAGCGCCACAGCTGCTTGCCGGTCGCCGCGTCGTAGGCGGTGATGTAGCCGCGGGCGTTGTACTCGGCGCCGCCGTTGCCGATGATCACCTTGTCCCGGACGATGCGGGGCACGCCGGTGATGGTGTAGGCCTTGGTCGTGTCCACGGTCTGCACCGACCAGACTTCCTGGCCGGTCTTGGCGTCCAGGGCGATCAGGCGGCCGTCCAGGGCGCCGAGGTAGATCCGGCCTTTCCAGGCGGCGACGCCGCGGTTCACCACATCGCAGCAGGCGATCTGGCCGACAGCCGGATCGACCTTGGGATCATAGGTCCAGAGAGGCTTTCCGGTGGCGGCGTCGAAGGCCTTCACCTTGCTCCAGGCGGTGGTGACGTAGAGCACGCCGTCGACGACGATCGGGGTCGCTTCCTGGCCACGCTCGGTATCGATGTCGCCGTACCAGGCCAGGCCGAGCCGGCCGACAGTCTCGGTGTTCACTTGGCTGAGGGGGCTGAACCGCTGTTCGGAATAGGTGCGGCCGGCGGCGAGCCATTCGGCGCTGCGGTCCGCGCCACGAAGGCGGCGGTCGTCCACGCCGGGCGCTGGCGCGGCGCCCGTCAGCAGCAGGGCGGCCAGCACCGCCGTCAAACAACGCTTCTGCATATCCACACTTGCGCGGCGCCCGTTGGGCTGGCCGCTCCCCCATGACTTCCCCGCGGCGAGCCCGGCCCGTCGCACCCCATCGAGACAGCGGGTTCAACCCGACGCGTCGCGCAGTCCTTCTGACATCATCACCACAAAACGTTCAATCCCTCCTGATTGCAGCGGGGTGCGGTCGGGGTGTCAGAGGCGCCGCCTCAGAAGATCGCTGGTGAGGACTATTGACGTTCAAACCATTATCATCTCCATTCCGCGCAGCTAGAAACGGGAATCCGAGGGGGAAACCAATGCAACGCGCGCTGCTGGCGTCGGCGTCCATCGCTGCTATCGCCTTGACTTCACCGGCCTTTGCTCAAGAGGGCGCAGGCTCCGTGGTGGACGAACTGATCGTCACCGCCCAGAAGCGCGAGGAATCGATCCAGGACGTTCCGATCGCGGTCTCGGCCTATGGCGAGGAGGCGCTTCGCGCCCAGCGGATCGACGGCGCCGGCAACCTCGTGCAGTCCGTCCCGAACCTGACGTTCCAACGCCGCTCGCTGCGGACGAACTTCCAGATCCGTGGGGTCGGTGCGCAACTGATCGCCACCACGGGCGACGACGGGGTGGGCGTGCACCTGAACAACGCCCCGCTCACGGCCAACCGCATCGCCGACGCGGAATTCTTCGACGTGCAGCGTGTCGAGGTGCTGCGCGGCCCGCAGGGGACGCTCTACGGCCGGAACGCCACCGGCGGCGTGGTCAACGTGATCACCAACAAGCCGAGCCACAGTTTCAGCGCGGGCGTCACCGCCGAACTCGGCAATTACGAGTCGATGCGCGCCCAGGGCTTCGTGAACCTGCCCCTCGGCGAAATGTTCGCCCTGCGCGTGGCGGCGTTCGGCCTGGACCGGCAGGGCTACACCAAGAACACCCTGAACGATCAGCGGATCGACGGGCGCCAGATCTGGGCCGGCCGGGCGACGCTGCTGTTCGAGCCGAGCTCGACGTTCAGCGCCACCCTGATGTGGGAAGGCTTCGCCGAGGACGACACCCGCGGAGCCCGCAAGGCGCTCTGCAAGCGCGATCCCGGCCTTGAGAGCGTCGGCGGCGTGGCCACGGGCGTAGCCCAGGCGGCGCTCAGCCAGGGGTGTCTCCCGGCCTCGGTCTATGGCGACGACGTCTATGACACGGCCAACGTCCTGGCCACGTTCCCGGGGATCCTCGGCCGCCAGATCGGCCTGTGGACCACGGACCCGAACGCCGGCGCCTCGGTCTCCCGGAACCTGCGCGAGGTGGAGGTGGTCGGCCGTCCGATCTATCGGCCGCGCACCGACATCTACCAGCTGAACCTGGAGTGGCAGGCCACGCCGTCGCTGGCGGTGACCTCGCTGACCAGCTACGCCGAGAACGAGAACTACTCTCGTGGCGACACCACCGGTGTGCGCACCGCCACGCCGTTCGGCGTCACCCGCTTCACGCCCACCGGCACCCTGACCGACGGACAGTTCGGCGTGACCGACCGCTTCGAGGCCCAGGCCGGCGGGTCGGGACACAGCGAGCAGTGGACCCAGGAACTGCGCGTCCAGTCGGACTTCGATGGCCCGATCAACTTCAACGTGGGCGGCATCTATCTGGACTACGAGACCACCACCACGACCTACTCGGCCTCGAACGTCACCACCCTGGCCACCCGGATCCTGGTCCCGACGGCCTATGTGGATCCGCTGGCCGAGCCGGACTTCTCCGGCCACAACTACTTCATCAGCCTCACCGAGTACGACCTGAAGTCCAAGGCGCTGTTCGGCGAGCTCTACTGGCAGGCCACGGACACCCTGCGGGTCACCGGCGGCCTGCGCTACACGGACGATAAGAAGACCTCCCGCGGCTCCGGGGCGACGCTCCTGGCCCCGGGGCGTGGACCGACGTTCAGCGCCGAGCAGCGGGTGCGCTTCAAGGAGACCACCGGGCGGCTGAATGTCGACTGGTCGCCGGACCTGTCGTTCACCGACAGCACCCTCGTCTATGCGTCCTATTCCAAGGGCTACAAGGGCGGCGGCTTCAATCCGGCCAGCGTCGTCACCATGGGCCTGCGCGAGGCGTTCGCCCCCGAGTTCGTCAACGCCTATGAGGTGGGGACCAAGAACGTCCTGCTGGACGGCTCGCTGATCCTGAACCTCACGGGCTTCTACTACGACTACAAGGGCTACCAGATCGCCCGCAGCGTGAACCGGTCGATCTACAACGAGAACGTCGACGCCACGATCCGGGGCCTAGAGTTCGAGAGCATCTGGGAGCCGGTCCGCAACCTGCGCCTCAACGCCAATGTGGGCTACCTGAAGACCCGCATTGAAGAGGGTGAGGCAGTCGACACCTTCAACCGTATGCAGGGCGACAGCCGGTACATCTACGCCAACGCCACCACGGGCGGGTGCATCCTCAACGCCGAGGGCGTGGCCAACCTGCTGCGCAACGCGGCGGGGCCGGCGGCGCTCGCCGGCGTCGCCTGTAGCGGCCCTGCGGCCATGGTGACGCGCCTGACCGCCTCGGGCGTGGCGCCCGCCACGGCCAACGCCCTGGCGGCCGGCGTCTACACCTACGGTCCGGGTGTGGCGCTGTATTCCAGCGGCGCCGGCGAGGGCGTCATCCAGAACCTGGAGGGCAACGAACTGCCCGGCGCCCCCAAGTGGACGCTCTCCCTGGGCGCACAGTACAGCTGGGAGCTGCCGGGCGGCTGGGAAGCCACCGCGCGCGGCGACTACTACCGGCAGTCCGAGAGCTACATGCGATACACCAACAATCCGGTGGACCGCGTGAGATCCTGGGAGAACGTCAACGCCACCCTGACCTTCGACCGGCCGGAGGCGGACCTGAGCGTCCAGCTGTTCGTGAAGAACCTGCTGGATGACGACACCATCGTCGGCTTCGACATCGCCGACGAAAACCTGGGTGCGCTGCGCAACGTGATCCTCCTCGACCCACGGACCTACGGCGTCTCGGTCACCAAGCGCTTCTAACGAGCATTTCCTCCCCGCGGGCGGCGGCCGCAGGC
>JAEYNH010000075.1 GCA_023412655.1 Pseudomonadota bacterium | reverse complement strand
CCCGGCCTGGGCGGGCGCGGCCTCGGCGGGCGCCGTCATGGCGGCGGGCGTGGTCTCCCGGGCGGGCGCCTGCGGCTGCACGAACGCCAGCAGCAGGGGATCCACCGCCGCCTGGGCTTCCGCGCTCTCATCGTCCCCCGTGGCGGCGCTGTCGGCGATCTGCGTCTCACCGGTCGTCGCCCGGTCGGCGTTGTTGGGGACGAGGTCGGCGAATGCGGCGGCCGGCGCGGGGCCCCCCGGGGCTGCCTCGTCCTTGCCCGCGCCCACGGGGACGCCTGCAATGTCCGTCTCGCCGAAGAAGGCCGCCAGCAGCGCCTCGAAGCCGCCGAGCGCCCCCGTCGGGGCGCCGGTCATGCCGGGCCCGCTTCCGCCGGCCAGGCCGGGGGCGGTCATGATGGGTTGGATCGCCGGGACGCTCATAATGACGGGTTGAAAACCTTGTCGGTGCTTCAGCGCATCCTGCGCCGGGTCCATTCGACGGGTCCGGAGCAACCTTCGCGCCAGCTTTCCAAATCATTGAAAACGCAGAAGAAGCGCCTTTTTGCCGGGTCCCTTCCGTCCCCCCTCTGCGGAGGAAATTGCCGAGCGGAACCGGTCCTGGTGGGCGTTACCTGCCGATCCCCCGGCCGCCGTTTCGGGTCCTGGCGCGGCCCTGGCGCCGGCCTGTCGGCCTCTGGCGCCGGACTTGCGCTGTCAGGCTGGATCACACCGGCCCCCGAAGGGACCATCGTTGAAACTGTTAGGTTTTTCCCGGCGCCTTTCGCGCGCGCTCACTTTCTTCCCGGCAGAATCCGCCGGGTCGTGGGTGAGCCTTTGCCGGGCGGAGCGTTAAGCGATGTCTCTGAACGTCACCCTGAAGACCGCCGCCTCGGGCCTCAACGCGGCCCAGGCCTCCCTCCGCGCCGTCTCGGACAACATCGCCAACGTCAACACCCCCGGCTATGTCCGCAAGGCGGTCGACCAGCAGCCCCTGGTGGTGGACGGCGTCGGCATGGGGGTGCGCGTCGACGGCATCAAGCGGATCACCGACGACTACCTGCAGATGGCCAGCCTCACGGCGGCCTCGGACTCCCAGCGCTGGACCGCCGTCTCCCAGTACCTGGACAACGCCCAGAGCCTGTTCGGCAATCCGTCCAGCGACACCTTCTTCTTCAACCGCCTGGACGCCATCTACGGCGCCTTCGCCACCGCCGCGGACGATCCCTCCTCGAGCCTGCTGCGCAGCCAGGCGCTGTCCAACGTCCAGGACTTCCTCGCCGAGGCGGCCCGGATCAACGGCCAGCTGGACGAGCTGGGCGCCACGATCGAGACCAAGATCATCGCCGACGTGGAGCGGGCCAACAGCCTGCTGGCGCAGATCAACCAGCTCAACGCCGAGATCAGCCGCGCCAAGCTGGTCAACGCCGACGCCTCCGGTTCGGAGAACATCCAGAGCCAGCTGGTCGACGAACTCGCCACGCTCATGAACGTGCGCGTGCAGCGGCGCGACGCCGGCGGCGTGACCATCCGCTCGGTCGAGGGCACGCTGCTGGCCGGCGAGGGCGTCGCCGCCAAGCTGGCCTACAACCGCAGCGACTCCACGCCCGGCTACATCACCGCCCAGGTCTCGGAGAGCACGGCGCCCGTGCCGATCCAGATCGCCAGCGGCGACATTCGCGGCCTCATGGACCTGCGCGACGTGGAGCTGCCGCAGCTCTCGGACCAGCTGGGCGAGTTCCTCACCCGCGCGGCCGAGCAGATCAACGCCGCCCACAACGCCTCGGTCTCCTATCCGGCGCCGGGCACGCTCACCGGCCGCAACACCGGCCTCGACCTGCCCACCGCGGTCGCCGGCTTCACCGGCTCCACCACCATCGCGGTGATGGACGCCAACGGTGTCCTCGCCCGCCGGGTGGACATCGACTTCACCGCCGGAACCATGAGCGCCAACGGCGGCCCGGCCGTGGCCTTCACCCCGGCCACCTTCCAGGCGACGCTCAACGCCCAGCTGGGCGGCTCGGCCACCGTCTCCTTCGCCAACGGGGCCATGTCCATCGCCGGCGCGGGGACCAACACCCTGGCCGTGGACGAGGGCACCTCGCAGAAGTCGGGCCGGGCGTTCTCGCACTTCTTCGGCCTCAACGACCTGATCCGCACCAACGGCTTCAGCAACTACGACACCGGCCTGCGCGGCGCCGATCCGCACGGCTTCACCGCCGGCCAGCAGATCTCGTTCCGCCTCTCCAGCCCGGACGGTCAGCCGATCCGCGACGTCACCGTCACCGTGCCGGCCGGCGGGACCATGAATGACCTGCTGGCGGCCCTGAACAACAGCACCACGGGCGTCGGCCTCTACGGCGCCTTCACCCTCGATTCCCGGGGCAACCTGGCCTTCGAGGGCGCCCCGCCCTCCAACGCCCAGCTCTCGGTGGTCAGCGACGGCACCGCCCGGGGCGCCGGCGGGCCCTCCATGAGCCAGCTGTTCGGCCTGGGCGCCCTGGAGCGCCGCAGCCGGGCCAGCCGCTTCGTGGTGCCCCAGGCGCTGGACAGCGATCCCATGAAGCTGGCGTTCGGCAAGCTGGACTTCTCCGGCGCTCCCGGCCAGCCGCTGATCCGCCCGGGTGACGGGCGAGGGGCCCTGGCGCTGTCCCAGGCGGGCGACGTCGCCACCGCCTTCCAGGGGGCCGGCTCCCTGGGCGACGTGACCATGACCGTCTCCCGCTACGCCTCCGAGTTCGGCGGCTCCATCGGCCGCAAGGCCGCGGCGGCCGAGACCCGGATGCAGAGCGCCCAGGCGGTGATGACCGAAGCCACCGCCCGCCGCCAGGCGGTCGAGGGCGTCAACCTCGACGAAGAGCTCGTCAACATGACCACCTTTCAGCAGGCGTTCAGCGCCTCGGCCCGGATGATCCAGGCGGCCAAGGACCTCTACGACGTCCTGCTGGGCCTGGTGTGAGGAGAACAGCCCGATGGTGACCCGCGTCTCGACCCCCGGTAACTACTCCGCCGTCCTGGCCAACCTCCTGGCCGCCCAGCAGAGCCAGATGGCCGCCGGGAACAAGGTGGCGACCCAGAAGAACGGCTCCAACCTCAAGGACTACGCCCGCGACGCCGAGATGCTCACGGCGATGCGCTCGCTGCAGACCCGCATCGAGGTCTACCGCGAGCAGAACACCTTCATCTCCGAGCGCCTGGCCACCCAGGACACCGCCCTCAACCAGCTGACGGCCGCCGCCCAGGGGGCCCGCCAGGCCATCTCCGACGCCCTCGCCGCGGGCCGGGTGGACACCCTGATGGAGGACCTCCAGGCCCAGTTCCGCAACGCCATCGAAGGCATGAACGCCCGCTACGGCGGCAAGTACGTCTTCGCGGGCGGCCAGGTGGACACCCGGCCGGTGACCGCCATGACCATGTCCGACCTCACCTCGGGGCCGCCCATCGCCAACTGGTTCCAGAACGACCACTACCAGCCCACCGCCAAGGTGGACGAGGCCACCACCGTCCAGGTCGGCCTCCTGGCGGACGCCCTGGGGGCCGACCTGCTGGCCGCCTTCCAGGCGATCCAGGCGTTCCAGGAGGGGCCGGAAGGGCCGTTCACCGGGGCCATGACCGACGCCCAGCGCAGCTTCCTCGAGGGCCAGCTCGCCACCTGGGACGGCGTGCGCGAGGACCTCACCAACGCCACCGCCCGCAACGGCCTGGTGCAGAAGCGCGTGGAGAGCGTCCGCGACGACCTCAAGACCCGCTCCAACCAGCTGCAGGGGATGATCGGCGACATCACCGACGCCGACATGGCCGAGGCCGTGGCCCAGCTGGAGCAGGCCCAGATGGCCGTCCAGGCCGCCGCCCACGTCTTCACCACCCTGCAGGAAAGCTCGCTGCTCAACGTGCTGCGCTAGGGCGCACGCCCACCGGCCTCGAAAATCCGCCGCCCAACCGCTACATAGGCCGCCATGAGCGTCTGCAGCGTCCCCAGGGTGAGCGGCCAGATCACCGCCGAGCGGCTGTCCGACGGCCTCGTCGAGGCCGCCCGCGAGGCCGTGCGCCTGCCGGCCGGGTCGCGCATCGTCGCCGCCATGTCCGGGGGGGTGGACTCCACCGTCACCGCCGCCCTGCTGGCGCGCGCCGGCTACGACGTGGTGGGCGTGACGCTCCAGCTCTACGACCACGGCGCGGCCATCCAGAAGAAGGGCGCCTGCTGCGCCGGCCAGGACATCCACGACGCCCGCACCGCGGCCCAGGCCCTGGGGATCCCGCACTACGTCCTGGACTACGAGAGCCGCTTCAAGCAGCAGGTCATCGACGACTTCGCCGACGCCTACCTGCGGGGCGAGACGCCGATCCCCTGCATCCGCTGCAATCAGACGGTGAAGTTCCGCGACCTGCTGGACGTGGCCCGCGATCTGGGCGCGCAGGCCATGGCCACCGGCCACTACGTCCGCCGCGAGGAGGGGGCCGACGGCCCCGAGCTGCACCGCGCCTTCGATCCGGCCCGGGACCAGTCCTACTTCCTGTTCGCCACCACGGCCGAACAGCTCGCCTATCTGCGCTTCCCCCTGGGCGGCATGCCCAAGCCCGCCGTGCGCGCCGCCGCCGCCGAGCTGGGCCTGGCCGTGGCCGACAAGCCGGACAGCCAGGACATCTGCTTCGTGCCCGAGGGCAAGTACACCACCCTCATCGACAAGCTCCGCCCCCACGGCGCCGAGCCCGGCGACATCGTCCACCTGGACGGCCGTGTCCTCGGCCGCCACGAGGGCGTCACCCGCTACACCATCGGCCAGCGCCGGGGGCTGAACGTGGCCGTGGGCGATCCGCTGTTCGTGGTCAGGATCGACGCCGACGCCCGCCAGGTGATCGTCGGCCCCCGCGAGGCCCTGCTCACCCGCGCCCTGTGGCTCAAGGAAACCAACTGGCTGGGCGAGGGCGCCTCGATTGAGGCCGCCTGCGAGGCCGGCCGCCCGGTCCTGGCCCGGGTCCGCTCCACCCGCGAGCCGGCTCCTGCGCGCCTGGCCCTGGTGGACGGCGCTCCCGGCCTGGCCTTCGACAATCCCGAGGAAGGCGTCGCCCCCGGCCAGGCCTGCGTCCTCTACGCCCCCGAAAGCCCCACCCGCGTCCTCGGCGGCGGCTTCATCGCCGGCACGGTCCGCAACACCTAGTCCGCTCATTCCCGCGAAGGCGGGAATCCAAGCCGAGTCCAAGCCACTCCCCACCGCCCGATGGATTCCCGCCTACGCGGGGATGGGCGGCGGACAGCAGTGGGCGGAACCGGCCCGAGCCCTTATATCCAGCGGCATGACTGAGACCTCCGATCCCGTCGTCATCGCCGCCTACGCCCGCACGCCCATGGGCGGCTTCCAGGGCGTGCTGTCCGGCGTGAAGGCCACCGAGCTCGGCGCCGCCGCCGTCCGCGCCGCCGTGGAGCGCGCCAAGGTCGCCCCCGAGGCCGTCGAGCAGATCCTGATGGGCTGTGTCCTGCCCGCCGGCCTTGGCCAGGCGCCCGCCCGCCAGGCGGCCCTGGGCGCGGGCCTGCCCACCTCGGTGGAGGCCACCACGGTCAACAAGATGTGCGGCTCGGGCCTGCAGGCGGCCATCCTCGCCCACGACGCCCTCGCGGCGGGCACGGCCGACGTCGTCGTCGCCGGCGGCATGGAGAGCATGACCGGCGCGCCCTACCTCAGCCTGAAGCACCGGGGCGGCGCCCGCATCGGCCACGACACCCTCTACGACCACATGTACCTGGACGGGCTGGAGGACGCCTACGAGCCCGGCCGCCTGATGGGCTCCTTCGCCGAGGAGACCGCCCGCCACTACCAGTTCACCCGCGAGCAGCAGGACGAATACGCCATCGGCTCGCTGACCAAGGCCAAGGCCGCCGTGGAATCCGGCGCCTTCGCCCGCGAGATCGTCCCGGTGGAGGTGACCAGCCGCAAGGGGACCGTCACCGTCGACACCGACGAACAGCCGCTCAAGGCCGACCCGGCCAAGATCCCGACCCTGAAGCCCGCCTTCGCCCGGGACGGCACCATCACCGCCGCCAACGCCAGCTCCATCTCCGACGGCGCCGCCGCCCTGGTGATGACCCGCGAGAGCGTCGCCCGGAAGCTCGGCATGAGCATCGTCGCCCGGGTCGCCGGCCACGGCGCCCACGCCCATGAGCCGGGCCTGTTCACCACCGCCCCGGTCCCGGCCATGCGCAAGGCCCTGAGGCGCGCCGGCTGGACCATCGACGAGGTGGACCTGTTCGAGGTCAACGAGGCCTTCGCCGTGGTGGCCATGATCGCCGAGCGCGAACTGGGCCTCGATCCGGCGAAGCTCAACGTCAACGGCGGCGCCTGCGCCCTCGGCCACCCCATCGGCGCGTCCGGCGCCCGCATCCTGGCCACCCTGCTCTCCGCCCTGGAAGCCCGCGGCGCCAGGAAGGGCCTCGCCAGCCTCTGCATCGGCGGCGGCGAAGCCGTCGCCATGGCCGTCGAACTCGCCTAGCCCCTCACTGCACCGCCCGGCTGTTCAGCACATACAGCCGCTTGCCGTCCTCCAGCCGCACCTCGCCGGGGCGCCAGCCGGCGGGGCAGGGGCCTTCGCGCACGGCCGCGATCGTCGTCTGCCGGGCGCCGTCCGCCTGGGGATAGGGCGAGCCCTCGATGGTCGAGCGGGCGGTCAGGGTGAAGCCGGTGGCCATGTCGCCGCGCACCTGGCCGCGGGCCGTCTGCCGGCCATGGTCGGTGACGTCGCAGCGGTACTCGAAGCCCCAGGCGCCCTCCGCCTCGCGCCAGCTGCGGTCGGTCCCGCAGTCGAACCGCCCCAGCTCCTCGCCCAGCAGGTTCAGCCGCCGGGCCGCCGCCGCGTCCAGGCAGATGCGCCGGGTCTGGCCGCCGCCGTCGCCGCTCACCGTCTCGCGCCACAGGCCGGGCGCCCGGTCGGGCAGCTCGTGGTCGGCCTTGCCGCCGCCCTGGCAGCCGGCCAGCAGCACCGCCCCGGCCGCCGCCGCCGCCAACCGCCCCAAAGCACGCGCCCACATCTTGCCGACCCTCCAGCCAGACCCAAGCTTAAGGCGGGAGCCCTCGCGCCCGCGACGGGTTTACGTCCCGGACGTAACCTTGCGACACCCTGAAGGAGACCGCCATGGCCGAGTTGCATGATACCGGCGAGCGTTACGAGCTCGAGGAGCAGGGCCAGACCGTCTACGCCGACTACCGGCGCCAGGGCGACGTGCTCTACATCGACTATGTGTTCGCCCCGCCGGCCCTGCGCGGCACGGGCGCCTCGGACCGGCTGATGAAGGCCATCGGCGCCCACGCCCGGGACCAGGGCCTGACCATCACCCCCATCTGCGGCTACGCCTCCATGTGGCTGCGCCGCTCCAGCGAGTTCCGCGACCTCGTCACCTGAACCCGCACCCCTTCTCCCCTGCGGGAGAAGGTGGCCGCCGCAGATCCTCCCCCTCTGGGGGAGGTGGCGCAAAGCGCCGGAGGGGGCCTACACGCGCCGGAGGGGGCTCGCGCGCCCACGCCCACGCGCCATCCGCCGGCGAACCCGCGCCGGCCCCGCCAGCATCAACCCCAAAAATCAACCTTGAGAAGCGCAGTTAACGCCCGGCTGCGTCCGGGGGCGCCTGGCCGGGGAACCTCGCCCCGCCGCGCCGAAAAAGGCCCCCACCCGCAGCGGGCGCCTCGGATCAGTTCGCCGTCCGACCCGCCGGCCCCTCGCAGCCGGCGTCAGGACTTGCAGGCCCCCACACGCCAGGGGCCGATCGCTCGCCGGCTAGGCCCGGGCGACGATGGCTTCCAGCGTCTGGACGCGGCTGTCCATGTCTTCCACCAGCCGACGGGCCAGTTCGCGCACGCCCGGCGGATAGGCTTCGCCCCCCTCGGCGATCTCGGCGGCCATCTCCTCCACGGCCACGATCTGGGCGCTCAGCGCCTTGATGTGGTCCTTGGCGAGCTGCTTGGCCTCGGCCTGCAGGCGCTGCACGCGCTGGGCGACGGTCTCGGTCTTGGAGACGTTCGGACTACTGATTTTCAGGTCGTTATCAGCGACCACACTGAGAGACGGTGACATCCTCGAGTACCTCAATATCCCCAAACTCCTGGCCCCGGAGAACCCGCGGCCCACCACGGGCCGCTGGCGAAGATCCTCCGATCGGAGCTGTCTCAACTTACGCCTTCAGGAAGCACGGGTTCCCTGTCAGTCGCATGAACAGCCCAGGTTAAGGCTGTTCATCCGCCAGGTGGGGCTTTCGGGTAACGGTGTGTGGTTAAGGGGGAGGCGGGTTAGGGGGGTACCCTTAAGCTACGCGACTTTGGTCGACTTGAGCCACCAGCAGTCAACGGACGAGGACAGCTTCGAAAAGAAGAGCCGTGCGCTCTCGCTCCTGTATGCGGCCGATTCAAGTCGAATTCGCTTCAGAAGGGCGACGCCGTGAGAGGTTTCCCGGTATGTAATCTGCCTTCCCGCATACATCATCTTAAGAATAGATTTGCCATTCTGTCCTTCGAACTTGTATGCATATTCTTTGGCGTCGAACTCTTGTCGAATGACAAGCTCGTCGGCAAGAATAATATTCTCAGACATTTTGTCTGGGATGCAGATGCATATCTTTGATCTTTCGGCTCCCGCATCAACCAAGGCGGATTCAATCATGTCCGCCAAGCCGTCGCTTCCGCATGCCTGCTTTTCGAGATCAATCCACACGACAATAATGTCGGCGTTGGCCTTCTTTGTTCGGAACTTGCTGGCGATTTCCCGCGCAAGGGCTTCAGGTGTCCAGCTTGAGCCATTGGCTACCGGAACCAGATCGACGTAGTGAAAATTGTTATTAACAAAGATCCTCTCCATCGTTCCCTCCACGAAGGCGAGGACTTTGGGGAAGCGCGTTTGATGCATAGTAATATCCAAGGCCAAACCCAGTTCGGTTTATTTCTTCGAGAACTTCGGATGGATTGTCCACTCGATAACAACACGTAGAATGATCGAAGTATTCAAATATCACGAGCTCCTCTGGTCGGCAGAAATTTATCAGGGTCTCGCTGTGAGTGGAAAATAGGAAATAGTTCTGCCTCGGCTTTTCGACAATATTGTCTCTTATGAGCTGAACCAGAAACTGTTGCATCTTGGGATGCAGAAAATTCTCCGGTTCCTCTATAGAATATACGCCTCCACTAGATAGCAGAAGCGTGACAAGCGCGAGCCACTTGAGGGTTCCATCGCTAGAGGATTGGAGGGCGAGGCGGAGTGAACCCACATCGGTAAAGCTGCCGCCAATAACTAAAGTGGCGAGATATTTCCCAGTGTGCGGATCTTGGCTGACTGTTATATCTTCGAGGTCGGAAAATACTAACTTAGTCCACTCTATTATTTCGGACAGCGTACTAGTGGTGGCGCCACGAAGTCGTATGTGCCTCTTTCCGCCAGCCTTCCGCAAAGATTGAAGCGCGTGCAATGTAGATGTGAGGCCGGTGCCATCCCGCATAATTCCGGGAGTTCGGGTTAAATCGTCAGGAATTCGCGCCTTGTCCGGCTGTATATTGAATGATCGACCTCGAGTTATCGCGGTGCGCACAGCTTCAATTGCCGGAAGGCTGTATCGGGATCCATAGGTTAGCAAGCTTTGGTCTGGCCCAAGGTTAAAGGCGCCTAGCCTATCGCGTACCTTGCCTGCATGGGGCGCGAACGCATTATCTATCGCCGATAAGGGATTTCTCGGACTCTCATATAACAGGCGAGGTCCAATCTTGAATGCTGGTCGCTCAGTATCTGATGCGCTTCGGCGACTGATTGAGATGGACCCAACAAAAACCTCGCCCGAGCCATCATTGTTACCGGCGTGCAACTTATTTAACTTAAGAATTTCTTTATCTATGAAGACCGCGGATTGATCGCGAGAGAAACGTATGTGTAGCTCGTACTCGTAGTAGAAGTACGGGTATTGACCGGGATTGTGCATTGCGTCTGAAAGGTCGGCGAGTCCGCATACCTTGGTAGCGAGATGAGCCTTCCGACGAGAGGTATTCTCTTGACTAAAAACGCGTGCGAGACCTCCCGCATCAGATACAGCGTTTGTCGCGTTAGACCTTACGGCCGCGTCCAAAAAGCCAAGAAAATCGAGAAAGTTAGTCTTTCCAGAGCCATTAGGCCCGACCAAGACATTAAGTCCGGGCTGGAGTACTAACTCGAACCCTCTAAGCGATCGAAACCCATCGATATGGTAGGAGGTGGTCGCACCGTTCGCAGCTTCGCTCATTTGTTGCTCGGAACGTAGATCGTCGAATATCGATTCGGGAGAGTTGCACACGCCGAGCGGGGCGGGAACTCTGTCACTGGCTAGGCTTGAACAAGTGAAGTGCCACGTCTGACGGGTAGGCGGGACAGGGGTGGGCGGATCGGCCACGCCGCCCGCACAAGGGGTGTGAGTTCACGATCTAGGGACTCGTAGGCGCGGGGACCTGGGCTGCGACCTGAAAGCGGCTACGCCTGGTAGCGGCTGCCTCCGACCGCCCCTCACCCCTCCCGATCCCGCTCATAGCGCCGCGCCAGCGGAAACGCCGGCAGCCAGCCTTCCCGGCGGATCGTCCAGTTCTCATAGGTCGGGGTGAGCTGGTCGGGGGCGTCGAGGGCGCCCAGGTGCACCTCCACCTCGTCGCCGAAGCGGGCGAAGACCGAGGAGCCGCAGCGGGGGCAGAAGTGGCGGCCCTTCCAGTGGCGGGTCTCGCCTTCGATGGCCACCGCGCCGTCCGGGAAGATGGCGGCGGCGTAGAACAGGGCGCCGTGGTGCTTGCGGCAGTCCAGGCAGTGGCAGATCCCC
>JAEYNH010000049.1 GCA_023412655.1 Pseudomonadota bacterium | reverse complement strand
CCCCCCCCCCCCCCCCCCCCCCCGCCCCGCCGCGGGGCGCCGCGGCCCCTGCCCCTTCGCCCCAGTTGGGGACCCGGCCTAGAAGCTGGCCTTCAGCCCCACGTAGAACTGGCGCCCCAGCGGTCCCACAGGGGTGGCGCCGCCGGTGAACGCCGCCGCCCCGGTGGCGCCAACGCCGCTCGTGCCGCGGTCGGGCAACTGGTTGGTGAAGTTGTTCACCCCACCATACAGGGCGTAGCGGTCCTGCAGGGTGTACTGGACCTGGATGTCGTGGGTCGCACGCTCCGAGTAGTTCCAGTACTGGGCCGGCACATAGTTCGGGCTCGAGGCGCGGCGCTCATCGGTGTAGCGCTTGGTCTCGTCGAACCAGTTGAAGCCGTAGTTGACCAGCAGGTCCTTCCACATCCAGGTCAGGTCAAAGTTGGCCTGCCACTTGGGCGCGCCCGCATAGCCCAGCTCGCTCGAGGGATCGGCGCCCTCGACCTCGGTGAACTCCAGCTTGGTGGTGCGGTTGGCGGCCAGCGAGAACTGGAACTCGCCGATGTCGCGCTCGATGCCCAGGTCCGCCGGACGCAGCCGGTACTGGGCGACGATGTCGAAGCCCTCGGTCTCGTACTTCGAGACGTTCACCGAGTACTCCTGGAACGAGTCCACGAAGCGGCTCGCCGGGTCGCGGGTGAACAGGTTGCAGAAGTCGTTCGGCTGCTGCAGGTCGTAGCAGCTCTCGATGATCGTGTTCGCCGTGAACAGGTTCACCGCGTCCTTCAGGCGGATGCGGTAGTAGTCCACCGAGATCGACAGGCCCGGGGCGAACCGAGGCGTGAAGACGGCGCCGAGGGTTTCGGTGTCGCCCTTCTCCGGCCCCAGGTTCCGGTTGCCGCCCATCACGCCTTCCACCGACGAGGAGGTGGTGTTGATGAACTGGTTGGCGATCGGATCGAAGCCGAGAGCGGCGGTGCAGTTGGCGAGGCGGAATTCGCTGCCGGCCTGCACGTTCCGATAGTCGCAGGGGTCCGTGATCGTCCGGAACGTCTGGCTCTGCGGCAGGAACAGCTCGGAGATGTTCGGCGCCCGGACCGCCCGGGCCCGGCTGGCGCGGACCATCACGTCGTCGGTGATGCGCCACTGCCCGCCCAGGTTCCAGGTGTGGGTCGTGCTGATCGTCGAGTAATCCGAGAAGCGGTAGGCCGCGTTCACGTCGAGCGCCTGGATGAACGGCAGGTCCCGCAGCACCGGCACGGCCACTTCGCCGAACAGCTCATAGACGTCGAACGCCCCGCCGCTGACGACGCCCTGGCCGAGCCAGGTGACGTCGTAGCCATACTGGGCGCCCAGCAGCTCCTGGTCGGACGGCGTGGAGCGGCTCTCCTCCTTGCGGTACTCGGCCCCGAGCACGAAGCCGATCGGCCCGGCCGGCAGCTCGAACACCTCGGAGGTGTCGCCCGAGATGAAGCCGTTGAGGACGTGCTGCTCCACCTTGGCCGACGAGCGGGCGACGCCGTTGATCCACTGGCGCGCCTCGTCCGAGATGCTTTCGCCGAAGATGTTCACCGGCACGCAGCCGCCGGCCTGAGAGGCGTAGGCGCCAGCCCAAGCCGCCGGATCGATGCCGTTGCCGTAGAGGTCGCCCAGCGGCATCGCGCTCGGATCCAGGCTCGAGCGGCAGACGATGGCGCCCGTGGCCGGATCACGCACCGCGTCGATGGCCGCGAACCAGCGCAGGTTGTTCCGGTTGTTGAGCTCCCGGTTGTCTTCCTTGGTCTGGCCGTAGGTGTAGGACAGATTGTAGGCGACGCTGGACGACAGGTCCCCTTCCAGCCCGATCACGGACCGGAAGGTCTCGCGCTCGACTTCCCGGCGCACCTGGCCGAGATCGAAGTTGTCCCGACCGACCAGAACGCCAGGAGCCGGCAGCGGGCTGTCCGCCGTCGCCCAGCCGCCAGGGGCCAGGGCGCTGGCGCGGATGCTGTCCGGAATGAACGGATTGTCGATGGGAACAAAGATCCCGTAGTCGAACGTCGGCTGCGACGTGAACGAGGTCTTGGCGTTGTTGTACTTGAACTCGCCGAACAGGCGGTGGTTCGGCGTCAGCTCGTAGTGGCCGGCCACATAGCCCGTCCACCGCTCCACGCCCGGCAGAAGCTCTGTCTGGAACAGGTCCGTCGGGGTGCCCGAGCCGCCGACCATCGAGAAGCCGCCGGCATAGAGCCCGTCCCGCCAGGGCGCGCCGTCGCCCTGGAAATTGGCGCCCGAGAGCGAGCTGGAAGTGTTGTTCGAGAACACCGCCCCGCCCACGGCGGTGTCGATGTAGCGGACGTCCCGGGCGAAGGCGAGATCATGGGTCCCCCACACCGAGGCGTCGAGACCCTCGTTGTAACGCATGGGGTTGTTGATCAGCAGTTCGCGGCTGCCGGCGCGGCTGAACTTGCGGTCCCGCGGATCGAGGGCGTCGGTGTTGGAATATTCCAGCGCGACGGTGAGGTTGGCCCGGTCGTCGAGGAAGTTCTTGCCGCCGACGGCGCTGATGAAGCTGTTCTGGCCGCCGCCCAGGTCCGACCAGCTGTACTGGCTGCGGATGTCCAGGCCTTCGAAGTTCTTCTTGGTGATGAAGTTCACCACGCCCGACACGCCGTCGGCGCCGTAGACCGCCGAGGCGCCGCCCGTCAGCACCTCGACCCGGTCGATCAGGGCGATCGGGATGGCGTTGGTGTCCACCGACGAGGTGCCGGGGTCGCCGGCCACGTGGCGGCGGCCATCCACCAGCACCAGGGTCCGCTTCTCACCGAGGTTGCGCAGGTTCAGCAGGTTCAGGCCCACCGAGCCGCGGTTGCCGGCGTTGGCCAGGTCCTGGCTGTCGGTGGAGCCCACCAGCGCCGGATAGCTCTGCATCAGGTCGGTGACGTTCGTCAGGCCCGAACGCGCGATCGACTCCCCGGTCACGGTGCTGACCGGAGCCGGGGCGGTGAAGTCCTGCAGGCGGATGCGCGAACCGGTGACGACGATCTCGTCCACCGCCACCGCCGACGAGGCGTCCTGGGCGGCGGCGGGGGTCGCGGCGATGGCAAACAGCGCTGCGGCCGTGAAGGCGGAAGAAGACAGAAGACTAGGCTTCAAGAACATGATGCAACCCTGGCGAGATCCCAAAAGGACGCTGCCGGTTACATCACGCCGTTACGCAGACACCGAACACACGCCCGCCCGGAAACGCGAGCTCCCGGGCGGCTTTACTGTGCAATTTTTGAAGCAGTTTGCTGCAGCAATTCCGCCACAGACGTGACATACTTCTGTTACGCGGCAGAAAGCAGAACTGCGTTCTACTTAAATCTTGCCGACAACTACAGTAAATTTGAAATGCCGAGCTAGGCCGCAACCTTCCGCGGCTTGCGGGCAGCGGCCCGCTTGGCCTTGGCGCGCTCGAGCCGCGCCTGCTTGCGCTGCTCGGCCTCGTCCTCCAGCGCCGGGAGAAGCTCCGCGGCCGCAGCCTGCTGCTTCTCGTCGCCCTGTTCGCTCAACCTCCGCGCATTCGCCAGAAGGTTCACCACCTCCTCATCGCTGAGGCTGGGGATTCTCTCGAGCAGGGTCATGGGGACTCCCATCCATTCCCGCGCCCACTGCGGCGCGCCTTCACAACAAGAGAGCCCGAGCGGCGAGTTAGTTGCGTGATTCGAAAGATAAATTCCCGGGAACCGCGGTCTTTCGGCGTTCATCTTGCCGCCCATGACGCCGCCACGCTTGCGTAGGCGCGCCTTGCCCTCTAAATCGCCCGCTTAACCTGCAGTTCACACACGGTGTCGGGCGCGCCATATCGCGCGGCCGCCCTTGCGCGCGAGAACAGATGCCCAAACGCACCGACATCTCCTCGATCCTGATCATCGGCGCCGGTCCGATCGTCATCGGTCAGGCCTGTGAGTTCGACTATTCGGGGGTGCAGGCGTGCAAGGCCCTCCGCGCCGAGGGCTACCGGATCGTGCTGGTGAACTCGAATCCGGCGACGATCATGACCGATCCGGAGATCGCCGACGCCACCTACATCGAGCCGATCACGCCCGAGATGGTCGAGAAGATCATCGAGAAGGAGCGCCCCGACGCCCTCCTGCCGACCATGGGCGGCCAGACGGCCCTGAACACCGCGCTCGCCCTCGAGCGCAACGGCGTGCTCGCCAAGTACGGCGTCGAGATGATCGGCGCCCGGGCCGACGTCATCGACAAGGCCGAGGACCGGCAGAAATTCCGCGACGCCATGGACGTCATCGGCCTGGAGAGCCCGCGCTCGCACGTGGCCCACACCATGGAAGAGGCCCTCGTCGGCCTGGAGCAGGTGGGCCTTCCGGCGATCATCCGCCCGTCGTTCACCCTGGCCGGCACGGGCGGCGGCATCGCCTACAATGTCGAGGAGTTCCGCGAGATCGTGGAGCGCGGCCTCGACCTGTCGCCCACCACCGAGGTCCTCATCGAGGAAAGCGTCCTCGGCTGGAAGGAATACGAGATGGAGGTGGTCCGCGACCGGGCGGACAACTGCATCATCATCTGCTCGATCGAGAACGTGGACCCCATGGGCGTCCACACCGGCGATTCCATCACCGTCGCCCCCGCCCTCACGCTGACCGACAAGGAATACCAGCGCATGCGGGCCGCCTCGATCGCGGTGCTGCGCGAGATCGGCGTCGAGACCGGCGGCTCCAACGTCCAGTTCGCCATCAATCCGGCCGACGGCCGCATGGTGGTGATCGAGATGAACCCGCGGGTGTCGCGCTCCTCGGCGCTGGCGTCCAAGGCCACCGGCTTCCCCATCGCCAAGGTCGCGGCCAAGCTCGCAGTCGGCTACACGCTCGACGAGCTTACCAACGACATCACGCGCGTGACGCCGGCCTCCTTCGAGC
>JAEYNH010000088.1 GCA_023412655.1 Pseudomonadota bacterium | reverse complement strand
AGGTGCAGGGTGCGCTGGAGCGGGGGTGGGCAACCGCGCGCGGCGATGTCGCCCAGCACCGCATCGTCGAAGACGGCCCCGCCGAGGCGGGCGTAGCGCATGCGGGCGCCGGTGAGGTTGGCGGGCGTGCTGCGCCCGGGGCCCAGGGGCAAGGCCGAGAGCACGGCCCCGGTAAGGTCGGCCCGGGTGAGGTCGGCGCCCGCGAGCCGGACGCCGCGCAGGTCCGCGCCGCTGAGATCCGCGCTCCGTAGGTCCGAGCCCTCGAGATTCGCGCCCTGCAGATGGACGCCAGACAGGTCGAGGCCGGCAAGACAGGCCCGTCGCGCGCTGATCGCCGTAAGCCGCAGCCCTTTGAGCTCGCCGAGCGCCGGGCGCAGGTCCTCGCCGTCGAGCACCGTGGGCTTGCCGTCCTTGCCGCCGGTGCGAACCCAGGCGTCGTGGCCCTTGGCCTGACGGACAAGCTGGGCGGCGCGCAGCACCGCGGGCCGGCCCGGCGGCTGGCGCACCCGGGCGAGCTTGGCGCCCGAGGTGCGGGCGGTGGCCAGGGAGACGCCGCCCAGGTCCGCGCCCGAGAAGTCGGCGTTGGAGAGATCGGCCCCGCCCAATTCGGCCCCGGCCAGGGCGGCATCGGCGAGGATGGCGCCGCGCAGATTGGCGTCGGCTAGCCGCGCGCCCCGCAACGAACAGTCGGAGAGGTCCGCGCCGGCCGCGTAGAGACCGTCCAGCCGCGAGTGGTCGAGGGTGGCGCCCGACAGCAGGGCGCCGTCCAGATGGCTGGCGCGGGGCTCCTCCACCACCGCCGGGAAGCCCTTGCTGGGATGGGGCCTCGCCATCTTGCCGGGGCGCAGATCGGCCTCGGTGAGGTTGGCGCCCAGGAGATTCGCGCCGGTCAGGCAGGCCCCCCGCAGGTTCGCCCGGGACAAGTCGGCATGGCGCAGGTCGGCGCCGCGCAGATCACAGCCGGAGAGATTGGCGCCCACGAGCCGGGTCCCGGACAGGCGCGCGGCGTCGAACACCGAGCCGGTGAAATCCGCGCCCGAGAGGTCCCGCCCGGCCAGATCGAGGCCGGAGAAGTCCACGAACGGCAGGGACATGCGCTTGCCCCCGCCTCCGGCCACATGGCGGGCCTGGGCGTCGAGCAGCAGCTTCAGCTCGCCGTCGCTGAGCCGCCGACGTCCCTTGAGGCCGGCGGGCGCCGCCAGGTCAGATGACATCATCGAGGCCCCGGGCGCCCTGACGGGTGACGCCGGTGAAGTTGGCCTGGCGGGTCAGCGCGCCGAGGAAGCTCGCCCGGCTGACGTCGGCCTGGCTCAGCACCGCGTGCCGCAGGTCGGCGCCGGAAAGGTCGGCGTTCTTGAGCTGCGCGCCCGTCATGTTGCAGGGCATGACCCGGTCGGCTCCGAGCAGCAGCGGCCCCATCTGGGCCTCCCGCAGGTCGGCCCCTGAGAGCTTGGCTCCCACGAGCCGCGCGCCCCGCAGATCGGCGCGGCGCAGGTTGCAGTTGCGCAGGTCGGCGTTCTCCAGATGGGCGCCCTGCAGTTGCACGCCCTCCATGTCGAGGCCGTAGAACACCGCGCCCTTGCCCGACAGGGCCGTCAGGTTGAACCCGCGGATCGAGACGAGGCCGCGAAGGTCGGCGCCGTCGAACACGCTGGGGGCTCCCTGTTCACCCTGGGTTTCGCACCAGCGGGCGTGGTCGCGGATCATGGTCTCGTAAGGCATGCCGGTAGCGAGCTTGCCCGCCGGCTCGTCGGTCAGGACGCCCGCCAGGTTCGCGTTCATCACGTTCCAGGAGATGGTCTTCGCGCCCACCAGCACGGCGTCCTGCAGGTCGGCGCCCGCGAGGTCGGCGCCCGACAGGTCGGCGCCGGAGAGGTTCGCCCCCTTCATCGAGACCTGCTTCAGGTTGGCCCGGATGAGTTTGGCGTCACGCAGGATGGCGTCGGTGAAGTCAGCGCGGACCGCCATCACGCCCGAGAGACGGGAGCGCTCCAGGTTGGCCCCGGCCAGGATCGCCCCCTGCATCTCGCCCGGCTTCGACGGCTGCCCCGTCTCCAGCCGGCGGAAGCCGAACTTGCGATCGGCGGCCGCCAATTGGCCCTCGCGCAGGTCGGCCTCGAACAGATCGGCGCCGGTGAGGTCGGCGTTGCGCAGGGAGGCGGCCCGCAGGTCGGCCCGACGCAGGGACGCGTCGGTGAGGTCGGCGTTCTGCAGGTCGGCGCCGAACAGGGTGGCGTTGTCCAGCCGCGCGCCGGACAGCTTCGTGTCGCAGAGGATCGCGCCCGTGAAGTCGGCGTCGCAGAGATTGCGGCCGGACAGGTTGAGGCCGCTGATATCCTTCCAGGCGAACACCGCGCGGGCCCCGCCCGGTTTGGAGCTCCACAGCCTGTCGTGCCTGGCGCAGATCACGTCCGCCTCCGCCTGGCTCAGGCGAGCGACCACAAGGTTGGCGGCGTTGGTGACGGGCATCGGGGATGCGGTCCGAAGGCGATTCGAACGACGTTAGGGCCCAACCAATTAACGACGAATTTCCAGGGATTTAGCCGGCGAGTACCCGACATAGAGAGCCGCCGCCTCGCCGCCGAGCAACCCATGGTCTGTGATGATGTCGGCCGCCTGCAACCTATGGGCGCCCCGCCCGGCGGCGAAGACGGACGGGTCGGAGCAGGCGACCACCACCCGGGCGACCCTGGCGCGGACGAGCAGCTCGCTGCACGAGGGCGCGCCGGAGGAGCGCTCGCCGCAGGGCTCGAGGGTCACATAGGCCGTGGCGCCCTTCGCCCGCGCCCCGGCCTGGGCCAGGGCGACCTCCTCGGCGTGGGGCCGGCCGCCATCGCCCGTGGCCCCCTCGCCCACGATATCGCCCGCACGAACGAGCACGCAGCCGACCGCCGGGTTGCCCCCCGTGCGGCCGACCTGGCCCCGCGCCAGCTCGATGGCCCGGCGCATGTAGTCCTCGTCCGTCATGCGACCGACCTTAGATCGGCGGCAGCTCCGTCGCACGCGCCGCGTCGAGGTAGCGGGCCGACGTCGGTTTCAGCGAGGCGTCCAATTCGATCACCAGCGGATTGCCCGTGGGGATCTCGACGCCGACGATGGCGTCGTCCGAGACGCCGAAGAGCAGCTTCACGATGGCCCGGAGCGAATTGCCGTGCGCCGCCACCAGCAGGGTCTCGCCCTTACGCAGGCAGGGGGCGATGTCGCTCTCCCAGTAGGGCTGCACGCGGTCGAGGGTGGTCTTGAGGCTCTCGGTGTCGGGCAGCTTGGCGCCGGCGTAGCGGCGATCCTTGGAGAAGTCGTATTCCGACCCGGCGGCGAGCGGCGGCGGCGGGATGTCGTAGGAGCGGCGCCAGATCTTCACCTGCTCCTCGCCGTGCTTCTCGGCCGTCTCCGCCTTGTTCAGGCCCGTGAGGCCGCCGTAGTGGCGCTCGTTCAGGCGCCAGTCCTTCACCTCGGGAACATAGGCCTGTCGAGCCGCCCACAGGGCCAGCCACGAAGTCCGGATGGCCCGCGTCTGCACGGAAGTGAAGCAGCGGTCGATGGCCAGGCCCGCTTCGGCGATCAGCTCCCCGCCCTTCTTGGCCTCGGCCTCGCCCTGCGGCGTCAGGTCCACGTCCACCCAGCCGGTGAAGCGGTTCTCCAGATTCCATTGGCTCTGGCCATGGCGCAGCAGGATCAGGGTGGGCAAGGCGGCTCTCCTCTTGGACGGGATGAGAGCGGCTAGGACCCGAGGCTTTCGCCGTCAAGCCGGCGCGGGCTATAGAGCCCCGATGCTGGATCGCCTCTACCTGCCGCTGCTGGGGCTGGCCACCGCGGCCGCCATCGCCCTGGCGCTCGTCTGGCCGCAGGGGCTGGGCGACCGCTCGCCCGGTCCGTTCGGCCACACTCCGGTGCAACGCACGGCCGAGGTGCAGGCCGCCATGAAGCGTGAGCACGAGGCCTCCATGCGCCGCACCGAACAGGCGCGGGAAGCTGTCCGCAACATTCAGAACCAGGCCCTCGCCCCCTCCCAATGAGCGCACAAGAGACCATCGCCCTCGGCCGCCGGGTGCTCGAGACCGAGGCGGACGCCCTGTCCCGCATGGCCCGGGAGCTGGGTCCGCCGTTCGCCGAGGCCGTGGAGGCGCTGTTCACGGCGCGGGGCCGGATCATCTGCACCGGCATGGGCAAGTCGGGCCACGTGGCGCGCAAGATCGCCGCCACCCTGGCCTCCACCGGCTCCACAGCCATGTTCGTCCACCCCAGCGAAGCCAGCCACGGCGACCTGGGCATGATCGGCGCCGACGACGTGATCCTGGCGCTCAGCAAGACCGGCGAGACCCGGGAGCTGGCGGACGTGATCGCCTATGCCGCCCGCTTCGGCATCCCGCTGATCGCCCTCACCGCCGTGGCCGATGGAACGCTGGCGCGGGCCGCCGACATCGTGCTGCTGCTGCCCGACGCGCCTGAGGCGACCGACGCGGTGAACGCGCCCACAACCTCCACCACCCTGCAGATCGCCCTCGGAGACGCCCTGGCAGTGGCCCTGCTGGAGCGCCGCGGCTTCAAGCCCACCGACTTCAAGGTCCTGCACCCTGGCGGCAAGCTCGGGGCCATGCTGCGCACCGCCGCAGACCTGATGCACGGCCGCGAGGAGCTGCCCCTGGTGGCGCCCGAGACGCCCATGCGACAGGCCCTGCTGGTGATGACCCAGATGCGGTGGGGGATCGTGGGCGTGGTCGGGCCGGACGGCCGGCTGCTGGGCGCCATCACCGATGGCGACCTGCGCCGCCACATCGACGGCCTGATGGACCACACCGCGGGCGAGGTGATGACCGCCGGCCCGAAGAAGACCGTCTCGCCCCACATGCTGGCCGGAGAGGCCCTGGCCCTGATGAGCGACCCGCCCCCGGCGGTGACCGTCCTGTTCGTGGTCGAGGACGGCCGGCCGGTGGGCATCCTGCACGTCCACGACCTTTTGCGCGCCGGCGTAATGTGACCGGCGTGATGTAAACGGCGGCACATCCGCGCCTGCCTCCATCAAATGAGAGGCGGGGACCCCAAGCTGGGCTTTACGCGTTCGGCTGGCCGGGGATTGCTCCGCCAAGTAAAGAGACACGCGCCCCGTAACGCCGGAGTTCCGATGCTGCCTGCACCCCGCGCCAACCTTGTCCCAAACACCTTCGACTACGAGATTCAGCCGCTGGTGAAGGCGACGGGCTTTCGCGAATACGACGCCCGGTGGCTGTTCGGCCCCGAAATCAACCTCCTGGGCGTCCAGGCCCTTGGCCTGGGCCTGGGGGCCTACATCCAGGAGCTGGGCCAGACGCGCATCGTGGTCGGCCACGACTTCCGGTCCTATTCGCTGTCGATCAAGCAGGCCTTGACCATCGGCCTGGTGGCGGCCGGCTGCGAGGTGCTGGACATCGGCCTTTCGGTGTCCCCCATGGCCTATTTCGCCCAGTTCGACCTGGACGCCCCCTGCGTGGCTATGGTGACCGCCAGCCACAACGAGAACGGCTGGACGGGCGTGAAGATGGGCGCCCAGAAGCCCCTGACCTTCGGGCCCGACGAGATGGGCCGGCTGAAGGAGATCGTCCTGAAGGGCGAGTGGGTGACCCGTGCCGGCGGCAGCCTCACCCACGTGCCAGGCGTGGCCGAGCGGTACATCGCCGACGCGGCGAGCCGAGCCCAGCTGACCCGTCCGCTGAAGGTGATCGCCGCCTGCGGCAACGGCACGGCCGGCGCCTTCGCCCCGGAAGCGCTGCGCCGGATGGGCGTGGCCGAGGTGATCGAGATGGACTGCGACCTCGACTTCACCTTCCCCAAATACAATCCGAATCCCGAGGACAGCGTCATGCTGCACGCCATGGCCAAGGCGGTGCGCGAGCACGGCGCCGACGTGGCCTTGGGCTTCGACGGGGATGGCGACCGCTGCGGCGTGGTGGACGATGAAGGCGAGGAGATCTTCGCCGACAAGATCGGGCTGATGCTCGCGCGCGACCTTTCCCAATTGCACCGCGACGCCACCTTCATCGTGGACGTGAAGTCCACCGGCCTGTTCGCCACCGATGAGGTGCTGAAGGCGAACGGCGCCAAGACCGTCTACTGGAAGACCGGCCACAGCTACATCAAGCGCAAGACCGCCGAACTGGGCGCCCTCGCCGGCTTTGAGAAGAGCGGCCACTTCTTCTTCAACCCGCCCATCGGCCGCGGCTATGACGACGGCCTTGTGGCGGCGGCGGCGATCCTGTCGATGCTGGACCGCAATCCCGGCAAGAAGCTCTCGGACCTGAAGAAGGCCCTTCCGGTGGCCTACACCTCCCTGACCATGAGCCCCCACTGCGCCGACGAGGAGAAGTACGGCGTCGTCGAGGACGTGGTGCGCGAGTACACCGAGTTCGCCAAGGCGGGCGGGACGATCCTGGGCCGGAAGATCAGCGACCTGGTCACCGTCAACGGCGTGCGCGTGGCCCTGGAGGACGGCTCTTGGGTGCTGGTGCGCGCCTCGTCCAACAAGCCCGAGCTGGTGGTGGTGGTCGAGAGCACCCAGTCGGAGGACGACATGCGCCGCCTGTTCCGCGAGGAGGTGAAGCCGCGCCTCGCCAGGCGACCGCAGGTGGGCGCCTACAACCAGGAAATCTGAACCCGGCGTCCACGGACGTCTCGCAGGCCAGGCTTAGAAAGCTTTCGGGGGACACCGCATGAAGGTTGCGATGATCGGGACGGGCTATGTGGGGCTCGTCAGCGGCGCCTGCTTCGCCGACTTCGGCCACACCGTCACCTGCATCGACAAGGACGCCGGCAAGATCGAACGGCTCAAGGCCGGGGGCATCCCGATCTACGAGCCGGGCCTGGACGTGCTGGTCGCCCAAAACGTGAAGGCTGGCCGGCTGTTCTTCTCCACCGAGGCGAAGGAAGCGGTGCGCGAGGCCGATGCGGTGTTCATCGCCGTGGGCACGCCGTCGCGCCGGGGGGATGGACATGCGGACCTGTCCTACGTCTATGCCGCGGCCGAGGAGGTGGCGGGCCTGGTGGACGGCTTCACCCTGGTGGTCACCAAATCCACCGTGCCGGTGGGCACGGGCGACGAGATCGAGGCCATCTTCAAGCGCGTGCGGCCCGACGCGGACGTGGCCGTGGTGTCGAACCCCGAGTTCCTGCGCGAGGGCGCGGCGATCGAGGACTTCAAGCGGCCGGACCGGGTGGTGGTCGGCACCGACGACGAGCGGGCCCGCGAGGTGATGCGGGAGCTGTACCGCCCGCTCTATCTGAATGAGACGCCGATGGTCTTCACCGGTCGGCGCACCAGCGAGCTGATCAAGTACGCCGGCAACGCCTTCCTGGCGATGAAGATCACCTTCATCAACGAGATGGCCGACCTGTGCGAAGCGGTGGGGGCGGATGTCCAGCAGGTGGCCCGGGGCATCGGCCTCGACGGGCGGATCGGCAACAAGTTCCTCAACGCCGGCCCTGGCTACGGCGGCTCATGCTTCCCGAAGGACACCCTGGCCCTGGTGCGCACCGCCCGCGACTATGGCGCCCCCGTCGAGCTGATCGAAACCACCGTCAAGGTGAACGACGAGCGCAAGCGCGCCATGGCCCGCAAGGTGGTCAAGGCGCTGGACGGCGAACTGAAGGGCAAGACCATCGGGGTCCTGGGCCTGACGTTCAAGCCCAACACCGACGACATGCGCGATGCGCCCTCGCTGGCCATCATCCCGGCGTTGCAGGACAAGGGCGCCAGGGTGCAGGCCTTCGACCCCGAGGGGATGGCCGAGGCGCGGCACATGCTCACGAACGTCGACTTCCGCGACGATCCCTATGCCGCGGCGGAGGGCGCTGACGCCCTGGTCATCATCACCGAATGGGATCAGTTCCGCGCGCTCGACCTCGACCGGATCAAGCTCATCATGCGCAAGCCAGTGCTGGTCGACCTGCGCAACATCTACAAGCCCGAGGACATGCGCGCCCGGGGCTTCGCCTACGCCAGCGTCGGCCGGCCGTAGCGATCAGTTGTATCGGATGGTCTCTTGGCGGTCGGGCTAGAAGGCCTGGCCGCCCAGAGACCCGCCCAGAGACATGAACGCCTGAGCGATCCAGACAATGCCGGCCCAGAAGGCCGCCGTCAGGATGCCAACGAAGACGAGACAGGCGATCGAGGCCGTCGGCCGCGAAGCCTGCCGCGCCACGCCCCAGTGGACGAGGTCACGCCGCATGTATCCTCCCAAGTCTTAGCTCTCTAGTCCGCGGCTCGAGGCCGTCGGTTACATCGACTGTGACATAAGAGTTAAGGTCTGGGTAGGGTTGCTTCGGCCGGACGCGGCGCCCCTGAGGGCCGTCAGGCGGCGGCCTTCTTCACCGCGCCCGCGATCTCCTTCACCACCTGGCTCACCAGCTTCTCGTCGTCGCCTTCGGCCATGATCCGGATCAGCGGCTCGGTGCCGGACGGGCGGATCACCAGGCGGCCGGAGCCGTTCAGGCGCGCCTCGGCCTCGGCGATGGCCTGCTTCACCTGGGAATCCTCCAACGGCTTGCCGCCCGAGAACCGGACATTCTCCAGTTTCTGAGGCGCGGGTTCGAACTGGCGGGCGAGCGCGCTCATCGGCTTGTCGCTCTCCTTCAGCACCGCGAGCACCTGCAGGGCCGCGATCAGGCCGTCACCCGTGGTCGAAAGGTCGGAAAGGATCACATGACCCGATTGCTCGCCCCCCAGGTTGAAGCCGCCTTCACGCATCCTGGCCATGACGTAGCGGTCGCCCACCTGGGTCCGCTCCAGCCGCAGGTTGCGGGCCGCCAGGAAGCGCTCGAGGCCAAGGTTCGACATGACGGTGGCCACCACTCCGCCGCCCTTCAGGCGCTCGGACCGGGCCCAGCTGTCGGCGATGACCGCCATGATCTGGTCGCCGTCGACCACATGGCCTTTCTCGTCGCAGATCACCAGCCGGTCGGCGTCCCCGTCGAGGGCGATGCCGATGTCGGCCCGGTATTCCTTGACCAGCTTGGCCATGGCTTGCGGATGGGTGGAGCCGCAGTCCTCGTTGATGTTGAAGCCGTTGGGCTCGACGCCCACGCGGATCACCTCGGCGCCCAGCTCGTAGAGCGCCTCGGGCGCGACCTTGTAGGCGGCGCCATTGGCGCAATCGATGACGATCCGCATGCCAGCCAGGCTCAGCCCCTTGGGGAAGGTGGCCTTGGCGATCTCCACGTACCGGGCCTGGGAATCGTCGATCCGCTGGACCCGGCCCAGCTTGTCGGGGCCCGCGAGGCCTTCCTGCAGGCCCTGGTCCATCAGCGCCTCGATGCCCAGCTCCTGCTCGTCCGAGAGCTTGTAGCCGTCGGGACCGAACAGCTTGATGCCGTTGTCGGCGAAGTGGTTGTGCGAAGCCGAGATCATCACCCCGAGGTCGGCGCGCAGGCTGCGGGTCATCATGGCCACGCCCGGGGTCGGAAGCGGGCCGAACAGGCGCACGTCCATGCCGACGCTGGTGAAGCCCGCCACCAGGGCCGGCTCGATCATGTAGCCCGACAGGCGGGTGTCCTTGCCGATCACCACCAGATGGCGCCGCTCGTCCTTGGACATGAACAGCTTGCCCGCCGCCATGCCGACGCGCAGGGCCACCTCGGCGGTCATGGGATGGCGGTTGGCCTGGCCGCGGATGCCGTCTGTCCCGAAATAGGCGCGCTTGCTCATCGGTCAGCCTCGAAACGTTTGGAAACTGAGATTTAGTGGCCCCGACCTTAGCCGATGCTAAAGCCGTGACATTACGGTCGGATCGCCCGGCTCTAGCACAAGGATCGCCCTGGCCACATGTGCGGCATCATCGGCATCGTGGGGACGGCCCCCGTCCAGGACCGTCTGATCGACAGCCTGAAGCGCCTCGAGTATCGCGGCTACGACTCGGCCGGCGTGGCAGGGATCGTCGACGGAAAGGTCGAGCGTCGCCGGGCGGCGGGCAAGATCAAGGCGCTGGAAGAGGTGCTGTCGGCCGAGCCGCTGAAAGCCACGGTGGGCATCGGGCACACCCGCTGGGCCACGCACGGCGCCCCGACCACGGCGAACGCTCATCCGCACACAGCCGGCCGCGTCACCCTGGTGCATAACGGCATCATCGAGAACTTCGCCGAACTGCGCGAGGCGCTGAAGGCCCGAGGCCGGACCTTCGAGAGCGAGACCGACACCGAGGTGATCGCCCAGTTGCTCGACTGCGAGCTGGAACGAGGAAAGCCGCCGATCGAAGCCTTCAAGGCGACCCTGGACCAGCTGCAGGGCGCCTATGCCCTGGGCGTGCTGATCGAGGGCGAGGACGCCCTGGTGATGGGCGCGCGGCGGGGCAGCCCGCTGGTGGTCGGCCATGGCGACGGCGAGATGTTCATCGGCTCGGACGCCCTGGCGGTGGGCCCGTTCACCAACCGGATCAGCTATCTGGATGAGGGCGACTACGTCGCCATCGACCACCGCGGCGCGCGCATCTTCGACGAGACGGGCAAGCCGGTCGATCGCCCGGTGCGCACCGTCCCCGCCTCGGCCGCCCTGGTCGAGAAAGGCAATTACCGGCACTTCATGGAGAAGGAGATCCACGATCAGCCGGAAGGGTGCCAGCGCACCATCTCGGCCTATGTGGACACCATCGCCGCCCGGGCGGCGATTGCCGGCGACATCGACTGGGCCAACCTCGAACGTGTCCAGGTGGTGGCCTGCGGCACCTCCTACATCGCGGGCCTGCTTGGGAAGTACCTGATCGAGCAGATGGCCGACCTGCCCGTGGACGTGGAGATCGCCTCGGAGTTCCGCTACCGCCAGCCGGCCCTGCGGGCGGGGGCGCTGGCCATCGCCATGTCGCAGTCGGGCGAGACCGCCGACACCCTGGCCGCCCTGCGTTATTGCAAGGGCCGCGGGATGACCACCGCCGCCGTGGTCAACGCCACCGAGAGCACCATGGCGCGCGAGGTGGACGTGGTCTGGCCGATCCACTGCGGCCCCGAGATCGGCGTCGCCTCCACCAAGGCTTTCACCGCCCAGGTCAGCGTGCTCACCGCCGTGGCCATCGCCGCCGCCCGGGCCCGGGGCCGCATCGACGACGCCGAGGAGCAGAGACTGGTCAAGGTGCTGCTGGAGGCGCCACGGCTGATCGCCGAGTCGATCAAGCTGGAGGACGCGGTCCGGGCCATCGCCCAGGAGGTCGCCAAGGCCCGGGACGTGCTCTACCTGGGTCGCGGCCCGATGTATCCGCTGGCCCTGGAAGGGGCGCTGAAGCTGAAGGAGATCAGCTACATCCATGCCGAGGGTTACGCGGCCGGCGAACTCAAGCATGGCCCGATCGCCCTGGTGGACGAGAACACACCCATCGTCATCCTGGCGCCCTTCGACAGCTACTTCGAGAAGTCGGCCTCGAACATGCAGGAGGTCATGGCGCGTGGCGGGCAGGTGATCTTCGTCACAGATCCCGAGGGCGAGAAGCACGCCCCGGCGGGCGCCCGCGTGGTGGTCACCGCGCCGAAGTGCGACCCGCTCATCGCCCCGCTGGTGCTCTCGGCGCCCGTGCAGCTGCTCGCCTATCACGTGGCCGTCCACAAGGGCGCAGACGTGGACCAGCCGCGGAACCTCGCCAAGTCGGTGACGGTGGAATAGCCGCCAAGCAAAACGGCCGCCCACGGGCGGCCGTCGCAGTTCAGCCGTTCGGCTGGAAATCTCTTATTTCGGCGCCGGGGCCATTTCCCCCGTGGTCGCCGGCGGCGTGGTGGTCGTCGTGGTGTCGGCCGGCGGCGTCGTGCCGTCAGCGGGCGGGACGACGGTCGGGTCGGTCACCGGCGGGGTGGTCGCCATCATCGAATCGGTCGCCGGGGCGGTGGCGGTGGCGTCCGTGGCCGGCGCCGCCGGAGCTTCTTCGGTCTTCTTCTGGCAGGCGGCCAGGCCCAGGGCCATGACGCCGGCGGCGGCGAGGGTCAGAGTGCGAAGCTTCATTTTATTTGGCTCCCTGGGGGTGAATCCCCCTCCACGAGCGTTGCACAACTTCCCGTGATCGCAAAATCGTGATCACACCATGCGTCGATGGCTCTATGACGTCGGATCACGGCGTTCTGTGACGGATCGTAGCCGCGCCGAGGGCGTTGAGAGAGCCGCGAGACGGTTGAGCTTCGGGTGGGGCCCGAGGCGATCGGAGGGGATGAATGACGAAGCGCGTGCGCAAGGCGGTCCTGCCGGTGGCGGGCCTGGGGACCAGGGTGCTGCCCGGCGCCAAGACCACTCCGAAGAACCTGCTCAACGTCGTGGACCGGCCGATCCTGTCCTACATCGTCGAGGAGGCGCGGGCGGCCGGCATCGAGCACTTCGTCTTCATCGTCGGGCGCGGCCAGGGCGCCATCGAGGACTATTTCGACGCCAGCCCCGAGATCGAGCAGGCGCTTGAGGCCAAGGGCAAGTCCGACATCCTGGCCGACGTGCGCCGGGACGTGCTGCAGCCCGGCCAGATGAGCTTCGTGCGCCAGATGGCGCCCTTGGGGCTGGGCCACGCGGTGTGGTGCGCCCGTGACGTGATCGGCGACGAGCCGTTCGCGGTGATGCTGCCCGACATGCTGATGGCCGCCACGCCGCCGGCCCTGGCCCAGGCGGTGGCCGCCTACGAGAAGACCGGCGGCAACATCGTGGTGGTGGAGCCCGCCCCGGAGGGTGAGGCCCACAAGTACGGCATCGTCGCCCTGGACGGCCGGGAGGGGCGGCTGAGCCGGATGACCGGCATGGTCGAAAAACCGGCCCCCGGCACTGAGCCGTCGAACCTGTTCATCTCGGGCCGCTACATCCTGCAGCCGGAGATCTTCGAGATCCTCGAGACCCAGGAGCGCGGGGCCGGCGGCGAGATCCAGCTCACCGACGGCATGGCCAACCTGATGAAGATCCAGGACTTCCATGCCCTGGAGTACGAGGGCGTCACCTACGACTGCGGCGACAAGATCGGCCTGCTGCGGGCCAATGTGGCCTTCGCCCTGATGCGCCCGGAGCTGCGCGACGCGGCCCGCGAGGCCATCCAGCAACTGCTCTGACCTTCCCCTGCCCGGTCGGGTGCGATAGCCCTAGTTCCGGGAGGGGCTCTCGAGACTGGGAGCAGGAATGCGGGTACTTATCCTCGGGGGAGACGGGTTCTGCGGCTGGCCGACGGCGTTGCACCTGTCGGCGCGCGACCATGAGGTGGCGATCGTCGACAACGGCTCGCGGCGGCGGATCGACGAGGAACTGGGCGCCGGCTCGCTCACACCGATCACCTCCCTGTCCGAGCGCGTGGCCGCCTGGCGCGAGGTGTCCGGCCGCCTCATCGGCGTCCACGACCTGACCGTCGGCAAGGACTTCGACAGCCTGCTCGACCTGCTGCGGACCTTCCGGCCGGACGCCATCGTCCACTTCGCCGAGCAGCGGGCCGCGCCCTATTCGATGAAGTCGGCGGCGCACAAGCGCTACACCATCGACAACAACCTCAACGCCACGCATGACGTGCTCGCCGCCATCGTCGAGAGCGGCCAGGACATCCACCTCGCCCACCTGGGGACCATGGGCGTCTACGGCTACGGCACGGCCGGCGTGGCGATCCCCGAGGGCTATCTGACGGTGCAGATGGAATCCGCCGAGGGCTGGGCGCCGAAGGAGATCCTCTATCCGGCCAATCCGGGCTCGATCTACCACCTGACCAAGACCCAGGACGCCCTCCTCTTCCAGTTCTACGCAAAGAACGACGCCGTCCGGATCACCGACCTGCACCAGGGCATCGTCTGGGGCGCCCAGACCGCCGAGACGCGCTCGGACCCGCGGCTGGTGAACCGGTTCGACTACGACGGCGACTACGGGACGGTGCTGAACCGCTTCCTCATCCAGGCGGCCCTGGGGCACCCGCTGACCGTGCACGGCACGGGCGGCCAGACCCGGGCCTTCATCAATATCCAGGACACCGTCCGCTGCGTGGAACTGGCGCTGCTTCACCCGCCGGCCAGCGGCGAGCGCGTGAAGGTCATGAACCAGATGACGGAATGCTGGCGGGTGCGGGACCTGGCCCGGATGGTCGCCCGGCTGTGCGGGGCCGAAGTGGCCCACCTGCCCAACCCGCGCGCCGAGGCCGACGAGAACGAGCTGTGCGTCGAGAACCGCCGCCTTCTGGGTTACGGCCTGGAGCCCATAACCCTGGAGGATGGGCTACTGCTGGAGATCACCGAAACGGCCAGGGCGTTCGCCCATCGGGCGGACCTGTCGAAGATCCCCTGCGTATCGGCCTGGAACGCCGAGCGGGCCCAGGCCCTGGCCGCCGCTGCGGCGCGCGTGGCCGCGGAGTAGCGGTTGCGGCTGTTCGTCTTCGGCTACGGCTTCACCGGTCGCACCCTGGCCCGCCGCCTGCAGGCGGAAGGCTGGGCGGTGTCGGCGACCCATCGCGGGCCGCCCGACGCCCTGCTGGCCGATGGGATCGTTCCGATCCACGTGGACGATCGCGACGGCCTCGCCGGCGCCCTGGCCGAGACCCGCGCCCTGCTGCTGACGGCGCCGCCAGGGGCGGAAGGCTGCCCCGGCCTCAACACCCTGGCGCCTGCCCTGGCCCGGGCGGGGGCGTTCCCCGACTGGACGGGCTATCTCTCCACCACCGGGGTCTATGGCGACCGCCGAGGCGGCTGGGTCAGCGAGCGCAGCGCACTATCGGCCCAATCGGTCGAAGGGGCGCGGCGGGTGGCGGCCGAGCGCGACTGGCTGGATGTGGGCCGCGGCATGGGCCTGACCGTGACCGTGTTCCGGCTGCCGGGAATCTATGGGCCCGGGCGCTCGCCCTTCGACCGGCTGCGCGAGGGCAAGGCCCGGCGCATCGCCGCCCCGGGCCAGGTGTTCTCGCGGATCCACGTGGATGATCTGGCCGCAGGCCTGGCCGCCTCGATCGCCCGGCCCCGGGCCGGCGGGATCTACAATCTCTGCGACGACGAGCCGGCGCCGAATCCGGAGGTGATCGCCCATGCCGCCGGGCTGATCGGCCTGCCCGCGCCGCCCGAGGTTCCACTGGCCGAGGCCGCGCTCTCGCCCCAGGCGCTGCGGTTCTATGCCGAGAGCAAGCGGGTCTCGAACGCCCTGGCCAAGGCCGAACTCGGCTGGCGCCCCGCTTACCCGACCTACCGTGAGGGCCTGGCGGCGATCCTTCGGGCCGAGGCGCAAGGGAGCGCCGGCTGACCGCCGCCCTAGGTGGCGGAGACCTCGTCCACCGCCCGGAGGAGGCGTGCGAGGTCCTGGGGCCGGGACAGCCGATGGTCGCCGTCCTTGATCAGGGTGAAGACCACGTCCGAGCTCTTGAGCGCATTGGCCAGCTGCAGGGCGTGGCTCCACGGCACGTCCGGGTCCTCGCCGCCCTGCAGGATCCGCACCGGAACCGTGATCGGAACCTCCTGCGCCTCCAGGATCGACCAGCGGGCGCCATCCTCGAGCAGCGCGCGGGTGATCGGATAGGGTTCGCCATAGTCGCTGGGCCGCAGCCAGACGCCGTCCCGGGCGAGGTCCGCGAGCCCCTCCGGCGGGATTTCCGGCCGCATGAGCTTCTCGGTGAAGTCGGGCGCCGGGGCCAACAGCACCATGGCCTTCACCCGCTCGGGCGCCGCCGCAGCCACGAGGCAGGCGATCCAGCCGCCCATGGACGAGCCCACCAGCACCGTCTCACCATCGGTGAGCGCCTCCAGCACGGCGAGCGCGTCCTCGCGCCAGCGGCTGATCGTGCCCGCCGCGAAGTCGCCCGAGGACTCGCCGTGGCCGAAATAGTCGAAACGAACATAGGACCGACCCTCGACCATGGCCCAGTCGGCCAGCGCCTGAGCCTTGGTCCCTGCCATGTCCGACTTGAAGCCGCCCAGCCACACGATCGTGGGGCCACGGCCTTCCACCTTGCGCCAGGCGAGCCGCTCGCCGCCCGGCCGCTCCAGAAATCCGCTCGTTTCGCTCATGCTCCGCCTCTTACGGCGCAAGGCCGTTCCGCGCTATCAGGAGCCGTGGCCCTCCCCTCCGATTTCACCCTGTTGCAGGTCATCCCCGAGCTCGAGACCGGCGGCGCCGAGCAGAGCACGATCGACATCGCCCAGGCCGTGGTGCGCGCCGGCGGGGGCGCCCTGGTGGCCACCCGCGGCGGTCGCATGACCCGGCGGCTGATCGCCGATGGCGGGCGGCTGGCGCAGATCCCCGCCCAGACGAAGAACCCGCTGGTGATGATGGGCAACGCCCGACGGCTGGCGGCCCTGATCCGGCGGGAGAAGGTCTCAATGGTCCACGCGCGCAGCCGGGCGCCGGCGTTCTCGGCGCTCTGGGCGGCCCGGGCCACCGGCACGCCGTTCGTGGCCACCTACCACGGGGTCTACAAGGCCCGGAGCCGGCTGAAGCGCTGGTACAATGCGGTGATGACACGCGGCGACCTGGTCATCGCGAATTCCGAGTATACCCGCGACCACATCCTGGCCGAGCACGGGATCGATCCCCGCAAGGTGGTGACAATCCCCCGAGGCGTGGATTTCAGCCGCTTCGACCCCGCCCATGTCACGCCGGAGCGCGTGGCGGCGCTGGAGACCGCATGGGGCCTTTCGCCGGATGACCGGCGGACCCGGATCCTGCTGGCGGGACGGCTCACCCGCATCAAAGGCCACCTCACCATCATCGAGGCCGCGCGCCGAATGGCGGCGGAGGGCCGTCAGGACTTCGTCATCCTTTTCGCCGGGGACGACCAGGGCCGTACCGGCTATGCCGACGAGCTGGCCGCCGCCATCGCCGCGGCGGAGCTTCAGGAGGCTGTAAGGATCGTCGGGCATTGTGACGATATGCCAGCGGCCTACCTCCTCGCGGACATCGCGATCCTGCCGACCACCGTCCCCGAGAGCTTCGGCCGGGCCGCCGTCGAACCCCAGGCCATGGGGCGGCCGGTGATCGCCTCCAGCCACGGCGGGGTGACCGAGACCGTCGTCGACGGGGCCACGGGCTGGCTGGTCCCGCCGGGCGACGCCGACGCCTGGGCCGCGGCCCTTTCGCGAGCGATCGACGCCGGCCCCGGCAGGCGCGCCGAGATGGGCCATGCCGGGCAGGCTCGAGCCCGGGCGCTGTATTCCGTCGAGGCCATGTGCGCAGCCACCCTGGCCGCCTACGAGCGCGTGCTCGAGGCCCGGCTTGCGAAGGGGCGTGGCTGATGGCGCGCCCGATCGAACGGATCCTGGTGATCAAGCTGTCGGCCCTCGGCGACTTCGTCCTGGCCCTGGCGGCGATGAAGAAGATCCGCGAGGCGCATCCAAAGGCGCACATCACCCTGCTGACCACGCCGCCTTTCGAGGCCCTGGCGAAGATCTGCCCCTATTTCAACGCCGTGGACACCGGCGGCCGGCCGGAAAGCTTCGCCGAATGGATGGCGCTTCGGAAGCGCCTGAAGGCCATGAACCTGACGCGGGTCTACGACCTGCAGACCTCCGCCCAGTCGAACCGCATCTTCCAGCTGCTGCGGCCGGGGCCGCCGGCGTGGTCGGGGATCGCCTTCGGCTGCTCGCTGCCGCACCGCAATCCGCTGCGCAACGAGATGCACACCCTGGAGCGCCAGGCGGACCAGCTCATGTACGCCGGCATCTGGCCCGACGCGCCCACAGAGCCCGGCTCGGCGCCCGCGCCCGACCTGTCCTGGGTGCTGAAGCAGGCGCCGGCGGACCGGCCGGTTCCGGGGGCGGTGAAGCCGCGGCCCTATGTGATGTTCGTCCCCGGCGGCTCGGCCCACCGGCTGGACAAGCGGTGGCCGCTGGAGCGCTATTCCGAACTGGCGAAGATCCTCTATTCCCGCGGCTTCGACATCGTGATCATCGGCGGCCCCCAAGAAACCGCCCTGGCTCACGCCATCCAGCGCCAGACGCCCAGGGCCCGCGACCTGACCGGCCGCACCGACTTCGCCCGCATCGCCATGCTGGGCGCCAAGGCCGCCCTGGCGGTGGGCAACGACACCGGCCCGCTGCACCTGGCGGCCGCGGCCGGCGCGCCCACCATCGTCATCTTCGGCAAGGCGTCAGACCCGTCGCTTTCAGCGCCTCGCGGCCGCGTCGCGATCCTACAGGCGGACAATCTGGCCGACCTGAGTGTGGCGCAGGTGGCGCAGGCGGCCAATTCTCTGGCTCCCGCCCCCTCTGCGCGACCTTGATACGGAAGTATCCCTTCGTCATATACTGGCGACACGCCCGGAGCGCCTGATGCGCACCGGCGTTTTTGCGTTTCAACAGCACCAGGAGCACTGCCTATTCGCCGCCCCATGAACACGCCGCCCGTCAAGGAAGGGCCGCGTATGAATGAAGAGATCCGCGTCCCCCGCGTCCTGCTCATCGACCAGCACGGTGAGAAGCAAGGCGTGATGCCCACTTCGTCCGCCATCGAGGCTGCGGAGGAAGCCGGGCTGGACCTGGTGGAGATCGTCCCCAACGCGGATCCGCCTGTCTGCAAGATCCTGGATTATGGCAAGTTCAAGTTTCAGGAGCAGAAGAAAAAGAACGAGGCGCGCAAGAAGCAGAAGGTCGTCGAGCTCAAGGAGATCAAGCTCCGGCCGAACATCGACCAGCACGACTACGAGGTTAAGGCCCGTTCGATGACGCGCTTCTTCGAGGAAGGCGACAAGGTGAAGATCACCCTGCGCTTCCGCGGTCGCGAACTGGCCCACCCGGAACTCGGCATGAAGCTTCTCCAGAAGGTGAAGGCTGATTTCGAACCCGTCGCCAAGGTCGAGTACGAGCCGCGCATGGAAGGCCGTCAGATGATCATGATCCTGGCTCCGCGCTGAGGCTGAGCTTGATCCGCAAGGCCTTTGGAACTCTGGGAGCGGCCGTCCTCTGGACGGC
>JAEYNH010000069.1 GCA_023412655.1 Pseudomonadota bacterium | reverse complement strand
TTCGCGGTGCCCGCCCCCCCCCCCCGCCGGTGGGGGGGGGCCCCCGGCCGTCAGACCGTAACCACGACCTTGCCCATGGCCTTGCGGCTGGCCAGGTGCTTGATGGCCTCGGCCGCCCGTTCGAGCGGGAAGCGCTCGGACACATAGGGCTTGATCTTGCCGGCCTCGTACATGGCCATCAGCTCGGCGACGCTCTCCCGGTGCTTCTGCGGGTTCTTGCCCACCCAGGCGCCCCAGAAGACGCCGACGATCTCGCAGCCCTTCAGCAGGGCGAGGTTCAGCGGGATTTTCGGGATCTCGCCCGCCGCAAAGCCCACCACCAGATACTTGCCTTCCCAGGCGATGGAGCGCAGCGCCGGTTCGGCGTAGGCGTCGCCAATGGCGTCGTAGATCACGTCGGCGCCATTGGGGCCGGTGGCGTCCTTGAACAGCTGCGCCAGCTGCTTCTGGCCATCCTTGTCGAATGGGCCCTTGGGATAGACCACGCCGGCGTCGGCGCCTTTGGAGATGCAGAGGTCGACCTTCTCCTGGCTGGACGCGGCGGCGATCACCCGCGCGCCCACCGCCTTGCCCAGTTCGACCGCGGCGAGACCCACGCCGCCGGCGGCGCCCAGCACCAGCATGGTCTGGCCGGCCTTGAGCTGCGCCCGGTCCTTCAAAGCGTGCCAGCTGGTGCCGTAGGTCATGATGAAGGCGGCGGCTTCGTCAAAGGGCATGGAGTCGGGAATGTTCACCAGCCGCGCGGCGTCCATGGCCAGCTCCTCGGCCATGCCGCCCCAGCCGGTGTTGCCCAGGACGCGGTCGCCCGGCTTTACGTGGGTGACGCCCTCGCCGACGCTCTTCACCACCCCGGCGATCTCGCCGCCCGGCGAGAACGGACGCTCGGGCTTGAACTGGTACTTGTCCTCGATGATCAGCACGTCGGGGAAGTTGACGCCGATAGCCTTCACCTCGACCACCGCCTGGCCCGCCTTGGGCGCCGGCGAGGCGACGTCCTCCAGGACCAAGGTGTCCGGACCACCCACTTCCTTGCTCAGCAGGGCCTTCATGAGCATCTCTCCCAATCGCGTTGACCGGGGACGCTAGCCATTCGAACGGGCGTTTGAAAGCCCGGATTTTGCGCCGCAGTTGGTCCCTGGCCCAGCCTCCCCTATATTCTGCGGCCTCGCACAAGGACCTTGCCGTGGGTGTGACCCTCGACCTCAGCCGCGCGCCGGCCCAACCGCTTGCGGCCCGAAAGCCGAACCTCTCGGGGATGACCCGAGCGGAGCTGGCCGCCTGCCTGGTGGAACTGGAGGTGGCCCGGCCGGAGAAGGCGCGGATGCGCGCCTCGCAGCTCTGGCGCTGGATCCACCACTACGGCGTCACCGACTTTGCGGCGATGACCGACGTGGCCAAGGAAACCCGGGCAGCCCTCTCCGAGGTGTGCACCATCTCCCGGCCCGAGGTCGTGGAGCGCCAGGTGTCGAAGGACGGCACCCGCAAGTGGCTGATCCGCATGGCGCCCGGCATCGAGGTTGAGACGGTCTATATCCCGGACGTCGGCCGGGCCGGGGCGCTCTGCGTCTCCTCGCAGGTGGGCTGCACCCTCAACTGCACTTTCTGCCACACCGGCACCCAGGCCCTGGTGCGCAACCTCACCGCCGCCGAGATCGTGGCCCAGGTGCAGGTGGCCCGCGACGACCTCGGCGAATGGCCCTCGCCCAAGGAGGACCGTCGCCTGTCGAACATCGTGTTCATGGGCATGGGCGAGCCGCTCTACAATCTCGACAACGTGGCGGCGGCCATCGACATCATCGCCGACAACGAGGGCATCGCCATCTCGCGCCGGCGGATCACCGTTTCCACGTCCGGCGTCGTGCCGCAGCTGCCCGATCTGGGCCAGCGCACCCAGGCGATGCTGGCCATCTCGCTGCACGCCACCAACGACGAACTGCGCGAGAAGTTGGTCCCCCTGAACAAGAAATACCCGATCGCCGAGCTGATGGCGGGTATCCGGGCCTATCCGGGGTTGTCGAACTCCCGGCGGGTGACGTTCGAGTACGTGATGCTCAAGGGCGTCAACGACAGCCCGGCTGAGGCGAAGGCCCTGGTCCAGCTGCTCAAGGGCATACCGGCGAAGATCAACCTGATCCCGTTCAATCCCTGGCCCGGTAGTGAATACCAGTGCTCGGACTGGGGAACCATCGAGCGGTTCGCGGCCGTGCTGAACCGGGCCGGCTACGCCTCGCCGATCCGCACGCCGCGCGGGCGGGACATCCTGGCCGCCTGCGGTCAGCTAAAGAGCGAGAGCGAGAAGCTGCGCGCCAGCGCCCGGCGCAAGCTGGAAGCCGAGAGCTAGCCGGGCGCGTCCTTGCGCGTCGTGTTCCGGCGTTTCCCGTCGTGTTAGAGGCGGGACAAAGGTCTGTTCGGGGGAGTTTTGCTGATGCCCACGCCGTCGCCTGAGATCCAGGCCTTCGCCACCGGCTTTCCGATCGCCCTGCTGCACATCACGGTCACCATCCTGATCCTGCTGGGGGCGTCGGCGCTCTACATCCTGCTGACGCCGCACAAGGAGATCTCGCTCATCCGCGAGGGCAATGCGGCGGCGGCGGTCTCACTGGGCGGGGTGATGCTCGGCCTGTCGATCCCGCTGGCGGTGTCCCTGCAGGCCTCGACCAACCTGATCGAGATCGGTTTGTGGGGTGCGGCCACGGTGGTGGTCCAGCTGCTGGTGTTCCGGCTGGTGGACGTGATGCTGCACGGTCTGCCCCGGCGCATCCAGGACGGCGAGATCTCGGCCGCCGCCCTGCTGGTGGGGGCCAAGCTCTCCACCGCCGTCATCGTCGCTGCGGCGGTCACCGGCTGATCCCATGCACTTCCCCCGGCTGCCGGACTGGGTGGTCTATGCGGCCGTCGTGCTGGCGCTGCTGTTCGCAGCGCTCGGGCGCGGCGAGCGCGCCGACGCGCCTGCGCCGCCGCCGGAGGTGGGCGAGCCCCTGGGGGACACGGTCGGACCGGCCTCGCCCTTCGACCCCTCGGTCGTGGTGGACGTGCCGAACCAGGGCGGCCCAGCCACCGGCACCGCCTTCTCCATCTCCCGCTCGGGCGTTTGGCTGACTGCGCGGCATGTGGTGGAGGGGTGCGCCCAGACCGCCCTGGTGGTTGGCGACGGCGTGGGCGTGGCCGCGAAGGTGCAGATCGATCCCCGCGGCGAGGCGGCGCTGCTGTTCACCGAAGGCGGGGCCGAGCCCCTGCCGCTGGCCCTGAACGAGACGCTGCGCCGGGGCCAGCGGGCCTATCACCCCGGCTTCCCTCAGGGCGAGCCGGGGGAGGCGAGCTCGCGGCTGCTCGGCCGCGAGACCCTGGTGGTGCGCGGCAGAGGGGCCCGCTCCGAGCCGGTGCTGGTCTGGGCCGAGACGGGCCGCACCAAGGGCCTGGAAGGCACGCTGGGTGGCCTGTCGGGCGCGCCGGCCCTGGACGCCCAGGGCCGTGTGATCGGCGTGACCATCGCCGAAAGCCCACGACGCGGCCGGATCTACACCACCGCACCCGAGGTGGTGGATGCGACTCTTGCAGCCAGCGGCCGCCGTTTCTCGGACAACGGCGAGGGCGCCGCGCTTACCCCGCAGAACTACTTCTACGCCGCCGACGAC
>JAEYNH010000212.1 GCA_023412655.1 Pseudomonadota bacterium | reverse complement strand
CCCCCAGCAGGCCCACATAGCCGGCGTCGGACGGCAGGGCCGCCGCCAGGGCCGCCCGATCCGTGTCGAGGTCGTGGGTGGCCACCGCCACATGGGTCCAGGCGTCGAGGCCGATGGCCGCCAGGGCCTCCGCCGGCTCGTCCCTGCGATAGGCGACGCCGGCCACCGGCGGCGGGGCCTCCGGCCCCTTGGGTCGCACCAGGGTGGTCTCGAACCCCGACCGCGCCCCGAGCTCCGCGATGGCAAGCGCCGTGGGATCACCGCCGATCACCACCAGCCGCGGCGCAGGCTCGTAGATGCGATCGACCACCGCCTCCATCCAGGGCGACACCTCCTCGGCGCAGGCCCGGGCGTAGCCGTCGCTCACATAGTTGGTCACCCGCCGCTCGGCCGCGGCGGCCAGGATCTCCCCCACGGCCGCATCGTCGGCCGCCACCCGCTCCAGGAAGATCTCGATCCGCGCCCCGCAGAGCAGGCGGATATCCGGCCAGGGGCTGCCCTCGCCATAGACCAGGATCCGCGGCTCGCGGTCCTCCAGGCAGGCCTGGGCGTGACCGGCCACATCGCCTTCCACACAGCCCCCAGAGAAATAGCCGCTCACCCCGCCCGCCGCCTCGGGGGCGAACACCATCTGCGTCCCCGGCGGCCGGGGCCCGCCGCCCTCCACGGCGATCAAGGTGGCCAGGACACAGGCTTCCCCCGCCGCCCGCGCCGCCGCCAGGGCCGGGCGCACGTCGTCGGAAAGCCCGAAGGCGGGCCAATCCGGCAGAGAGGCGATCTGAGGCGGATGCACGCTTTTAAGACTCACGAAAGGTCTCGGTCACTGGTTCTTAGGCCTTCCAGGTGAGGATGGCCGCCCATAAGGACTACACCAAGCCTTCGCGCATCCCATGACTTCCCCGCTCAGCAAGCTCGGGCTCGGATCCGGGCAACTCGGCCTCGACCAGCCGGCTCTCCGTGGCCGGCCGCGTGAGGTCGAAGCCCGCGACATCCTCTCGATCGCCGCACGGTCCGGTCTGGGCGTGCTCGAACTCGCGCGCCACACCCACACGGCCGAGAGCCTGCTGGGCCAGGCCCTGCCACGGCCCTGCCCGTTCCGCATCACCCTCACCACCGTCCGCCCCGACCGCGGGCCGGATCTGGTGGAGGCCGAGATCCGCGCCCAGATGGCCCGCATGGGCGTCGAGCGCGTCGACGCGCTCATGGCGCCTTCGGCCACCGACCTGTTCTCGCCCCTGGGCCCCCAGCTTTGGGACCGGCTGCGCAAGCTGCGCGACGAGGGCCTGTGCGCCCGCATCGGCGTCTCGGTCTATGCCTCGGACGATCCGGTGGGGCTGGCCAGGCGCTTCAAGCCCGACATCGTCCAGGCGCCGGCTTCGCTGCTTGATCAGCGGCTGCTGATCGACGGCACCCTGGCGGAACTGGCCGGCATGGGCGTCGAGGTGCACCTGCGCTCGATCTTCCTGAACGGCGTGCTGTTCCTGCCGCCCGACCGGGCGCCCAGCCACCTCAAGGCCGCCGCCGGCCGCATCAGCCGGGCCCGCCGCCTGATCGCCGAGGGGCGCTCCGACCCGCTGCAGGCGGCCCTGGGCTTCGCCCTGTCGCGCCCGGAGGCCTCCGCGGTCCTGGTGGGCGTGGGCTCCGCCGCCGAGATGAGCGCCGTGGTGGCCGCCGCCATGAGCCCGCCGCCGGACCTCGACTGGGACGAGATGGCCCTGGACGATCCCGAAGCCCTGGCCTGGGCCGCGGCTTAAAACTTCCCTTCTCCCCTTGCGGGAGAAGGTGGCCTGCGCAGCAGGTCGGATGAGGGGTCCCCCCGAATCCGTCAACGAAGAAAGGCCGCGCGGGCTTCCGCACGACCCCTCATCCGTCAGCCTCCGGCTGACACCTTCTCCCGCAAGGGGAGAAGGAGGTTACTTCAACGCAGCCCCGTACAGCTTGGTGAGCGCCGCCCAGGCGCGCTCCGCCTCAGCCTGGTTGTAGACCTGGCTGCCCGGCACGGTCCAACCGTGGTCGCCCTGGTAGACCTCCACCGTCGCCGGTCGACCGGCCTCGGCGAAGGTCTTCTTGAGGATCTCCTTCGACTCCGGATCCCGGGCGTCATCGTTCTTGGCCACGGCCACCAGGTACGAGGCGCCCGTCTTGCCCACCAGCAGGTGCGGGCTCGATGGCTCGTTGGTGGTCAGGCCGCCGCCGTGGAAGCTGGCCACCGCCCCGATCCGGCCGGGGACCGCCCCCGCCGTCTGGAACGACAGCGGCCCGCCCATGCAGTAGCCCTGCACGCCGATCTTCTTCTTCCGGTCCACCTGCGGCTGGGCGTCCAGGAAGGCCACATAGGCCTTGGCGTCCTTGAACGGGTTGTCCCCCGCCACCAGAGCCGCCCGATAGGCGCCCAGGGCCTTGCGGCCCTCGGGCTCGCCGAAGCTCAGCTTCTGGGTCTCGGCCTGTTTCGCCGAGCGATAGAAGGGGTTCACCACCAGCACCGCATAGCCCTGCGCCGCCAGACGCCGGCCCATGTCGCGGAACACCGGCCGCAGGCCGCCGATGTCCGGCCACACCAGCACGCCCGGCCACGGGCCCTTGCCGGCGGGGTACAGGAACACCGCCTCGGACTCCCCATCCGGGGTCTTCACCACCACGTCCTTCTCGGTGACCTTCTCCTGGGCCTGCGCTTCGGCCGCCGTCAGGGCGAAGGCCGCCGCGCCCAGGGCGCCCAGCCCCACCGTGCGACGCGAAACCGGCTCGGCCCACGGATTGATGTCCTCGTCGCACATGGCGCGTCCTCCCTAGGTTCTTCGACCTGCAAGCGTGGGCGCGATTGTTGCGGCGTTATTTCGCGCGAGGGAAGCCTGGACCCGGCACGAACCGATGGGCGAGGCCCCGTTCCGCCCGCGCGGGCCCGGGCCTCAGCTCCAGACGCCGTAGGGATCGACGAACGGCTTGCCCAGGGCCTCGGCCACCGCCGGATGGGTGATCTGGCCGGCCAGGACGTTCAGACCCTTGGCCAGGTGCCGGTTGGTCTTCAGGGCGTCCAGCCCGCCGCCCGCCAGTTGCAGGCCGAACGGCAGGGTGGCGTGCACGAGGGCCTCGGACGAGGTGCGCGGCGCCGCCCCCGGCATGTTGGCCACGCAGTAGTGCACGACCCCGTCCACCACATAGGTCGGATTCTGGTGGGTGGTCGGGCGGCTGGTCTCGAAACAGCCGCCCTGGTCGATGGACACGTCCACCAGCACCGCTCCGGGCTTCATGCGGGAAAGGTGCTCGCGCCGCACCAGCTTCGGGGCCGCCGCGCCGGGGGTCAGCACCGCCCCGATCACCACATCGGCCTTGAGGATCTCCTCCTCCACCGAATCGTAGGTCGAGTAGCGGGTGATCACCCGACCGGCGAAGATGTCGTCGATGTAGCGCATGCGCGGGATCGACCGCTCCATGATCACCACCTCGGCGCCCAGCCCCGCGGCCATGACCGCCGCATTGGCCCCCACCACGCCGCCGCCCAGGATGCAGACCCGGGCCGGGGGCACGCCTGGCACGCCCGAGATCAGCAGCCCCATGCCGCCGTTGTGCTTCAGCAGGGTTTCGCCGGCCGAGAACACGGCGATGCGCCCCGCCACTTCCGACATGGGCGCCAGCAGCGGAAGACCGCCCGCATCGTCGGTGACCGTCTCGTAGGCGATGGCGGCACAGCCCGACGCCAGCAGCCCCTCGGCTTGGGCCGGGTCCGGCGCCAGGTGCAGGTAGGTGAAGAGGATGTGGTCCTTGGTCAGCCTCGCCCACTCCACCGGCTGGGGCTCCTTGACCTTCACGATCATCTGCGAGCCGGCGAACACCGCCGCCTCGTTCGGGGCGATGGTCGCGCCCGCACGCACATAGGCCTCGTCGGCGTAGCCGGCCCCGGCCCCGGCGCCCTGCTCCACCAGCACCTCGTGGCCGTGGGCGACGTATTCGCGGACGGCGGCGGGGGTCAGCCCCACGCGATATTCGTCCGGCTTGATCTCACGAGGCACGCCGACGCGCATGAGGCCATCCCTTGGGGTTCGTTATTGCGGGGAAGGCGTGGTTTGAGGGGAGAACTCTTTTGGTGTCAACCAGCGTTCTTGGACACTAGCGCTTCCCGGGGTGTTCGATGCCATCGTCCACCGGCCGGGCGTCCCAGGCGGACGGGCCCTCAGGCGCCACGGCCACGTCCTCCACCGGCGCACCTGGGGCGGCCGCGTCGACCTCCACCCTGGCCATTTCCGGCGGCAGCGGGCCGTCGGGCCGCTTCAGATGGTCCGCCCGCAGCTCGCCGCCCTCCCGGCGGGCGTAATGGACCTCCTCGCGGCGGTCGCCCGTGGCCACCACGCCTTCGCCGGACGTCTCGCTGTCGCTGATGCCGTCGCCGATCGGGACGCCGTGCTGCACGTTCTGTTCGGGCTGTGCGGGCTGCTTGGTCATGCTGGACCTCCTGCCTCGACAATCGGCGGCCGGCGGTCGGGTTCCCGGAAGCCGGCGAACCCCGGCGCACGAAAAAAGCCCGCCGCGGGTCTCCCCGGGCGGGCCTTCCGTAACCTGGACCGAAGGGCCTAGAGTTCTTCGTTGATCAGCGCGACCTGGTAGAAGCCGTTGCCTTGCAGGTCGTTCATCACCGACATGAAGTCGCCGTAGCGGACGTCGCGGTCGGCGCGGATGTAGACGCGCTGTTCGGTCGGCGGGGTCGACGGATCGTCCGTCGAGAGGCGGGCCGACAGGTCCGACGCCAGACGCGCCAGGGCCGTGGGCTGGTCGCCGATGAAGAGGCCGCCGCGCTGAATGTTGATCAGCGTGGGCTCCTTCACGATCGTGCCGGGCGGCGGCGGAACCGCGGGCGGCAGGTCGAGCTTGATCGACACGGTCGCGGCCGGGATCGACACCATGAAAATGATGAGGAGAACGAGCATCACGTCCACGAAGGGCGTGACGTTCATGTCCGAGTTCTGGCCGAGGTCGAACTTGCTGCCGCCCCCGCCGCCCATCTTAGCGCCCATGCGTCCTGTAATCCTTCCCTCGCGCGGCCAACGTCTGCCGCCCGTTCGTTGGGACCATTGGCAAGCCAAAAAGCCCTTGTAAAGCGTGAATGCGCGTGCCTTGCGGCCGAGCAGCCCGCGCTCTAGGGGGAAGCCATGAATTTCAGCTTCGACGCCTATGTTACAGCCGCGCTTTTCGACGCTTCGGGGAACGCCGGATTCGCATTGGGCGACGGGACCGTACGCTTTGCGGGCGGCGCCAGCGCCGAGGCCCACCAGGGCGCGAGCCTCGCCGCCGTCGTCCATCCGGGCGGCCAGGGCCTGATCTCGGGGGGCGACGATGGACGCCTGGCCTGGGTTCGCCCCGACGGTGCCGTCGAAGTGCTCGCACACCTGCCAGGCAAGTGGATCGAGACCGTCGCCGCCAGCCGCGAGTCCGGCCTGATCGCCTTCGGCGCAGGCCGGGAGCTGCATGTGCGTGATAGGAAGGACGCGTCCTTCGAGCGCCTGTTCCGCCATGAAAAGACCGTCGCCGACGTGGCGTTCGACCCCAAGGGGCGGCGGCTCGCCGTGGCCAGCTACGGCGGCGCCTTCCTCTGGTACGCGCGCATCGCCGACCAGAAGCCGGCGACCCTGAAGTGGGCCGGCAGCCATGTGGCGGTGATCTGGAGTCCCGACGGCAAGTTCCTGATCAGCGCCATGCAGGAGAACCAGCTCCACGGCTGGCGCGTGGCCGACGAGAAGAACATGCGGATGGGCGGCTATCCCGCCAAGCCGCGCAGCCTGGCCTTCCTGTCCAAGGGCGCCCTGCTGGCCACCTCCGGCGCCAACGGCGTGGTGGTCTGGCCGTTCTCCGGCCCCGCCGGCCCCATGGGCAAGCAGGCGGCCGAGGTGGGCTATGACGAGAGCACCACGGTGACCCAGGTGGCCGCCGCCCCGGCGACGAGCTGGCTGGCCGCCGGGACCGAGGACGGCCGCGTCTGGGCCTGCGACCTCACCGGCCAGAAGGTGATTCCGCTGAAGGCCGAGAAGGGCTCGCCCATCACCGCCCTGGCCATGACCCCAGACGCCCGGCGCGTGGCCTGGGGCGATGAGGATGGCGCCGCCGGCGTCGCCGAGGTGGAAGCCTAGAAGCCCTTCAGCTCGGCCCAGGTCTCGAACGGGTCCCGGGCCGCGGCCAGGGTGTTGATCGGATGGTCTTCGTCGCGGAAGCCCAGGGCCATCCCCGAGAAGACCATTTGGTCCTCGGGCAGGGCCAGGGCCCGGGCGAGGGTCTGCGGATAGCGGGCCCAGTATTCCTGCGCGCAGGTGTCCAGCCCCCGCTCCAGGGCCAGCAGCATCACCGTCTGCATGTACATGCCAACGTCCGCCCACTGCGGCGGCCCCAGCTTGCGGTCGATGCAGAAGAACAGGCCCACCGGGGCCCCGAACAGCTCGCCGTTGCGGGCCAGCTGGCGAAGCCGGGCGGGCTTGTCCTCCCGAGGAATGCCGATGGTGGCGTAGAGGTCCTCGCCATTCTGGTAGCGGCGGGTGCGGAACGGATCCCACAGGTTCGGCGGATAGACGTCGTATTCCGGCGGCTCGCCCATGGGATTGCCCACGGCCGCGGCCTTAAGGGCGGCCAGCGGCTCGCCGGCCAGGGCATAGACCCGCCACGGCTGCAGGTTGCCCCCGGACGGCGCCTTGGCCGCCAGTTCCAGGATCTCGCGCACGGTGGCGGCCGGGACCGGTTTCGGGCGGAAGGCGCGGACCGACATGCGGCGGGCGACCGCCTCGGTGACGTTCATCTTGCAGCAATCCCGATTTCCGACGCTCCCGCGAGGGACTAGCATCCGGTCCCAAGGTCAAGACAAGTCCATCGGGGCGAACGGCGTGGCGAAGCGGGGCAAGGGCGCGGACAGGTTCCGCAAGGTGGTGAGCGGCCTGCTGATCGTGGGGCTGGTCGTCTTCTGGATCGGGCCGGTGCTGGCGGTGGCCGTCTATCGCTTCGTCCCCGTGCCGCTCACCTATCTGATGGTGCAGCGGGTGTTCGAGGGCCAGGGCGTCCAGCGCACATGGGTTCCCCTCGAGGACATCTCCCCCAACCTCGTCCAGGCGGTGATCGCCGGCGAGGACGCCCGCTTCTGCGAGCACTTCGGCTTCGACTTCAACGCCATCCGCCGGGCCATCAACTACAACGAGAAGGGCGGGCGCATCCGGGGCGGCTCCACCATCAGCCAGCAGACCGCCAAGAACGTCTTCCTGTGGCCCAGGCGCGACTGGCTGCGTAAGGCGCTGGAGGCCTATTTCACCGTCCTGATCGAGATCGGCTGGGGCAAGCGCCGGATCATGGAGGTCTATCTGAACTCCATCGAGTGGGGGCCGGGCGTCTATGGCGCCGAGGCCGCCGCCCGGAAGAACTTCGGGGTCTCCGCCAAGGACCTTTCGGCCGCCCAGGCGGCGCGGCTCGCCGCCATCGTGCCCAAGCCCCTGTCCTGGAAGGCCGCCCAGCCGGGCCCCTACGTCAAGCGTCGCTCGGGCAGCATCCGCCGCAACGCGGCCGCCGTCCGCGGCCAAGGCCTGGCCGCCTGCGTCCTGGGCTGATCCGCGGCGCCGGCCAGGCGCGCCTCAGCTCTCGCCGCCGCCGTTCTCCCGGGCCTCTCGCTCTTCGAGCTTCCGGAGCTTGGCGCGCTCGGCCGCCAGCAGCGTCTCCAGCCGCTGGCGGTCCTCGGGAGCTACCGCAGCTTCCAGCAGGTCTTCGTAGTGCTGGATGTTCTGATGGATGACAAATTTCTGCATCCGCAGCGGTCCGCGAGCCTTCGACTTCAGCAGGCCGCTTCAGCGGCCGCCTGTTCATTAGCACGGGACTCGCCCTGGACGCGAATCTAGGAGTCCAGAGTTCTTGCGTTACTTAATCTTGTTTTGCGCAACCTTTGGGGCGCGCCCCTTCCCGACTTGCTTACCATCGATCAGGGAGCGCGCCCCGGGTCAAGGCCACTTACCGGTAGTAGCGATAGGGCTGCTCGTACCGGGTCTGGTAGCGGCCGTAGCGATCGTACCGGTCATAGCCATTGTAGCGGCTGTTGTAATTCGAGTAGGGCCGGTTGGTCCGGTAGTAGCGGCGATTGTTGTTGTCCTTGGCCGTCGCCGCGCCGAGCGCCGCGCCGGCCGCCGCGCCGACCAGGGCGCCGG
>JAEYNH010000190.1 GCA_023412655.1 Pseudomonadota bacterium | reverse complement strand
CTCCGGCTCCATGCCCCGCATCCTCGCCGGCGGCCTGCAGCGCCGGGCCGAGGAGAGCGCGGGCAAGGGCGTGCGCCTTTCCGAACGGCTCAAGAGCGAGGCCGCCGAGGGTCTGCGGGCGGCCGAGGCCCAGGTGGAGCGGGTGCGCCGGCTGGCCTTCGAGCTGCCGCCGTCGGGCGTGCCGGCGGGCCGGCTGGCGCTGGCGTTCGACGAGGTGAGCTTCGCCTATTCCGGCGCGCCGCCGGTGGTGGACGGCCTGTCCCTGCGGGTCACCGGCCCCGAGCGCCTCGCCCTGACCGGGGCCAACGGGACGGGCAAGACCACCGTCCTGAAGCTCGCCGCCGGAGCGCTCGAGCCTGCCTCTGGCCGGATCGTCCGGGGCGCCGCGCCCGCCTTCCTCGATCAGCAGACGGCCCTGCTGCGGCCCGACGAGACCCTGGCCGAGGCCTTCCTGCGCCTGAACCCGCGCGCGACGCCCAACGCGGCCCGTGCGGCCCTGGCCCGGTTCCTGTTCCGCAGCACGGCCGCCGACAGGCCGGTGGCGACGCTCAGCGGCGGCGAGCGGCTGCGCGCGGCCCTGGCCTGCGTGTTGCTGGGCGAAGCTCCCCCCGGCCTGCTCATCCTGGACGAGCCCACCAACCACCTGGATCTGGACAGCATCGGCGCCCTCGAGGCCGCCTTGCGCGGCTACGATGGCGCCCTGCTGGTGGTCAGTCACGATCCCGACTTCCTGGCGGCGGTCGGGATCGAGCGCGAGATCAGGCTCGGGACCTGACCGGCGCCTGGCCTGTCCGGTCGCCCAGGCCCTCGGCGAGCAGGACGATGGCGTCGGAGCCGGCGATGCGGTCCGCGGCGATCTTCCGGTACTCGGGCGAGCCAGCCCAGGCGAGGGCCGCCGCCCGGTCCTCGAAAGCCAGCAGGACCAGCTTGCGGCCGTCCCAGTCGCCCTCCAGCGGCTCAGGCGCCTCCTCCGAAACCAGCAGGCGGCCGCCGTACTTCCTGAGCACCGGCAGGAAGGCTGCGGCGTAGCGGCCGTAGGCCTCGCGGTCGTGGATGGCGACCCGGCTGACGAGATAGCAGGTCATGCCGCCGTCCTCCGCAGCACCCGGAACGTCGCGTTCGCGCGGGCGCACGTCTGTCCGTCGGCGGTGACGAACGCCTGGGCGAAGCACAGGGTCGAGCCCGGGCGCACGAACGCCGTGTCGAACTCCAGCCATTGGCCGATCAGCGCCGAGCCGACGAAATCCACGTTGAGGTTCACGGTCACCAGGTTGGCCAGCTCGCCGATCCGTCGGAAGCACGAAAGGCCCATGGCCGCGTCCGCCATGGCCGAGATCAGCCCGCCGTGGACGAAGCCGCGGCTGTTGGTGTGGGCCGGCCCGGCGCGCAGGCCGAGGGTCAGGGTCTCCTCGTTGGTGCGGGCGTAGATCGGCTCCCACGGGGCGGTCAGCGGGCTCTTGCGCTCGTGGGGCGCAAAGCCGTCGGGTATGTCGGGCCGCGCCATCACGCCGCCTCCGCGATGCGCGCCAGGCTCTGCAGCGTGCCGTGGCAGGCCTGGGCCGCCTCGGCGCCCTTCACCCGGAAGTGGTCGTGGAAGAAGCGCCGGTGGACGTCATGCTCGTGGAAATGGTGCGGCGTCAGCACCACCGAGAACACCGGCGTCTCGGTGTCCAGCTGCACGCGCATCAGCGCCTGGATCACCGTTCCGGCGACGAAATCGTGGCGGTAGATGCCGCCGTCCCCCACGAAGCCGGCCGCCACGATGGCGGCGTAGCGCCCGCTGCGCGCCAGCGTCTGGGCATGGAGCGGGATTTCGAAGGCGCCGGGCGTCTCAAATCGGTCGATGGCCGATTCCGGAACGCCGAGGCTCGCCATCTCGTCGATGAAGCCGGCGTAGGCCTCGCGGACGATGTCGGCGTGCCACAGCGCATGCACGAAGGCGATCCGGGCGGCGCGGAAGGCGCCGTTCGCGGTGCGGTATTCCTGGACAGCTTGGGTCATGGTCTTCTCCCTGACCGGGTCTGAAGGGACCACGACTCAGGGGCAGGCCGCGCGCGCAGGCGGAATCCGCCTGCAGGCTGCGACCGTTCTCATAACCGGACTATGACCGTCGGCCCCGGGATCGCACCGGGTCTGCTCGTCCCCCGCCGAAGCGGAGCGCCCGCGGGCTCGTCCCGCCTCGGCCGAAGCTTCGGAGGGCATTACCGCCGGTGGGGAGTTTCACCCCGCCCTGAGAACGTAGGCCATCGGGGATTCCCGACGGCGAACGCAGGCTAGGGGCGTTCCGCAGCGGCAGACAAGAGGCTTAGGCTTGCGGCTCAGGCCCGGCGGTTGAGGGTGATCGCCGTCGCCGTCCCGGTGGTCGAGGTGAGCCCAGTGGCGCCATAGGAAACGCCCTTCGACCGCTGTCGCGCCACCTCGTCGGCGATCGACCGGACCAGGCCTTCGGTCACCGTGCGCGACGCGTCGATCGCCCGGCCCTGGCGTGCCAGCACGGCGTCGAAGGCCTCCGTGGCCCGGGTCAGGCGCGTGCGCAGGGCCAGGGGCGCGCTGGCGATCAGGCTCGGGTCGGCCCGCACCCGGGTGGATTCGTGGCGGTAGAGGTTGGCCAGCCGGCTGGTCTCCTCCATCCGTGCGGCGGCGTCCTGCGGCCGGCGCTGCTCGAAGGCCTGGGCCTGCTCGGCCACCAGTTCGGTCAGGCGCTCGGTAAGCAGGATCAGCTGTTCGACGCGGTCCTGCGGATCGCGGGCGGCGATGGCCATTACTGGAGCCCCTGGAGCTTGAGGATTTCGCGCTGGACCGTGTCGGCCAGGCCGATGCCGCCGGACTTCACCATCTGCTTGCCGATGGCTTCGGTCATGACCGAGCGGAACATGGTCTCGCCGGCCCCGCCGCCGAACGGGCCTGACGGGTCGGTGCCCTCGAACATCGGCTGCAGCATGGCCGACAGGAACTGGGCCTCGAACTGCTCGGCGGCGTCGCGGATCTTCGCCCGGCGGGCGAGGTCCGCGGCCGTGGTCCCGGCGGCCGGGGCGAGCAGGGTGGGATTGAGAAGCACGGGGGCGGCGGCGAAGTCGGTCATCACATCACCTCGATTTCGGCCTGCAGGGCGCCCGCCGCACGGATCGTCTGCAGGATGGAGATCATGTCCCGGGGCGTGACGCCCAGGGCGTTCAGCCCGGCCACCAGGTTCGCAAGCGAGGCGCCCGAGCGAACCGTCAGGAACTGCCGGCCACGCTCCTCGTCCACCGAGATGTCGGTCTGCGGCACCACCGCGGTCTGGCCGGTCCGGGCGAAGGGGGCGGGCTGGCTCACCGCCGGCTGCTCTCGCACCGTGATGGTCAGGTTGCCCTGCTGGATCGCGACGGTCGAGACGCGGACGTTCTCGCCCATGACGATCACCCCGGCCACTTCGTCGATCACCACCTTGGCCGGAGCGTCGGGCTCCACCGCCAGGTTCTCCACCTGGGCCAGGAACGAGATCAGGTCGCCGCTGGCGGGGCGCAGGGTGACGATGGTCGGGTTCTCGGCGTAGGCCGTGCCCGGGAAGCGGGCGTTCACCGCATCGGCGATCCGCCGGGCGGTGGTGAAGTCGGGATTGCGCAGGGTCATGCGCATCTGGCCCATGCTGGCCAACTGGAAGCCGGTCTCCAGTTCCACCGAGGCGCCGC
>JAEYNH010000109.1 GCA_023412655.1 Pseudomonadota bacterium | reverse complement strand
CGGTGAAGGGCCTTCAGGGCGCGACCGCTAATTTCCGGAGCACTTCAAAACCAAGTGTCCCGCGCTTCAAAACCAAGTGTCGCGCTACAGCGGCGGACGCGGGCGGGGGAGTCGCTGCGGGCGATCTGCCGTTCGGAGGGGATGCCGGGGCCGCGGACGGTGCGGCGGTGGATGGAGGCGCGGCCGCGGTTCGGGCGCGCCATGGCGGCGGCGCGGGCCGAGGCGGGGCGATGCCTGACCGGGCGGACCAGCGAATACTGCGAGGCCACGGCGGCGGCGGTGTTCGAGCGGCTGTGCGCCGGGGAGGCGATGGTGTCGATCTGCGCCGATCCGCAGATGCCGGTGGCCTCGACCGTGTACCGCTGGCTGTCCGAGCAGGCCGACTTCCGGGCGGCGGTGGGGCTGGCGCGGCAGATCCAGGGGGACCGGCTGGCCGAGACCGGCTGGGAGATGGCCTTGGCGGCGACCACGAAGACGGCCTACGTCACCGAGGTGCGGCTCAAGCACCTGCGCTGGTATGCGGGCAAGCTGTGGCCGCGCAAGTACGGGCCGGTGCGGGGGCTGGCGCTGGAGGCGCTGGAGGGCGAGGCCGAGCCGGGGCCGCCGCAGCCGATGACGGTGGTGGTCAAGAAGTTCACCCAGGTCCCGGAGACCGGCCGCTATGTCCCGAGCCACGAGCCGGCGCGGGTGGCCGGCTCGGGCGAGGTGTGGGCGAAGGACGCCGACGGGCGGGGCTTCGACAGGCCCCGCGCCGACGGGTCCGGCTTGGATGGTCCCGGGGGACCTAGTCGAGGCTGAGGCGCAGGCCGGCGAAGACGCCGCGGCCGGGGCGCTCGAAGCCCACCGGGGTCTCGTAGCGGGCGTCGGTGAGGTTCTCGATCCGGCCGAAGACGGTGAGGCGCCGGTTCAGCCGGTACTGGGCGGCCAGGTGGGCGACGGTGTAGTCGTCGGCCTTGAGCCGGGGGACGGCGAAGCTGCGGTCGCCGTCGATCCAGTGGCCCACGTACAGCACCGTGGCCGAGACGGTGAGGTCGTCGGTGAGCGCCCAGTCGGCGGCGGCGGTGGCCCGGTGCTTGGGCCGGCGCAGGAGGGCCAGGCCCGTGTCGCGGTCCTCGGCGTCGGTATAGGTGTAGTCGAGGCGGGCGGTGAGGCTGGGCAGGAGCTCAGCGCTCACGAAGGCCTCGACGCCCCGGGCCCGGGCGCGGCCGACGTTGGCGTAGGAATCGAAGGTGGCGTTGGTGACGATCAGGTTGCGGATCGTCTGGTGGAAGCCGGCGACGCCGACGCGGACCTTCTCGCCCAGGGGCTGCTCGAAGCCGATGTCCAGGCCGCGGCTGGTCTCGGGCGCAAGGTCCGGGTTGGCGAAGAAGCCGAAGGCCGGGAAGCTGACGTAGAGCTGGGTCAGGCTGGGCGCCTTGAAGCCCGTGCCGTAGGCGGCGCGCAGGATCGTGCCGGTGGGGGCCAGGGTGTGGGCGGCGGCCAGGCGCCAGGTGGCCTTGGAGCCGAAGCGCTCGTGGTCGTCCAGCCGCGCCGAGGCGGTGAGGCTGAGGGGCGCGCCCGGGCGGGTCTGGAATTCGGCGAAGGCGGCGAGGTTGTCGTTGGCGTAGCGCTGCGGCTGGTCGGTGAGGCGCTCGCGCTCGGCCTCGGCGCCGGCGACCAGGGTGTGGCCGGCCGGGAGGGTGAGGTCGAGGCGCAGGTCGCCCTTCACCTCGTCGCCCTCGTTGAGGTTGGCCGGGGACCGGGGGCTGGTGATCCGGGTGCGGTAGTCGGTGAGGCCGGCGCCGGCCCGGGCCGACAGGCGGCCGGGGATCAGCTCGGCGCGGGCCTCGCCCCGGGCCAGCAGGCCGCGGGCGTCCTGGCGCGAGCGCTCGGCGGCCGGGGCGGCGGGGAAGCCCTCGTCCTCGACGAAGAACAGCCGGCTGTCGGTGTGGCGGGCGTGGGCGTTCAGCTCCAGCCGGTCGGAGACCTCGGCCCGCAGGCGGGCGGTGAGGGTGGTGTTCTCGTAGTCATCGGTGAGCACCGGACGGCCCTCGGGGACGAGGCCCAGGGGCGTGGCCGAGCTCTCGCCGGTGCGGGCGTGGCTGATCCCCACGGCGTAGCCGAGGGGGCCCGCCTGGCCGGCGGCGGCCAGGGCCTGGTCGAAGGTCTCGAAGCTGCCGCCCTCCAGCCGGGCGCGGACCCGGGCCGGGCCGCCGGGCGGGGCGGTGACGATGTTGACCACGCCGCCGATGGCGTCCGAGCCGTAGAGGCCGGACTGGGGCCCGCGCAGCACCTCCACCCGGGCGATGTCGTCGGTGAGCACGGCGCTGAAGTCGAAGACGCCGCCCTGGCTGGGGTCGTTGGCGTCGACGCCGTCGATCAGCACCTTGGTGTGGTTGGCGTTGGCCCCGCGGATGAACACCGAGGCGCGGGCGCCGCGGCCGCCGGCCTGGACGATGTTGAGGCCGGGGGAGAGCTGCAGGACGTCGGGCAGGGTGGTCTGCTGGCGCCGGGCGATGTCGCCCTCGGTGAAGACGCTGACCGCCGAGCCGACCTCCTCGGGGGCGGTGGGCCGGCGGCTGGCGGTGACGACCACCCCGTCGAGCTGGGCGACGGTGATCGCCTCCTCGGCCAGGGCCGGGACGGCGGTGAAGGTGAGGACGGCGGCGGAAACGGTAGAACGGATCATCAGAGCCTCGCGGCAGACGTGGAGACGTCACCGCGAAGAGACGGCTTCGCCGGGAAAGCTCCCCCGGCGGTCCGTCCACATCGGCGCACCCCGTCCGACGCGATCGCGCGTGACCACGGCTTGTGGCAGGTCTCCTGGCTCGCGGGTCAGGGCTTCCGTCCGGCCTTCCCAGGACCTTGCGGTCCCAGTGGCATGTCGGGGGAAACTCGCCGCTTACAGTTGCGGGGGCAGCCGCGGCCTAGGCGCGCGCCTTCCGGAGAAGGGCGTGCCGCACCGCGTTCCCTATTGTGCCCTCTCGGGCGCCACGGAACCGGCTCTGGGCCAAGCCGGGCGGCAGGTCAAGCTTCCTCAGTCAGAGCCTCGGCGTCCCAGAAGGCCAGCACGCCGTAGCGGTTCAGCCGGTTCATCATCCGCATGAGGTTGACGTTGTTGTCGTGCAGCAGGCGCTGGGCCTCGGGCTGGGCGGCGGCCTCGATGCTGAACACCACGCCCTTGGGGCCGGAGCGGCAGTAGCCCCGGGCCTCGAGGCTGAGCAGGCGGCGGCGGACGGTCTCGGGGGCCAGGCCGAGGGTGCGGGCCAGTTCGCTGCGGCGGACGGGGCGGCGGTCGCTGTCGGGGAGGAAGCCGTTGACGGCGCGCTGCTCGAGGGTGAGGTGGCGCAGGTTCATGCGGCCGAGGCCGACGAGGATCAGGCCGGTGATCGGATCGCCGGCCCGCCGGCCCAGCAGTTCCAGGGCCCGGAGGTAGTATTCGGACAGCAGGCGGTTCACCAGGCGGATCGGCGGGCTGGCGGGGACGGCGCCGGGC
>JAEYNH010000059.1 GCA_023412655.1 Pseudomonadota bacterium | reverse complement strand
GCCAGTCGGGCCAGAAGGCCGAAGCGGCGCTGCGGGCGCGGCTCGCCCACACCGACGCCATCGTGCAGAACCAGGATAATCGCGAGCACGATCTGCTCGACAGCAACGACTACGCCCAGTTCGAGGGTGGTCTGGTTGCGGCGGTGACCGCGCTGAAAGGCGCGCCCCCCGTCGCCTATCACCCGGATCATGCCCGGCCCGAGCGCCCCGTCGTGCGCACGCTCGAGGCGGAGGTCGCCCGGATCCTGCGGGGGCGGCTGGTGAACCCTAAATGGATCGCCGGGGTCATGCGCCACGGATACCGCGGCGCGGCCGAGATCGCGGCGGGCGTGGACTACCTCTTCGCCTTCGCCGCCACGACGGGGGCTGTCCGCTCGCACCACTTCGATCTCGTCCATCGTGCCTTCATCGAGGACGAGGTCGTCCGCGCGTTCCTGCGAGAGGCCAACCCTGGCGCACTCCAGGACATCGCCCGCCGGCTGAACGAGGCTGCCGACCGCGGCCTATGGACGCCCCGCTCCAACAGCGCTGGCCTGGCGCTGCAAACCCTGAGCGCCCCGGAGGCCGCATGACCAGACCCGACGACGGCGAGACCGATGCTGAGCGCAACGCGCGACACAACGCCAAGATGAAGACGCTGCAGGCGGCGCGCGTGCGGATGATGAAGACCAAGACGGTCGAGCGCGGTCTGGTGATCGTCCACACGGGAACCGGCAAGGGCAAGACGACCGCCGCCTTGGGCATGGCGTGCCGGATGATCGGCCATGGCATGAGGGTCTCGATCATCCAGTTCATCAAGGGCGCCATGGAGACGGGCGAGGCCGCCGTCTTCGCCGCCTTCCCCGATCTCGTCGAGCTGCGCCCGATGGGGGAAGGCTTCACCTGGGACACCCAGAACCGCGCGCGCGACATCGAGAAGGCCCGCGCCGCGTGGGAGGCCGCCAAGGATCGCATTTTCGATCCGGCTTGGAAGATGGTGATCCTCGACGAGCTGAACGTCGTGCTGCGCTACGACTATCTTCCCCTGGACGAGGTGCTCGAGACCCTGCGCGCCAAGCCCGAGGACACACATGTCGTGATCACCGGCCGCAACGCGAAGTCCGAGCTGATCGAGGCTGCGGACCTGGTGACCGACATGGCCCAGGTCAAGCATCCGTTCCGCTCCGGCGTGAAGGCCCAGGCGGGCGTGGAGTTCTGATGGGCGCCGAAGTGATCGTCTGCTCGACCTGCAAGTTCGCGCCCGACGAGCGCGACGGTCCTGACGGCGTGCGGGGTGGCCAGCGGCTCTACGAATCCATACACGCGGTGGCGCAGCAACCACGTTTCGCGGCCCTCACGATCTCGTCCGTCGAATGCCTGTGGGCGTGCGCCAATCATTGCACGGTGCACATCCGCTCGCCGGGCAAATGCGCCTATGTGGCCGGCCGCTTCGATGCCGCTGGCGCGGAGGCCGAGGCGATCCTGGAGTTCGCGCTCGCCTATGCCGCAAGCGCGGACGGCGCCGTGCCGTACCGGGATTGGCCAGCCGGCGTGAAGGGCCATTTCCTGGTGCGCACGCCGGCGCCGTAACTGTTGCCGAAACAGTAAAGCACGTGCGCGCCAGGCCGCCGCCGTCGCACTCTGGCAGCCTGATTCCAAATCAAAAGGGGATACGACATGCGAAGCCTCTCGGGCGCCCTGGCCGCGCTCGCCGTGACGCTCGGGCTTTCCGCGTGCGGCGAGGCGGCCAAGCCGACGGCGCAGAACGCTGCGCCGGAGAATGTGGCGGCCCAGCCGGAGAAGCCGAAGACTGGCAGTCCGCTGCAGGAAATCCAGACGCCCGGGGCCGCAAACGATTCCGAAACCGCTTATCGCAGCGACACGACGGATATCGTCGTGGCCGCGAAGGGTTCCGCCGGCGATCGCCTTGAGTTCAAGCTGAAGATGAAGGCTGGCGACACCGTCACCTACGCCTGGGAGACCGATGAAGGCGTCGACTTCTGGCATGAGTTCCACGGCCATACTGCTGAGAAGGTGGCCTTCTACAAGAAGGCCGCAGGTACGGAGCACCGCGGCGTCCTCGTCGCCCCGTTCGACGGCATCCATGGCTGGTACTTCGAGAACCGGTCGCCGAAGGTCGTCATCGTGCGGATGCGCACAGGCGGCTTCTACGAACTGGCCCCCGAGGACAAAGGCTAGGTCGGCTGAGGCGCGAGTGAGGCCTGCCCGAGCGCTGCTACCCCCTGCCGGCCGCTCGACATCGGGAAGGACGCTGCATGTCAAAATGCTACCTAAGGGTACCCGGACGCGCCATCGCGCTGCCGATGTTCTTTTGCCTCTTCGTCACAAACGCATGTGCGGAGCCCGCCACGAAACAGGCGCCGTCACCCGAAGAGTTTCTAAGGAACGCCAAGGCGCAGGCAATCAAGGTCGCCGGCGGTGAGGCGCACGCGCGCATCGCCAACGCTCGGTTCGGGACCTTCAAGGGTTCAGTCTACGTCGTTTGCGGACGGCTCGAGCTGTCGGGCGAGCTCACCCCGTTCATGGCCGTCTGGGAGACCGATCGACCGGTTCAGGACGATGGCCTGCTTGTGGCGGTGCCCATCGGGCCCAACCGTCGGCCCGCCGCGCGCGCGTACATCCAGTCCAATTGCGATGCCTATGGCCTTGGCGACCAGGTTGGGGAGCGATAACCGCGGGCCTAACGCTGCAGGCTGGACGCCTCGAGCCGGCCAAGAACGTTCATCCGCTCGGTCTCGCCGGGCGCGGCTTCCAGCTCCACGCACTGACCGAGGCGGCTGAGGGCGTTCCAGCCGGTGTCAGGACTAAGGCCTAGACCTAGCCGAGAAGGCCGAGCTGGCGAGCGCGCACGACCGCCTGGATGCGGGTGCGAACGCCCAGGGTCTCGTAGGCCTGCTCCAGGTGCTTCTCCACCGTCCGCTGGGAAATGCCGAGGATCTGGCCGGTGTCCCGCGCGCTCTTGCCCGCTTCCGCCCAGCTCAGGCATTCGAGCTGGCGGCGACTGAGCGCAATCAAGTCGCGTCGGGAACTTGGCGTGGAGTCTTCAAGCTTAAGCATACGCATTGGCGCCGCATACTCTAGGAGCCCCGAGGCCAACGCTACCCCAAGATATTTAAACACACAAACGCAACCTGAGAGCGACAGGACATGGCGGGCTCTATGCCATTTTATGGCGCACCTTGCGCGTCTGAGGCGCGCGAGAGCTTCACCGTACAGGTCCGCCGCCTCGTCTCGATCGCGCTGGTGAGGCAGTCGCGGAACGCCGCCCGTTCCGCGGCGGGCAGCGCCCGTGCGATGTCAAAGGCGTCCGCCACTTCGGGGTCGCCGCGACGCAGCAGCTGCTCTCCGGCTCGCGCCATCGGCAGCTCCAGGGTGGCGGACGCCAGCCGCTCGGGAACGCCCCAACTGGCCGGGAGCGTCCGGGCCAGGGGACCCACGAGCAGGCCGTAGAGCACCATCCCAAGGACCGTGCCGCCGCCCAGCAGGGCCGCGGTTCTTCGCCAGGATCGCGTTCTGACCAGGGAGGCTTGGCGGGCGGCGACCAAGGCGTCGGTCGCGCCGCTGAGCGCGATCTTCCCACGCTCGAGTTCTGCGACCGGCCTGGCAAGCACCTTGGCCGCGGCGATCTGGAACAGCGACCCGAGCTGATCCGGGGCCAGCGCCATGACCGGGCGCTCGCCAAGCGCCGCAGCCTGCGCGCCGACCTCGGCGATGGCTTCGGAAATCTCGGCCAGGGTCGGGCTGTAGTCGACGGCCGACACGCCGCCCGCGGCGGCCAGGCCTTCCACCGCACGGCGCAGGAGCGCCACCTCGCTCCGGAGGCGTTCGAAGGCGTCGGCCGCCGCATCGCCGGGCTGCAGGCTCATCGCTCAAGTCCGGGATCGCGGCGAAAACCGCGGTCGAGGTCGGCGGCCTTCTGCATGTCCTGGGCGGGTCCGCGCTCGGCGGCGCGCAGAAGGGCGTTCGGCCGTCCGCGCGCGGCCCCCGCCGCGAGGGTCGGGTCGCGGTCCAGGGCGGCGGCGACCTTCGCCGCCATGCCGGGGCTTGCACGGTCCAGCGCGCCGCCGGCCCGCTCCAGCGCAAGCCGCTGGTGCGCGAGGGGCTCATGGCCGGCCGCGCGCATGCGTGCGCCGTCCTGCCAGGCGCGGGCGTAGGCCTGCACGAAGGCGAGCTCATCCTGCCGGGCTTCCTGGGTGAGGGCCTGGGCGGGCGATGCCGGGCGGAACGCTCGGAACATGTCCCCGGCAGCGTGACGGAGGCCGCGGCGCTCGGCGAACTGCTCGGGATAGTCCAGGGTCGAGTCCTTCCCGCGCTCCCGCGACAGGGCCCGCCCGAGCGCGCCCAGATCGGCGTGAGCCTGCCTGTCGTAGTGCAGCGCGACGGCTTCCCGATGGCGCGAGAGCGCGACGTAGGTCGCATGCCGGTCCATGTAGCCGCCCGCCAGCACGTGCGCCCGGTCCGCGGTCACGCCCTGCGACTTGTGGATCGTCGTCGCATAGCCGTGGTCGAGGTCGGCGTAGGCCTTGTGATCGAACGCCACGTGTCGGCCGTCGTCGAGGCGCACGCCCATGCGCGTGGCGCCGAGTTCGTGGATCGTCCCCAGCGTGCCGTTCTTCACCCCGAGCTCGCGCTCGTTGCGGAGGAAGACGATCCGTTCGCCCTCCGCGAAAAGACGTGCGCCGCGCGTGGTCTCGATCCGGTGGTCCGGCCCCAGCGCGCCCGCCGCCTGCATGCGGCTTCGCGCGAGCCCGTTGAGGGCCGCCACGTCGTCGCGCGTGTAGGCCAGCATCACCTGCGAGGTGGCCGGCGCCGCCTGCCGATCCCGCCACCAGCCCGCGACCACCGCCTCACGGGCGCCGGCGGCGTCGTCGTGGCCGTGCACCGCGCCGGCGTCTGCATAGGCCGACAGCGCCTGCACCTGTCTCATATACAC
>JAEYNH010000124.1 GCA_023412655.1 Pseudomonadota bacterium | reverse complement strand
CGCCAGCAGCGCGCCTTCGGCGGCGGCCTGCGAGAGCTCGGCGCTGCGCTCCAGCCCGGGAGCCCGCGCGAGTATGGCGGCGGCGGCCTGGGGATCGCCCAGGGCGATGAGGGCGTTGGCCCGGGCGCCCAGGAGGGCGGGACTGTCGCCAAGCCCCGAAGGCCCCGGCGCGCCGGTGGCCAGGATGCGACGGGCAAGCTGGCCGGCGGCCGGCGACAGGGGTTTCGAGGCCAGCAGCGGCAGGACCAGATCCACCGTCTGCGCCGAGGCGCCGCGCCACAGGTCGGCGGACAGTCCGGTGTCGCGGCCCGGGGTCGAGAGGGCGTCGGGCGCCGCCAGGGTGACGACCTGGACGGGCTGGGCCGAGGCCGGCGCGGCCAGCAGCAGGGCGGCGCCGAAGGACATGGAAGCGAGGGACAAACGCAGCATGTGGCCAGCCTACATGCCGGCTCCGGTTGGCGCGAGGGCGCCCGCTCGTGTATGGCTCCGCCGTCCATGGATCGTTACGAACCGCTTCGCCACCGCACCATCGCACTCGTCGGCCTGATGGGCGTCGGCAAATCCAGCGTCGGGCGCAGGCTCGCCAGCGCGCTGTCCCTGCCGTTCCGCGACGCGGACGCCGAGGTGGAGGCCGCCGCCGGCCGCTCCATCTCGGACATTTTCGCCGACCTCGGCGAGGCCGCCTTCCGAGACGGCGAACGCCGCGTCATCAGCCGGCTTTTGGAGCAACCGCCGCATGTGCTGGCCACCGGCGGCGGCGCGTTCATGAGCGACGAGACCCGCAGCCTCATCAAGGATCGCGCGGTTTCGGTCTGGCTGAAGACCGACCTCGAGACCCTGGCCCGTCGCGTAGGCCGAAAGGACACCCGGCCGCTGCTGAGCGGCAAGGACCCGCTGGAGGTGCTGAAAGCGCAGGCCGCGGTGCGCTATCCCATCTATGCCGAAGCCGACGTGACCGTGGAGACCGGAGACGTCGCCCACCACGTGGCGGTCGATCAGATCCTCCGGGCCCTGTCGAACCACTTCCAGGAGCCGCGCCCGTGATCTCGCCAGCCATGCGCCGGATTCCGGTCGGCCTGGGCCAGCGCGCCTATGACGTCCTGGTGGGCGAGGGCCTGCTGGATGCGGCGGGGGAACACATCCGCCCGTTCGCGAAGCGCGGCCGCACCGCGGTGATCAGCGACGAGACCGTCTGGGCGCTGCACGGCGAGCGCCTGAGCGCCGCCCTGTCCAGCGCAGGGATCGAGGCCCATCCGGTGATCGTGCCGCCGGGCGAACAGACCAAGAGCTTCGCGGGCCTGGCCGACGTGTCAGACCGCCTGCTCGCCCTGGAGCTGGACCGGGGCGACCTGGTGACCGCCTTCGGTGGCGGGGTGGTCGGTGACCTCGCCGGCTTCGCGGCGGCGATCTACAAGCGCGGCATCGACTTCGTGCAGATCCCGACCACCCTGCTCGCGCAGGTGGACTCCTCCGTGGGCGGAAAGACGGCCATCGACACGCCCCGGGGCAAGAACCTGGTAGGCGCCTTCCACCAGCCCCGCCTGGTGCTGGCGGATCTTTCGGTGCTCGCCACCCTGCCCGACCGGGAGATGCGCGCCGGCTACGCCGAGGTGATCAAGTACGGCCTGCTGGGCGACCCGACCTTCTTCGAGTGGCTGGAAGCCCATGTGGAAGCGGTCCTGGCGCGGGAGCCCTCGGCCCTCACCCACGCCGTCGCGCGTTCGGTGGAGATGAAGGCCGAGATCGTCGCCGAAGACGAACGCGAGCAGGGCCGCCGGGCGCTCCTGAACCTCGGACACACCTTCGCGCACGCCCTGGAGGCCGAGACCGGCTACGGCGCCGCCCTGCTGCACGGCGAGGCGGTGGGCGTCGGCATGGCCCAGGCCTTCCGCTTTTCCGCCGCACAGGGGATCTGCCCTGGACAGGACGCCGAGCGGGCCGTGCAGGGCATCGCCGCTTCCGGCCTGCCGATCACCCTGGCCGAGGTGCCGGGGCATCCGTTCAACGCCGAGCGCCTGGTGACCCACATGGCCCAGGACAAGAAGGCCGAGGCCGGCCGCCTGACCTTCATCCTCGCCCAGGCCCTGGGCCAGGCGTTCGTGGCCAAGGACGTGGACGCCGAAGCCGTGCGGGCCTTCCTGATAGGTGAGGGAGCCGGCCCGTGATCTGGGCCGTCGTCGCCGCCCTCGCTCCGACGCTGATCATCCTGCTCAGCCTCTCGGCGCTGATTTCGGCGGCGGAGACGTCGATGACCGCCGCCAGCCGCGGCCGGATGCACCAGCTGGAGCGCGATGGCGACCCAGCGGCCCGGCGCGTGAACAGGCTGATCGGCAATCAGGAGACGATGATCGGCGCGATCCTGCTCGCGAACAACGTCTTCAACATCTTCGCTTCCGTGGTGACGACGCGGGTGCTGGGCGCCGCCTTCCCCGGCTGGCTCGGCACCGTGATCGCCACGGCCGTGATGACCGCCCTGGTGGTGGTGTTCGCCGAGATCCTGCCGAAGACCATCGCCATCGCGAGGGCCGACGACACCGCCCGGGCCCTGTCGATCCCCACCTACTGGGTGGTTCGGATATTCGGGCCGCTGGCCGACGGCGCGCAGTGGATCGTCCGCAGGACCCTGAAGCCGTTCGGCATCCGCCTGGACGCGGGAACGGACGTGCTGGCCGCGCACGAAGAGATTCGCGGGGCGGTGGAGTACCACCACGCCGAGGGCCTGGTGGAAGCCCGCGAACGCTGGATGCTTGGCGGGGTGCTCGACCTGGCCGAGATGGACGTCTCGGAGGTGATGGTCCACCGGCGCTCCATGATCATGATCGACGGGGACCTGCCGCCGCGCGAGGTGCTGGCCCAGGCCCTGGACAGCGGCCACAGCCGCCTGCCGGTCTATCGGGAGGACCCCGAGAACATCGTCGGCATCCTGCACACCAAGGACCTGCTGCGGGCGATCGCCGAGGCGGACGGCGACCTCGACGCCATCGGGGTGGGCGACCTGCTGCGCACGCCTTGGTTCGTGCCCGAGACCACCAGCCTGAAGGACCAGCTGGCGGCTTTCCTGAAGAACAAGAGCCATTTCGCCCTCGTGGTGGACGAATACGGCGGCCTCGAAGGCCTGGTGACCCTGGAGGACATCCTCGAGGAGATCGTCGGCGAGATCGAGGACGAGTACGACGTGGTGGCCCGTGGGGTGACGCTCCAGCCGGACGGCTGGATCGCCGTGGAGGGTTCGGTGACCATCCGCGAACTGAACCGCGCCCTCAACTGGGACTTGCCCGACGACGAGGCGGTGACCATGGCGGGCCTCCTGATCAACGAAGTCCAGCGGATCCCTGAGGTGGGCGAGACTTTCGCCTTCCACCGGCACCGGTTCCGGGTCGCCGAGCGACGGGGCAACCAGCTTACCCTGCTACAGATCTCGCCTCCGGATTCCCGGGTCACAGATTAGGGAACCTACGGCCCAGCTTGCCGTTTCCTTCCCCGTCGGGCGCGACGGGGGCTCCAGGTTCAATGATTTCGCGAAACGCGCCGCCGCGCCGTTCACACGCTGTTCAAGCGCTTCGGCATGTGCTTAGCGGAAGGAAGCCCGCCCCGGAGGCTCAGGCGCAGGAGTTGCAGGCATGACCGGCGTGACGGGGCTCGAAGGCCTCAAGGTCCTCGTAGTCGAGGACGAGATGATGGTTTCCATGCTCATCGAGGACATGCTGGCCGATCTCGGCTGCACGGTCGTCGGCCCGGCCTCCCGGCTCGAGGAAGCCGTCGACCTGGCGCGCACCGCGGACCTGGACTGCGCCGTGCTCGACGTGAACCTCGGGGGTCAGCCGATCTTCCCCCTCGCCGACCTGTTGCGTGAGAAGGGCGCGCCCTTCGCCTTCGCCACCGGCTATGGGGACGCGGGGCTGCGCGACGTAGATCGCGGCACGCCCGTGCTGCAGAAGCCGTTCCGGGAGGGCGACCTGGCCCGCGTGCTCGGCGAGCTGCGCACGGCCGCCACCGGGGCCTAGCGCCGCCTAGAGGTATTCGAAGGCGCGGATCGTCAGGTCCTGGACCAGAAAGGCCACGGAACCCGCCAGCGCCATCAACGACATTAGAATTTTCACGCCTTGTCTCCCGACCGTCAGCAAGGAGATAGGAACGAGCGCGGCCATTCGCCAGCACCGTTTGCGCAGAACCGCTCTGCCGTTCCGCATGCGGCTTGCGAAGGCCCTAGAAGCCGCGGGCGATCAGGCCCGGCAGCAGACGATCCGGCGTGACGGGATAGTCGCGCACCCGCACGCCGCAGGCGTTGTAAACGGCATTGGCCACGGCGGCCCCGGCGCCCGAGTTGCCCAGTTCGCCAACGCCCTTCACGCCCAGCGGATTGGCCTTGTCGTCGACCTCGTCCAGCATGATGGCCTCCACCTCGCCGATATCGGCCTGCACGGGGACCATGTACTGGGCGAGGTCCTGGTTGATCAGCGAGCCGTAGCGCACGTCCACCGCGTTGCCCTCGTGCAGGGCCGAGGCCGCCCCCCAGATCATGCCGCCGGTGAGCTGACTGCGGGCGGTCTTGGGATTGATGATCCGGCCCGCTGCAAAGACCCCAAGCATCCGCCGCACCCGCGTCTCGCCGGTGACGGGATCGACGCCCACCTCGCAGAAGTGGGCGCCGTAGGTCTGCTGGCTCCAGTCGCGGCCGTCCGCCGCCGGCCGGATCTCACCCTGGGCGGTGACGCCCTGCGGCGCCGCCCGGCGCACCAGGTCGGCCAGGGGCTCGGACCTGTTCTCGGCGGCGATGAGGCCATCGCGGAAACCGACCGCCTCCAAAGCCGCCCCATGCAGCGGCGAGGCCGGGTCGGCGATGGCCAGTTCGGCCAGGGCCCGGCGGAGATTCATGCCGGCGTCCAATGCGGCCGACCCGGCGCTGGCGGCGCCGAACTGACCGCCCGATCCGGGCGCCGGCGGCAGTTCGGAATCGCCGATCTCGACCCGCACGCGGTCGAGCGGCACGCCCAAAGTCTCGGCGGCGATCTGGGCCAGGACGGTATAAGTGCCGGTGCCGATGTCGGTCATGCCCTGGCGGACGGTGACGACGCCGTCCGCATCCATGGAGAAGCTGCACTTGGCGGGCAGCAGGAAGTTGCCGCGGATCGCCGCCGCCATGCCGAGCCCCACGAGCCAGCGGCCGTCCCGCACCCTGCCCGGCGTGGGATCGCGCCGGTCCCAGCCGAAGTGGCGCGCCCCTTCGGTCATGCAGCGGACCAGCTGGCGCATGGAGAAGGGCTTGCCGGTCTCGGGATCGACCTCTGGCTCGTTACGGATGCGCAGCTCGACCGGATCGAGGCCGAGCCGCTCGGCCAGCTCGTCCATGGCGCATTCCAGGCTGAGGGTGCCGGACGCCTCGCCCGGAGCCCGCATGGGCCCGGCGCCGGGCAGGTCCAGCTGCACCAGCCGGTGGCCGGTGAGACGGTGCGGGGCGGCATAGAGGCTGCGGGCGAAGTTCGAGGCGTGCTCGGTGAAGGTCCCGTCCCGGTGACAGTGGGTCAAGGTGAGGATGGACATGGCGTTCAGCCGACCATCGGCGTCGGCCCCCAGCCGCACCCGCTGCACCGTCGCCGGGCGGTGGATGGTGGCGTGCATCATCTGCCGCCGGGTGAAGGCCACCTTCACCGGCCGGCCCAGCTCGCGGGAGGCGAGCGCGGCCAGCGTCAGGTCATCGTAGGTCTGGCCCTTCCCGCCGAAGCCGCCGCCGATGTAGCGGGTGAGCAGCCTGACCGCGTCACGGTCGAGGCCCAGGGTTTCCGCAAGGCCGTGCTGGGCGGGCTTCACCATCTGGACCGAGGTGTGGACCACGCAGGTCTCGCCCTCCCACCACGCGATGGTGGCGCAGGGCTCCATCTGGCAGTGGTTCTGGATCGGCGTGGTCCAGGTCTCATCCAGCCGCGCCGGCGAGGCGGCGAACCCCGCCTCGAAGTCGCCGATCTCCACGTCCTCTTCGTCCGGCGGATCGACGGCGGCGGCAAGGTTGGCCCGGAAGTCCGAGGCCTGGGGCTCCGCGGCGTAGGTGAGCCGCACCAGGTGGGCGGCCCCCACGGCCTGCTCCAGGGTGTCCGCCGCCACGAAGGCCACGATCTGGCCGAAGTGGGCGATGCGGTCGTCCTCCAGCGCGGGCCGGGACACGCCGGTGCTGCGTGGGTGCTTCCGCGCCCCCTTCGGCGCCTGGGCGGGAACGTTGGCGTGGGTCCAGACGAGGCGGACGCCGGGTTGCGCCAGGGCCTCGGCCGTGTCGGCGGCGAGGATGCGGCCGCGGGCGATCTCTGCGCCGATCATCACGCCATAGGCGGGCTTCGCCGGGGGCTCGACCTCATAGGCGTAAGGCGCGGTCCCGGTGACCTTCAGCGGCCCCTCGTAGCGGTCCACCGGCCGGCCGAAGACCTCGTCGCGGCCGTCGCGGATCGGGTTCGGCGCCTCCCAGTCGCGCACCGAGCTCATGGGGCCGCCTCCGCGGCTTGCCCGAGAGTGGCCAAGGTCAGGCGCAGGGTCAGCGCCACCTTGAAACCGTTGCGCTCCGAGGCCGCGGCGGGCTCCAGCTCCTCGGCCACGGCCTCGCCGGGACCCGCGCCGGCCGCGAGCGCGGCCTCGGCCCGGCTCGCGCGCCAGGGGCGGTGCGCGACCATCCCGAGGGCGATATTTCCGCCGGCCACGGCGACGCTGGCCAGGCCCCCCGCGTAGGAGGCGCGATCCCGGGTCTTGCGGTAGGCCTGGCCGCCGTGCGGGGGCGGCGGAAGGACTACCGCGGTGATCAGCTCGCCGGGGGCCAGGGTGGTGTCGAGGTCGGGCCGGTCGCCGGGCAGGCGGTGCAGGTCGGTCAGAGGGAACCGCCGTCCCTGCCCGGACGGCGAAAGGGTCTCGACCTCGGCGTCCAGCGCCAGGAGGGCCACGGCCATGTCGGACGGATGGGTGGCGATGCAGGCGGCGCTCTGGCCAAGGATGGCGGCGTTGCGGTTCAGCCCCTCCACGGCGGCGCAGCCGGCGCCCGGCTGGCGTTTGTTGCAGGGCTTGGCGGTGTCGTAGAAGTAGGCGCAGCGGGTCCGTTGCAGCAGGTTGCCGCCCACGGTGGCCTTGTTGCGCAGCTGGGGCGAGCCGCCTGCCAGTATGGCCTGCGCCAGCACCGGATAGCGCGAGCGCACCGTGGCGTCCGCCGCCACCTGGCTGTTGGTGGCCACAGCGCCGATCCGCAGCCCTTCGCCCTCCGTTTCGATCGTGGAGAGCGGCAGGCGGCTGACGTCGATGACATGCTGCGGCCGTTCGATGTCCAGCTTCATCAGGTCGAGCAGGTTGGTGCCGCCGGCCATGAACCGGGCGCCGGGGATTTCGGTCGCCGAGCGCACCGCCGCCTCCGGCGAGACCGCTCGCTCATAGGTGAAGGGCCTCATCCCGGGACCTCGCGACCGGCCGCCTGGCGGATGGCCTCGACAATCTGGGGATAGGCGGCGCAGCGGCAGATGTTGCCGCTCATCCGCTCCCGCAACTCGGCGGCGGTAAGGGCCGGCGGGGCGGCCAGGTCCTCGGTTTCCTGGCTGGGCCAGCCGGCGGCGAACTCCGCCAGCATGCCTACCGTCGAGCAGATCTGGCCGGGGGTGCAATAGCCGCACTGGAAGGCGTCGTTGGCCAGGAACGCCTGCTGCACCGGGTGCAGGGCGTCGGGCGTTCCCAGCCCCTCGATCGAGACCACCTCGTCGCCGTCATGCGCCACCGCCAGGGACAGGCAGGCGTTGATCCGCAGTCCGTTCACCAGGACGGTGCAGGCGCCGCACTGGCCATGATCGCAGCCCTTCTTTGCGCCGGTCAGGCGAAGGGTTTCGCGCAGAAGGTCGAGAAGCGTGGTGCGCGGGTCGAGATCGAACGCCCGCGCCTCGCCGTTGACCGTGATGGTGGTCCGCAACGCTTCCCCTCCCAGGTCATCGCGGCCGCCAGGCGCCCGCCCTGTTCAGGGGACAGTCTGGCGCCTAAGCCTCGCCGGGCGCCAGGGCCTTCACGGACAGCGCATGCACGGGCCCCGCCAGTTCCTCGGCGAGAGCCCGGTAGACCATCCGCTGGCGGGCCACCCGCGCGGTCCCCGCGAAGGCCGCCGACTCGATGATGACGTTGAAGTGGCTCTCCCCGCCTTCCCGGGCGCCCGCATGGCCCTGGTGACGCGCGGAATCGTCCTCGACCTCGAGCCGGGTGGGCTCGAAGGCGTTGGTCAGCTTGTTTCGGATCGCTTCGATTATGGCGCCCATCAGCCTGTTGTTCAATTCTTGAAGGGAAGTCGCAGGACCCCATACTTGGCCCATGCCAGGCGCGTTTCAATACAAGCCCAAGTTCGTCGACATCCGCGTTCGTCCGCCCTCCAAGGAAGAGGATCGGCGGAGCGAGGACGTGCACGCGCTGAAGCCCGGCGAGCGCGCCTGCGATCATCCCGGCTGCCGCCAGGCGGCCACCGCCCGGGCGCCCAAATCCCGCGAGATGCTGAACGAGCACTACTGGTTCTGCCAGCCGCACGCGGCCGAGTACAATCGCAACTGGAACTTCTTCGCCGGCCTGTCCGAAGAGGAGATCCGCCGCCGCCAGGAAGACGAGCTGAAGACCGGCGGCCGGCCCACCTGGGAGATGAAGGCAGGCCGGATGTCGCGGGAGGCGGCCTCGTTCACTCACAAGTTCCAGGCGGGCAAGGGCGGCTACCGAGACTATCACGACCTGTTCGGCGGGCAGGCGCGCCACGGCCACGCGCCCGAGCCCGAAGCGCGCCACCTGGGCAAGATCGAGCGGAACGCCCTGGCCGACCTCGACCTCGATCATGATGCCGACGGCGCCAAGATCCGCGCCCGCTACACCGAACTGGTTCGCCGCCTGCACCCCGACGCCAACAACGGCGACCGGTCCGGGGAGTACAAGCTGCAGCGGGTCATCAAGGCCTACCAGGCCCTGCGCAAGGCCGGGATGGTCTAGGCGACGGCGCGCAGCCCGTCGTTCGAGAGGTCGGCGCCCTGCATGAACACGGCCATCCGGCCAGCGAGTTCGGCCACCCGATCGTTCAGCACGCGGGTCGCCGCCGAGGTCTCGTCCACCATGGCGGCGTTCTGCTGGGTCAGCTGGTCCATCTGGTTGACCGCGACATTGACCTCGGCGAGGCCGCGGGACTGCTCCTCGGCCGAGGCCGCCGCCTCCGCGACGATACGGTCGATGGCGCCGATCCGCTCGACGATGATGTTCAGGGCCTCGCCGGTGCGGCCCACCAGCTGCACCCCCGCGCGGACCTGACGGTTGGAATCGGCGATCAGCCCTTCGATCTCCTTGGCGGCGTCGGCCGAGCGCTGGGCCAGGGCCCGGACCTCGGAGGCGACCACCGCGAAGCCCTTGCCGGCCTCGCCCGCCCGGGCGGCCTCGACCCCGGCGTTGAGCGCCAGAAGGTTGGTCTGGAAGGCGATCTCGTCGATCACGCCGATGATCTGGGCGATGCGTCGCGAGGAGCCGTCGATCTCGTCCATGGCGCCGACGGCCTGGCGCACAACCTCGGCGGAGGCGTCGGCCTCCCCCTTCACCGCGGCGACGAAGCGGGTGGCCTCCTGTGAGCCGTCGGCGCTCTTGCGCACGGCGACGGTGATCTGCTCCAACGCGGCCGCGGTCTGTTCGAGGCTGGCGGCCTGCTGCTCGGTGCGCCCCGAAAGACGGTCGGCGGCCCGGCCGATCTCTTCAACCCGCTGGGAGACCTCGGTAGCGGTCGCGGCGGCGGCGGTCACCGCCTCCTCCAGGGCCGACATGGCCGTGTTGAAGTCGGCCTTCAGGGGCTCGAACTCGGGGGCCACGGCCAGGTCCATCCGGGCCCGCAGATCGCCCCGCGAGATGCGCGCGAGGGCCGCGGCCAGGGCCTGTACCATCTCGGCTTGCTGCTGCTCTGCGCGCTGGCGCTCGGCCTCCAGCCGCTGGCGCTCGGCCTCAAGACTCTCGAGGTAGATGGAAATGGCGAAGTCCATGTCGAGCAGCACCGACTTCACCAGCGCGCCCGCGGCCTTGGCGGTCTCGTCGGCCTCGCGCCGCCCGGAGAACAGCCCGCGCCTGCCCCAGCGCTCCTGGATCAGGTCGCCCAGCAGCCGGTCCAGGATCCGGGCATAGCCGGCGATGTACCAGCGCGGCTCCAGGCCGATGCGGGCGTGGGTCTGGCCGATGGCGCGGACACTGCGCACGTAGCCGTCGTCGAAGGCGGCTTCGGCGATGCGCGTCCAGTGACCCGTCTGGGCGACCTGGGCGCCGGAGATGTGCGTCTCGTCGCGGAAGAAGGCCCGCACCTCGGGGGTTTCGCGGACCGTGGCGTAGAAGCCCTCGAGCGCCTTGCCGATATTCGCCTCGAGGAACGGCTTCAGGCTCGCCAGCGCCGCGCGCGCCTCGGCGTCAAGGCCGATAAACTCCAGCCGCTGGTCGACAGCATACGCGTCACTCACTCGCCCACTCCGTACAAATTCACGGGGCATGGAGGCCAGCGCTCGTTAACGTCACCTTGCGACGAGCTGCGCCCATTGGTCGCGGGCGGGCTTGACGCGGATCAATGCGGAGTCTCAGGCCGCAGCGGCGGCCCGGCGCTCGGCGAACCAGGGGATCATCCGCCGGATGGCCTCCTCGATCTCGGGCGTGGAGACCGCGAAGCTCATGCGGATGAAGTGGCGCCCCTCGACCGGGTCAAAGTCCACGCCGGGAGCCGTGGCCACGCCGGTGTCCAGCAGCAGTTGCCGGCAGAAGGCGAGGCTGTCATCGGTCAGGGCGGCCACGTCGGCCCAGATGTAGAAGGCGCCGTCCGGCGGGGCGATCTCGTCGAGGCCGAGCTCGGGCAGCGCCGCCAGCAGCAGCTCGCGGTTACGCCGGTAGGTGGCCACATGGCCCTCCAGCTCGGCCCGGCAGTCCATCGCCACCAGGGCGGCGTGCTGCGCCAGGGCCGGGGCGGTGAGGAACAGGGCGCCCATGTAGGCCACCGCGCGGGAGGCCTCGGCCTTGGGGACCACCAGCCAGCCCAGCCGCCAGCCGGCCATGCTGAAGTATTTGGAGAAGCTGTTCACGACGATGGCCGTGGGCTCGAATTCCAGCATGGAGCGGGTCGGCTCGGCGTAGCTCAGGCCGTGGTAGATCTCGTCCGAGACGATGCGGATGCCGCGCTCGCGGCAGACCCTGACGATGGCCTCCAGTTCGTCGCCCGGAATGACGGTGCCGGTGGGGTTGGCGGGGCTGGCGATGATCACCCCGGCGGGCGCAGGCTCGATGGCCGCCAGCTGGGCGGCGGTGATCTGGAAGCGGGTATCGTGACCGCAGGGGATCTCCAGCGCCGTCATGTTCAGGGCGCGGACGGTGTTGCGGTAGGCCACATAGCCCGGCCGCGCCATGGCGATCACCTCGCCCGGCTTGAACGTCGCAGACAGCGCCAGCACCAGGGCGGGCGAGGCGCCGCAGGTAAGGGTGATCTGCGCCGGCTCGACGTTCACGCCATAGGTTTCGGCATAGTGGCGGCAGATGCGGGCCTTGAGAGGGGCGCTCTCCCAGTAGCCCATGGCCTCAGCGTCGAGGATGGCATGCGCGCGCTCGATCGCGGCCTTGGGCGCACCCGTCGAGGGTTGGCCGAACTCCATGTGGATGATGGAGCGGCCCTCGGCCTTGAGCTTTTGGGCTAGGCCGCTGATCGAGATGGCGTAGAAGGGTTCGACCGTGCTCATGACGATTGGCTAGCCGGAAACGCGACGGCACGCCATGCGGCTTGACCTCTCGCCCCCGCGGCGCGAGCGGAAGCATTCGGGGGAGACGTTCCGTGACGGCCACCAATTCCACGCGCCGCGTGCTCACCGCCAGCCTCGTCGGCACGGCGGTGGAGTTCTACGACTTCTACATCTACGCGACCGCCGCCTCCCTGGTGTTCCCGCACCTATTCTTCCCCGAGGCCTCGCCGTCGGCGCAGCTGATGAGCAGCTACGCCACCTTCGCCGTGGCGTTCTTCGCCCGGCCGGTGGGGGCGGCCTTCTTCGGCCACTTCGGCGACCGGATAGGACGCAAGTCGACCCTGGTGGCCTCGCTGGTGACCATGGGCCTGTCGACCCTGCTGATCGCCTTCCTGCCGACCTATGCGGTGGCCGGCTGGATCGCCCCAGCCCTGCTCTGCCTGCTGCGCTTCGGGCAGGGCTTCGGCCTTGGAGGCGAGTGGGGCGGCGCGGCCCTGCTGGCGGTGGAGAACGCCCCGCCCGGCTGGCGCGCCCGCTTCGGCATGTTCCCCCAGCTGGGCGCCCCCGTCGGCTTCATCGCCGCGAACGGCCTCTTCCTGATCCTGGGCCTCACCCTGCCCGCCGAGGAATTCCAGGCCTGGGGCTGGCGCCTGCCGTTCCTGCTCAGCGCCGTGCTGGTGATCCTGGGTCTATGGGTGCGCCTCAAGCTCACCGAGACGCCGACCTTCCAGAAGGTGCTCGACGAGGCCCAGCCCAGCCATGTGCCCATGGCCGAGGTGATCCGCCGCCATCCCGGCGCGCTGGTCGGCGGGACCTTCGCCGTGGTGGCCTGTTTCGCCCTCTTCTACATCGCCACCGCCTTCTCGCTGGGCTACGGCACGGCCATCCTGGGCTACAGCCGCGAGGCCTTCCTGGCGGTGGAGCTGGGCGCGATCCTGTTCCTGCCGGTGGGCATCGGCATCGCCGGCTGGTGGTCCGACAGGTCAAGTCCGCGCCGGGTGCTGATCGCCGGCTGCGCCGCCACCGTGGCGGTGGGCGCCCTCCTCGGCGCTATGATGGGCCCGGGCTCGCTGCTGCTCATCTGGCTGTGGCTGTCCCTGGCCCTGCTGGCCATGGGTTTCGTCTACGGCCCGCTAGGCGCCTATCTGCCCAGCCTGTTCCCGCCACGGGTGCGCTACACGGGGGCGTCCATCGCCTTCAATCTCGGCGGCATCATCGGCGGGGGCCTCGCCCCGATCGCCGCCCAGGCCCTGGTCGGCTGGGGCGGCCTCGGGCTGGTGGGCGCCTACCTCGCCGCCGCCGCCCTGCTCAGCCTGGCGGGCCTGATCCCCACCAAGGGGATGCACGAGGACTAGGCGGCTGCCCCTCCGGCCGCCGCCCGGGCGTGGCTCGCGACGGGCCACGCTTCTCGCTGGAAACACCCGTTTGCTTCCGTCCGGGCAAGGGGGTAATCGGCTGGCATGGCCGCTTTCGACACCACCGAAGACAAGCTGATCTCCCTGGTCCCGGACAAGACGGTGAACGCCCGCGAGACGTTCGGCGTCGACTTCGACATGAAGGTCCCGGCGTTCTCGGAGCGCGATCCCCATGTGCCGGACCTGGACGAGGCCTACCGCTTCGACCCCGAGACCACCCGGGCGATCCTGGCCGGCTTCGCCTTCGACCGCCGGGTGATGGTCCAGGGCTATCACGGCACCGGCAAGTCGACCCACATCGAGCAGGTGGCGGCTCGCCTCAACTGGCCGCTGATCCGGGTGAATCTGGACAGCCACGTGTCGCGGATCGATCTCGTCGGCAAGGACGCCATCGTCCTGAAGGAAGGCAAGCAGGTCACGGAATTCCGCGAAGGCATCCTGCCGTGGGCGATCCAGCGGCCCATCGCCCTCGTCTTCGACGAATACGACGCCGGCCGCCCGGACGTGATGTTCGTGATCCAGCGGGTGCTGGAAGCCCAGGGCAAGCTGACCCTGCTGGACCAGAACCGGGTGATCCGGCCCAATCCGAACTTCCGGCTGTTCGCCACGACCAACACCATCGGCCTGGGCGACACCACCGGCCTCTATCACGGCACCCAGCAGATCAACCAAGGCCAGATGGACCGCTGGTCCATCGTCACCACGCTCAACTACCTGAGCCACGACGTGGAAGCCGCCATCGTGCTGGCCAAGGCGCCCGCCTACGACACGCCCGAAGGCAAGCGCACCATCGCCGCCATGGTCCGGGTGGCCGACATGACCCGGAACGCCTTCATGAACGGCGACATCTCGACCGTCATGAGCCCGCGGACGGTGATCACCTGGGCCCAGAACGCCGAGATCTTCGACGGCGACGTGGGCCTGGCCTTCCGCATGACCTTCCTGAACAAGTGCGACGAGCTGGAGCGCGGCACCGTCGCCGAGTTCTACCAACGCGCCTTCGGCCAGGACCTGCCGGAGAGCACGGCGCGGGTGCGGGTGGCTTAAGGCCGACATGAACAACGTCGTCGCCTCCCTCAAGCTGATCGGGCGGAAGGACGGCGAGACCTTCCCGGTGGAGCTGTCGATCGGCACCCCCTACCAACCGGAAGACAGCCGGGCGCCCTGGGCCTGCCCCGCCAGTCTTTCGCTGCATGATCCCCTGCGGGACAGCTGTGGAGAGGATGCCTTCCAGGCCCTCTGCCTGGCGACCTCGCTGGTCCAGACGCTACTACAAGGCTTCCTAGACGAGGGCGGAACGCTGCACTTCCTCACCGGGGAAGCGTGGCCGCTGGAGGCCTACCGGGTCGGCGGCGTCAATCCGCCGCCCCCGCCGACCTGAACAAGGCCCACTGGACGGCCGCGCTTGAGCGCGCAATACCAGACCAGGTTTTCGAAAAATGGACTGGGAGGATTGCGACGTGATCAGGACACTGGCAGGCGCGGCGGCGCTAAGCGTGGGGCTGATGCTGGCCGCCGGTTCGGCTACCGCCCAGACCGCCGCCCCGGCCCGCGCCGACTATGCCGACAAGGCCAACTGGCTCTGCTATCCGGGCAAGGCCGACGACGCCTGCGGCGTCGATCTCACGACCACGGTGATCAACGCCGACGGGACGAGCCGGGTCGAGACCTTCAAGGCCGATCCCCGGGCTCCGATCGACTGCTTCTACGTCTATCCGACGGTCTCCACCGATCCGGGCGTGATCTCCGACCTCAAGGCCGATCCGGCCGAACTGAACGTGGTGAAGCAGCAGCTGGCCCGCTTCGGCGGAACCTGCCGCACCTTCGCGCCCATGTACCGGCAGGTCACCCTGGCCGCCCTGCGCTCGATGATGGCCGGCCAGCCGATGCCGGGCCTGACCGACCCGGCCACCCGCGACACGGGCTATCAGGACGTGGTCGACGCCTGGAACCACTATCTGAAGCACGAGAACAAGGGCCGCGGCGTGGTGCTGATCGGCCACTCCCAGGGCTCGGGCGTGCTGCAGCGGATGATCCCGGCCGAGGTCGAGGGCAAGCCGATCCAGAAGCAGCTGGTCTCGGCCCTGATTCTCGGCTCGAACCTGCCGGTGGAAGCAGGCAAGGACACCGGCCAGTTCAAGACCATTCCGCTGTGCCGCTCCGCCACCCAGACCGGCTGCGCCATCAGCTACGTCTCGTTCCGCGACACCATCCCGCCGCCGGCCAACACGCGCTTCGGCAAGGTGACCGCACCGGGCATGGAGGCGGCCTGCACCAATCCGGCGGCCCTGGGCGGCGGCAAGGCGCCGCTGCGCGCCTATCTGTCGAACCAGGAGGCGATCGCCAGCGCCAGCGGCCCGACGCCCCAGTGGGTCAAGGGCAAGCCGAACCCGACCACGCCGTTCGTGGCGGTCCCGGGTCTGCTGTCCGGCCAGTGCGTGTCGCGTGGCGGCTTCAACTATCTCGAGGTCCATGTGAACGCCGATCCGGCCGACCCGCGGACGGACGACATCAACGGCGACGTTGGCATGGGCGCCATGATCATGAAGGACTGGGGCCTGCACCTGATCGACGCCAACCTCGTCATGGGCGACCTGATCGACGTGGTCGGTCAGCAGTCCAAGGCCTGGCGGGCCAAGAAGTAACGAAAACGCCCGCCTCCTGGCTGGAGGCGGGCGTTCTTTCTTCCGCGTCGGCGGAGGCTATCGGGTCAACTTCCGCCCGGCCATCAGGCCGAGAACCAGGAAGATGACGAAGCCCGCCACGAACAGGAAGAACAGGAACTTCGCGATGCCGGCCGCAGCGCCGGCGATACCGCCGAAGCCGAACGCGGCCGCCACAATGGCGACGATCGCGAAGATCAGAGCCCAGCGAAGCATGGCTCTCTCTCCTCAGGACAAAAAGGCCATCAGGCGGCCTGCTCGCTGAGAACACGGCTTTGCCGTGCGAGTTCCCGCCACTTCCTTGTTTCCCGCCGGGTCAGCCCTGATCTAAGACGGACGCGATGGCCAAGAACCCGGAAAGCCCCCTGGAGCCGTTCAAGCGCGCCTTGGCGCACGCCGCACGCTCCCTGGCCGAGACCCCGGACCTGGAAATCGTCTATTCCGGCGAGGGGCCGCAGCTCCAGGGCAACCGGGCCGTGCTGCCGCATCCGCCGCGCGACCTGAACCCGCAGGAGGCCGCCCGCATCCGGGGCCTGGCCGACCAGATGGCCCTGCGGATCGCCCACCACGACGCCGCCACCCACGCCCGCAGCCGGCCGCACTCGCCCCTGGGCCAGCCCATCTATGACGGCCTGGAGCAGGCCCGGATCGAGGCCATCGGCTCCAACGCCATGGGCGGGGTCCGCGAGAACCTCAACGCGGTGATGGAGCAGGCCTGGTCCAGGCGCCTGTTCAACGAGGCCGAGGCCCTGGCCAACCCACCCCTGGGCGAGGTCGTCGCGTTGATGGCCCGGGAGCGGCTCACGGGGCAGCCGCCGCCGCCCAGCGCCCGACCTCTGGTGGAGATGTTCCGCGGCGAGATCGAGGAGAAGGCGGGCGCCGACCTCGACCGCCTGGCCGCCGCCCTCGACGACCAGCAGGCCTTCGCCAGGATCGCCCGGACGATCATCCGCGACCTGAAGATGGGCGAGGACCTGGCCGACACGCCCGAGCAGGAGGACGAAGAGGACCAGGGCGAGGACGAGGGCGAGCCCGAGGCCTCCGAGAACGACGACGAGGGCGACGGCGAGAGCCAGAGCCCGCAGCAGTCGGCGATGGACGAGGACCAGTCGCAGACCCGCGATGCGGAAGACGCCGACAGCCAGATGATGGAGGCCCAGGAGGATCCCGACGCCCAGGACGCCGAGGAGCCTCCGGAGATGGGCGAAGGCGACCAGCCCGCCCGGCCCGACCCTTCCGGCGACAACCGGGCGGTCACCTACAAGGTCTTCACCACCGCCCATGACGAGATCGTCGCCGCCGAGGAGCTGTGCGACGCCGAGGAGCTGACGCGCCTGCGCGCCTATCTGGACCAGCAGCTGGCCTCGGTTTCCAACGTGGTCTCGCGCCTGGCCAACCGCCTGCAGCGCAAGTTGCTGGCCCAGCAGAACCGTTCCTGGACCTTCGACCTGGAGGAAGGCGTCCTCGACGTCGCGCGCCTCACCCGCGTGATCATCGACCCCACCGCGCCGCTCTCCTTCAAGGAGGAGGAGGACACCGAATTCCGCGACACGGTGGTCACCATCCTGATCGACAACTCGGGCTCGATGCGCGGGCGGCCGATCATGGTGGCGGCGGTCTGCGCCGACATCCTGGCCCGCACCCTGGAGCGTTGCGGCGTCAAGACAGAGATCCTCGGCTTCACCACCCGGGCCTGGAAGGGCGGCAGCTCGCGCGAAGACTGGTTGAAGGCGGGCAAGCCGCCACAACCCGGTCGGCTGAACGACCTGCGCCACATCATCTACAAGGCCGCCGACGCCCCCTGGCGGCGGGCGCGGCGCAATCTCGGCCTGATGATGCGCGAGGGGCTGCTGAAGGAGAATATCGACGGCGAGGCCCTGATGTGGGCCCACCAGCGGCTGATCGGCCGGCCTGAGGCCCGCCGCATCCTGGTGGTGATCTCGGACGGCGCGCCGGTAGACGATTCCACCCTGTCGGTGAACTCGGGCCACTATCTCGAGCGGCACCTGCGGGAGGTGATCACCGAGATCGAGACCAAGAGCCCGGTGCAGCTCATCGCGATCGGCATCGGCCACGACGTCACCCGCTACTACCGGCGGGCCGTCACCATCGTGGACGTGGAGCAACTGGCCGGCGCCATGGTCGAGCAGCTGGCCGAGCTGTTCGAGGAGGAGCCTCGGGTCGTCAGCCGCCGCACGGCCGGACTGCTGGCGCCCCCGCCCACAACCCAGGGCCCACAAGGCGGCGAGGCCCGGCGCTCCACCTTCAAGGAAGTCCGGAGGGCGACGGCTTGAGCCGCCCCTGGCGGGGGCTGGGGCCGCTCGCCGCGGCCCTGCTGCTGACCGCCTGCGCGGACGGGCCGCCGGCGCAACTGCCCGCTGAACCGATCGCCTACGGCGACGCCATCGTGGTGGACGGCGAGGCCGTGCCCATGGACCCCACCGATCCGGGGCGTAGGCGCGTCGGCAACTTCGCCTACGCAGGCGGCCTTGCCCTCACCTCCCGCCAGACCTCGCGACTTGGCGGCCTTTCGGACCTGGACGTGACGCCTGATGGCCGGCTCATCGCCATCGGCGACCAGGCGGACCTGCTGGAGGCGCAGCTGGTCCTGGACGCCCAGGGCCGGCTCGTGGGGCTGACCGAGGCGCGCATCACCGCCCTCAAGGACGTCACCGGCGCGGACCTCTATGCCGGCGGGCCGAAGCACTATGATTCTGAGGGGATCGCCCGGCTGGCCGACGGAACCCTGGTGGTCACCTTGGAGCAGCGCGACCGGGTGCTTGCCTACCCGCCCGGCGGCGGCCGGCCCCGGCCCGGGCCCGCGCCCGATGTCCGCTATGTGGACAATAAGGGAATGGAGGCGGCCATGGCCGCGCCCGAGGCGGGTCCGGACGCCTATCGCGTGGGGCTGGAGGCCACGGGCGAACTGTTCCTCTGCCGGCTGTCGGCGGACTGCGTCCCGGATGGTCGGGTGGACCTGGAAGGCTCCGAGCTCGTCGCCATGGACGCCCTGCCCGACGGCGGCCTTGCCTACCTCTTTCGCAGCTTCTCGCCCCTGACGGGCAATATCGTCCGGCTGCGTCTGACCGATCGCGACGGGCAGACGATCGACACCCTGGAGATTCGGCGGCCGCTGACCGTGGACAATCTCGAGGGGCTCGCCGCCGTGCCGCTGGCGGGCGGCGGGGTGCGGTTCTACCTCGTCTCGGACGACAACTTCGGCTTCTACCAGGGCCGCCGGACGGGCCAGCGCACCCTGCTGCTGGCCTTCGACTGGCAAGGGCCTGCGCAGGCGCGAGCCAACTGAGCCTGAAAATGAAAAGGCCGCCCCGAAGGGCGGCCTTTCCGGAACGACAGCTCGTGTCTGGCCTCAGGCCGCCGGTTGCTCGGCGAGCTTGGCCTTGATCTGGCGCTTGATCTTCAGGGCGCGGGGCGACAGCACCTCGTCGCGCGCCTTCAGCAGGACGGCGTCCAGGCCACCCTTGTTGTCCACCGTGCGGAGCGCCGCATTGGTGATGCGCAGGGTGACGTTCTGACCGAGGGCTTCCGAAAGCACGGTCGCCTTGGTCAGGTTCGGCATGAACCGACGCTTGGTCTTGATGTTCGAGTGGCTCACGTTGTGGCCCACCATAGGACCAACACCCGTGATTTCGCAGCGGCGCGACATGGCGAAAGAACCTTCGCGGAAAAACTTCAGGACACGCGGGCGGAGGCCGTCCGCGCGGGGAGCGGGCGATATAGAGGAAGGCGCCTGCGCGCGTCAAGGCAAGGCCGCGGCAAACGCACTGCGACGTGGCCGCACGAGCGCGCGTGGGACATCCCGTCGAACTGCCTCCTAGTGCCAGCCAGCATGGCCACACACCATATGTCGTAGGGAACAAAGGCTGAAAACCGGCAAGTCAGTGATTCGGACACGCTGTGTTCCAGCGGCGTTCCGGACACAGGGCCGCAGACCTCAAGGGATGATGGCCGGCGGGATATCCACCAGCAGCACGGACATGGACGGCTGCGTGTCGGCGGGCGGCGAGAACGGCGGCGGCGCCGGCACGGCAGGTTTGGCGGCCCAGGTCAGGGTGCTCGCGCCGAGCGTGAAGGCAACGGCGGTCAAGAGGCCGACGACATCCCGCCGCCGAGTCGCCTTCAACGCCGCCAGCCGCACCTCGAGCGGGTGGGCTCCCCAGCGGCAGCCGAACGGCAGCGGCGCGCGGGCCAGCTCGGTCTTCAGCAGGGTCTCCGCGTAGAGCCGGCGCGACCTGGGGAAGCGGCGCAGGACGGCGGCGTCGCAGGCCAGCTCCTGGTCGGTCCGCATCAGCCGCCCGGCCAGGTGGACCAGCGGGTTGAACCAGAACACCACCTGCAGGGCGGCCGCCAGGGCGTTGGCCTTGGGATCGCCGCGCAGGATGTGCTCGCGCTCGTGCGCGCGGATGAGGCGCCGTTCATCGTCGGAATAGGGATCGGTCGCGGGCATGATCACTCGCGGCGCCAGGAAGCCCGACACCGCCGGACCGGCGCGCCCGGCGCGGGCGTCGCGCTCGAACGCCGCCTGCGCCTTCCAGGCGAGGACGAGGCCCAGGCCGGCCCCGGCCAGCCAGAGCGCCAGCAACGACCGGTGGTCGGCGGCCTGTTCCACCAGGGGCCGCAGGGTGATCTGCTCGGCGCCCGGCCAGGGGGCGCCGAAGGGCCAGGGCGCCAGGCTCAGCAGGGCCGCCCCGATGGGCGCCGCCCACAGCAGGTAAGCGGCCTCGGGCCCAAACCACCGCCGCGCCGGGCGGCGGGCCAGCAGCACAAGGAGAACGACGAGCGCGCCGGCGATATTGGCCCGAGCCAGGGCCTCGAGGACGTCAATCGCCATCGTCCAGCTCCGCGATGAGCCGCTTCAGCCTGGCGACGTCGTCCGGCGACAGCGCGCGATGCTCGGCGAAGTGCGCCACCAGCGGCGCCACCTGGCCCGAGAACAGACGATCCAGCAGCCCCTGGCTCTCGGCGGTCACATAGCTTTCGCGGGTGACCAGGGGGCGGTAGCGCGTGCGGCCGTCGATGCGCTCGGACTTGAGGGCTTTCTTCTTGAGGAGCCGGTTGATCAGCGTCTTGACCGTGGCCTCGCCCCACTGCTGCGGCTCGCCCACCTTGCGCACGAGCTCGTCGGCCGACATCGGGCCGTCCTGCCAGAGGGCGGCCATGATCTGGCTTTCAGCGGGGGAGATGCGCAGCATCAGGTGAGATTACGCCTGTAACCCCACCTGTCAACGCGATCCGTCCAGCGCGATCAGTCGGCGGCGAAGGTGTCAGCCTTGGGAACGTACTGGGCGGTGATCATGCCCGTGGCGTCCAGACGCCGGCCGCGCTTGTCGATCAGCTCCAGGTGAACGTGATCGGTCATGCCGCCCGGATACTTGCGCTGCAGCGAGTGCACCTCACCGATGGGCTGGCCGACCTGCACCGCATCGCCCACCTCCACGCCGGGATCGACGTAGAAGGCCCGGGCCTCCATCTTCAGCGCGGGATTGGTGATCTCCACGAAGCGCAGGTTGGGATCGCCAGCGTAGACGTAGCCGATCTTGGTCACATAGCCCGAGATCGGCGCCACCACCGGCTGGCCTCCCTCGGCGATGAAATCTACGCCCTCATGCCGCCGGACGCCCCCGTCGCGCGAAGCGCCGAACTTGCCGGAGCCATAGGCGTCGTACTCGCGCGGCGCGTTGCCGGTGGGGTTGGCGAAATCGGCCTGGCCGTCGCCGTCGACGTCGGCGCCCTGCCAGACGAGCTCCATCTGGACCATTCGGACGGGCGGGGCCTCATCGCGCTGCATGGCCGTCATGATGGCCGGGCGAGGACCGTCGGGGGTCGCCACCGGGGCGGCGGCGGCCGCGGTAGCGACCACGGCGGCGATCAGGGTGACAGCCTGCAGCGGGCGATCTTTCGCCAGTTCGGAAAGGCGCGCGCGCCAGCCGTCTGTCATGCCTGTACCCTTTTCACCGATGCGTCGCCCCGCCCGGACTGCGCCAGGCTTGGGCGGTGTTGTTCTTGGAACCGCCGCTCGTTCACGGCGTTGTTTCAGATCGTTTCGCGTGCGACCTGGGCCGAAAATGGGCGCCTGGGCGGCGATTGGTATGCGTCATCGCGCCACCCCGGCCCCGCGGCGTTCGCCGAACGGCGTCCGCACAGCTCTGGCCTAGGACCGTCGAAAACGGCGTGGCTGCGCCCCTGGCTCGCCCTGCGAAGGGGGCCTAGAACGCCCCGATGATCGGCATTCTCTGCGCCACCCCCGAAGAACTCGCCGCCCTGCGCGCGGCGCTGGGACTCGACGCCGCACCCCAGGTTCACGGCGCCATTCAGGTCTGGGCCGCCGACGGCGTGGCCCTGGCCCGCAGCGGCCTGGGCAAGGTCAACGCGGCCTCGGCCGCCACCCTGTTGCTCGATCGTTTCGGCGCCCGCACCCTGGTGTTCTCAGGCGTCGCCGGGGGACTGCACCCGGAGTTGCCGGTGGGGTCGGTGCTGCTGGCGCAGGCTCTCGCCGTGCACGACTACGGCATCGTCAGCGCCGGGCGCTTCACCGCCACCCGCTCCGGCGTGATCCCGTTCGGCGCTCCCGAACTCGCCGCGCTCGAGCCGGTGGCCGCGGAGGTTCGGGTGACCTTCCAGCGGCTGCTCGAGCAGGTGGCGCCCGCCCTCGCCCACCCCATCCGGATGGGCGGCATCACCACCGCAGACTACTTCCTCAACTGCGGCGCCACCCGGGACGAACTGCGGGCGCGTCTGGGCGCCGACGCCATCGACATGGAAAGCGGAGCGGTGGCCCTGGTGGCCGAGGCCTGGGGCGCGCCGCTCTATGTCATCCGCACGCTCTCCGACCTGGCGGGCGCGGAGAGCCACCTGACCTTCAACGAGATGGAGGCCATGGCGGCGCGGAACTCGGCCGCGTGCGTGAAGGCGCTGCTGGGGCTGTTGGCCGAGCAGCCGGCCTCCAGCTAGCGCCGGGCCGCCCGGGCCGCCGCAGCCGCGGCGTCCGGGCGAGCGAGGCGGCTAGGCCTTGGCCTGGGCGATGTAGCGGTCGATCACCGTCTCCAGCACCGCCAGGGGCGCTCCCCCCGTCGTGACCACGGCATCGTTGTAGTCCCGCAGATCGAACTTCGGCCCCAGCTGCGCCTTGGCCTTCTCGCGCAGCCGGGCGATCTCGTTGTGGCCGACCTTGTAGGCGCAGGCCTGCCCCGGGCTCGCGCAATAGCGGTCGACCTCGCTGGTGGCCGCTCCCACCGAACGCCCGGTGGCGCCGGCCAGCTCCTGGATCGCCTTCTCCCGGGTCCAGCGCTTGTCATGGAGGCCGGTGTCGACCACCAGCCGGGCGCAGCGGAAGCGGATCGCCTGAAGATAGCCCAGACGGCCGAATGGGTCGTCCTTGTAGAAGCCGACCTCGTCGGCCAGCTGCTCGGCGTACAGCGCCCAGCCTTCGCTGAAAGCCCCGAAACCGACCAGCGACGAGATCGGGTGCATCTCGTTGTTCCGTTCGGCCAGATAGGCCCCCTGCCACGCGTGGCCCGGCAGGGCCTCGTGCATCGACAGGCTGGCCAGGGTGTACTTCGGCCAGTTCGAAGTGTCGGACAGGTTCACGTAGTAGATGGCGGGGCGGGAGCCATCGAGCGAGGCGAAGTTCATGTAGCCGAGGGGCGCCCCCGCCTCGATCTCCTTGGGAACCGCCCGGACATCGACTGGAGCCTTCAGGCCCAGTTTCGAGAACTGCCCGATGTAGGGCCGGATGCCGTCTACCGCCCGTTCGATCTCGGCGATGACCTGCCGCTTGCCTTCCTCGGTGTTGGGATAGAGGAACCGCGGGTCCTTGGTGAGGGCGGCCATCCGCTCGCCCACCGAGCCTTGAGTAATGCCCTGGGACTTCAGGATGCCGTCCATGACGGCGTCGATCTCGCGGCCCTGTTCCAGGCCGATCTCATGGATCTGGGCGGGGGTGAGGTCGGTGGTGGTGTTGTACTTCAACGACCAGCGGTAATAGTCGGCGCCGTCCCTGAACTTCCACACGCCGGCGTCGTTCGTGGCCCTCGGCTGAAGCGCCTGGATCGCCGCCTGCTGGCGGGCGATGGCGGGATACACCTTCTGCTCGACGATGGCCGCGGCGCGGGCCTGCCAGTCGCCGGCGATCCCCTTGGCCTTGGCCCGTTCGGCAAGGGAGGTGGCCATGCGGGACTGGGCCGGAGCGGGACCGCGGGCGTCGGCGAGCTGCTTGACCACCGTGGTCAGGATGAAGGCCGGCGGGATGACGCCCAGCGCGGCCGCTTCGTTCGTGCGGGCGGTCTCGGCGTCGATGGCGGGACCCAGCTGGTCAAGGCGCGCCAGATAGGCCTCGGCGTCCTCGCGCGTCGCGATGGGATGCTGCGAGTTCAGGAACTCGGGAACGCTCGCCACCGACCCGTCCTGCTGGCTCACCACGTAGGGGTTGGCGTAGTCCTGGCCATAGGCGAAGCGGCCGCCCTCGGCCCCCAGGTCAAAGGCGTAGAGCACGGTGTCGTAGAGGGTGAGGTCGCGCCCCTTCAGGGCCGCGCGCGGGATCGTCCGCAGGCGCCTGGCCCGGTCGGCATAGGCGGCGATCTCCTTCGCCCGCCCGGCGGCCGAACGGTCGCTCAGCTGTCGGCGCAGGCCCGCGTGCGGGCCCTTATCCAGGCCAAGGCTGGTGGCGTACTGCGGGTTCTCCCGCAGCAGTTCGTCGACGAAGGTGTCGAACAAGGCCGAGAGGCGCGAGTCGGCGATCGGCCCGGCCGCGGCCTGGGCGAGCGCGTTCAACGGCGCGGCGGAAGCCAGGCCGGCGGCGGCGGCGGTCAGCAGGATCTGGCGGCGGGAAACGTGCATGTGGAAAGTCCCCGAACTTGAGATTGCAGGGACCCTAACCGCTCCCGGAGCGCGCGCAATGGTCAAGGCTGGCAGGCGGGATCAGGCCTGTGTGGGCGCGAGGGTCACGAGGCCCACCACCGCGGCCTGCAGGCTGAAGCTGATCAACGCCGCGGTGGCGGCGCTGCCGAGAGCGAACATCTCCAGCCCGGCCGCCCCGTCCGCGGCGGCGCGGAGGCCGGCAGTTCGGCCTCGCCACGGGCGGCCACGATCAGCGGGCCGATCGAGCCGCGGTTAGGTCTCCGCGTGGCAATTGCTAAGCGCTGCAACGAAACGGTCTGTCGCGCGTCGTCGCTGCACAGGCGATTTGCGCGGGAGTTCAAAGCGTTGGACAAGCCAAGAGGCCGGCAGCCGGGGCGTGGGGGCGACACCGAGTCCCGCTTGCCCGACTCTTCCGCACATCCCACCTTAAGCCCATGAGCGACCGTCCGTCGGGCGCAGCGCCGCCGCGGCTCGTGGCGGTCCTCGGCCCCACCAACACCGGCAAGACCCACCTGGCGGTCGAACGGATGCTCGGCCATCAGTCGGGGATGATCGGCCTGCCCCTCCGGCTGCTGGCCCGGGAAATCTACGACCGGATCGTCAAGCTGCGGGGGCCGCGCACGGTGGCCCTCATCACCGGCGAGGAGAAGATCATCCCGCCGCGGCCTCAGTATTTTGTCTGCACCGTCGAGGCCATGCCCCTGTCGGTGGAGGTGGAATTCCTCGCCGTCGACGAGATCCAGCTGTGCGCCGATCCCGAGCGCGGCCATGTCTTCACCCATCGGCTCCTGCACGCCCGCGGCACGCGGGAGACCATGCTGCTGGGGGCCGGGACCATGGGCCCCCTCGTCCGCCGACTGCTGCCCCACGCCGAGATCGAGACGCGGGACCGCTTCAGCGAGCTGACCTACGCCGGGCCGAAGAAGGTCACCCGCCTGCCCAAGCGCAGCGCCGTCGTGGCCTTCAGCGCCGACCAGGTCTACGCCATCGCCGAGCTGATCCGCCGCCAGCGGGGCGGGGCGGCCGTGGTGATGGGCTCGCTCTCGCCCCGAACGCGCAATGCCCAGGTCGCCCTCTACCAGTCCGGCGAGGTCGACTTCCTGGTGGCCACCGACGCCATCGGCATGGGCCTGAACATGGACGTCGACCATGTGGCCTTTGCGGGCCTCAGAAAGTTCGACGGCCAGCGCAGCCGCTTCCTCTATCCCCAGGAGATCGGCCAGATCGCCGGCCGGGCGGGCCGTTACCAGAAGAACGGGACCTTCGGCGTCACGGGCGAGGCCGAGGACATGGATCCCGACCTGGTGGAAGCCGTCGAGAACCACGAATTCGAGCCGGTCGCGGGCGCCGAGTGGCGCAACTCCAAGCTCGACTTCGCCTCCCTGCCCGCCCTGATGAAGTCATTGGCCCAGCCGCCCGGGCGCGAGGGGCTTAAGTTGGCGCGGGAAGCGCGCGACGAAATCACCCTGCGCCAGCTGGCCGACGATCCCGACGTGGCCCGCCGCGCGCGCGACAAGACCAACCTGATGCGGCTGTGGGACGTCTGCCAGACGCCGGACTTCCGCAAGACCGCCACCGACGAGCACGTGCGGCTGGTGAAGGACTTCTTCTTCCAGCTCACCGCCGGGCGCCGGCGGCTGTCCGAAGACTGGATCGCCCGGCAGTACGCCCACCTCGACCGCACCGAGGGTGAGATCGACGCCCTGGCGCAGCGCCTGGCCAGCGTCCGCACCCTCGCCTACGTCGCCAACCGGCCCGACTGGCTGCATGACGCCGCCGGCTGGCAGGGCCGCACCCGTCAGCTCGAGGATCGGCTGTCGGACACCCTGCACGAGAAGCTGATGGCTCGGTTCGTCGACCGGCGGACCAGCGCGCTGATGCGGGCCCTGAACGTGCGCGAGGAGATGCTGGCCGGCGTCGGCGCCGACGGCGCGGTGACGGTCGAGGGACACTACGTCGGCCGCCTGGCCGGCGTGCAGTTCGAGGCCGCCGAGGGCCAGAGCCTGCTGGAGACCAAGGCGCTCCGGGCTGCTGCGATCCACGCCGTGGGTCCCGAGATCGCGAAACGCCTGGGCCGACTGGCGGCGGATGGCGATGAGGCCTTCGCCGTCGGCCCGGACGGCGTCGTGCTGTGGCAGGGCGAGGCGGCCGGCGTGCTCACCGGCGGCCAGCCCTCCAGCCCGCGGGTGCGGCTGCTGGGCGAACTCGGCCACGATGCGGCGCGCCAGCGCGCCCAGCGCCGGCTGGAGGCCTTTGTCGCCGCCGAAGCCGGCCGTCGCCTGAGCCCGCTGCGCAAGCTCGAGGCCGCCGTCGCCGAGGGCAAGGTGAAGGGGCTGGCGCGCGGCCTGGCCTACCGTCTGATCGAGGCGGGCGGCGTGCTGGACCGGGCCGAGGTGCGCGAGGAGACCCGCGCGCTCAGCCAGGTGGAGCGGCGCGTGCTCCGTGGCCTTGGCGTGCGCATCGGCGCCTTCTCGCTGTTCATGCCGGGCCTGCTCAAGCCCGGCGCCCGGGCGCTGGCCCAGGCGATCGCCATCCGCGAGACGCCGGGCTGGCGGCCGACGGCCGGCGCGGTCTCCAAGGCTCCTGAGAACGTCTCGCCCCGAACGCTGTCGGCCCACGGTCTGCGCCTCGTCCGCGGCCTCGCCGTTCCCGTGGAGCAGCTCGAACGGCTGGACGAGCTGATGCGGGCCGGGGCCAGGCAGGGCGGTGGGATCGTGCTGTCCGACCAGGCGCGTGAGGAGCTCGGCTGGAGCCCAGCGGAGGCCGAGACCATCCTCCGGGGCCTGGGCTTCGCACCGGCCAATCGGGCCAAGGGCGGTGAGGCCGTCGCCTGGCGCCGGCGCGGCGAGAAGGCGGCCTCGGCGCCGGCCAGGCCCGTCCCGATCCATTCGCCCTTCGCCGCCCTGGCGGCCCTGAAGGACCAGCCGCCGCCCGCCCGCAGACGGCGGCCACGCCGGCGAAAGAAGGCCGCCGCCGCATGAGCGAGGAGTCCTGCCGCGCCGACGTCTGGCTCTGGCGCGCCCGCTTCTTCAAGACCAGGTCCCTGGCGGCGAAGTTCATCGACGAGGGCCGCGTGCGCCTCACCCGCCTGGGCGCCGAGAACCGCCTCGACAAGCCTGCCCGGCCGGTGAAGGTGGGAGACCGGCTGGTCTTCGCCCTTGGCGGCCGGCTGGTGGCGGTGCAGGTCGAGGCTTTCGGCGAGCGCCGCGGCCCGGCGGAAGAGGCGCGGACGCTTTACTCCTCGTTAGAAGCTGGCTGACAGGCGCCTGGCTGGACAGGAGTTCCAGATCAACGACGCCCCGGGCGACATCGCCGTTGCTGCCGATCAACATCCGCCGCCTGCACGACCTGCGGCGGGCCGGGTGGTGGCCCGCCGCCGAAAACCGCCTTGGCCCTCCAACAGCGGCCGCAAGTTTCCGAGATTTTCCGCTAAGCCCGCACGACTGTCAGATTTCCTGGCGGCCCCTGCAGACCCGCCGCATTGACAACGGGGCGGCGGACTTGGAAAACCCGCGCGCCCGAAGGGGGGCAGCCCGGAGTATCTGCGCGCCATGACCTACATCGTGATGGATCCCTGCATCAAATGTAAGTTCATGGACTGCGTGGAGGTCTGCCCGGTCGACTGCTTCTACGAGGGCGAGAACTTCCTCGTCATCAATCCGGACGAATGCATCGACTGCGGCGTCTGCGAGCCTGAGTGCCCGGTCGACGCGATCAAGCCCGACACCGAGGACGACGCCGACGGCAAGTGGCTGCGCATCAACTCCGAATATTCTCGCATCTGGCCCAACATCACGGTCAAGGGCGAGCCGCCGGCCGACAAGGAGCAGTACGAGCGGGAAACCGGCAAGTTCGAGAAGTACTTCTCCGAGAAGCCGGGCCGCGGCTCCTAAGGCCTCACGGCCGCGGTTCGTGGCCCTGATCGGGCCTGCGCCGGCGCAAGCCTTTCATTCCGCTGAATTTTGTGATACCGTCATAGTTGACGTGGCGGCGTGGCTTGCCTGCTGCCTGTCTTAACGGAACGGCCCGCCGCCCGCCATCCCGCGGTGCGGGCAAGGATGTCTGTAGAGAGGTCTACTTCCGCTCAGAGCGACTCCGCCGCCGCGATCCCGTTTCGCGGACAAGGTGGTTTTGTCGCTCGGCGGCCGCTCGCGTCGCGCGCCGGCTCTGCGCCGGACAGGGTTTTTGAGAGGATTTTCTCGATGAGCAAGAACGGTCACGATTTCTCGGTTGGCGATCACGTCGTCTACCCGGCCCACGGCGTGGGTCAGGTGCAGGGGATCGAAACCCAGGAAGTCGCCGGTCTGAAGCTTGAGGTCTATGTCATCACCTTCGACCACGAGAAAATGACCCTGCGCGTGCCGACCGCCAAGGCCAAGACCGCGGGCCTGCGCCCGCTGGCCGACACCGGCCTGGTCTCCAAGGCGCTCACCACCCTGAAGGGCCGCGCCCGGGTGAAGCGCACCATGTGGTCGCGCCGCGCCCAGGAGTACGAAGCCAAGATCAATTCGGGCGACCTGATCTCGATCGCCGAGGTGGTGCGCGACCTGCACCGCGCCGAGAACCAGCCCGAGCAATCCTATTCCGAGCGCCAGCTCTATGAATCGGCCCTGGACCGCATGGCCCGGGAAGTCGCCGCGATCGAGCGCATCGACCGCGACGCGGCCATCGCCATGCTGAACAAGTCGCTGGTCAAGGCCGCCGCCGCCGCGGCCTGAAGCCCGGCTTGATACGGGACGCCAAGACGCCCGGTCGAAAGGCCGGGCGTTTTCCGTTTCCGGAACACCCCACGCCGGCAGGGGTTCTCCTCCGCGGATGCAGGAGGATGTCATGGCCAAGGTCGACGGCACGCGGAACGACGAGACCGCCACCCCTTCGAGCCAGCGGCGCGGACCGGAGAAGGTCACCCTGATCGTGGTGATCGCCCTGGCCCTGGTCGGGGTGATTGGATTGCTCGTGATGGCCAGCTAGTCCAGGGTGGCTAGCGCGTCGGCGGCGCATGCCTTAAGACCCCCGGCGCGTGCGGCCCGGTAGCTCAGCCGGATAGAGCAGGGCTTTCCTAAAGCCAAGGTCGGGGGTTCGAGTCCCTCCCGGGCCGCCACGGCATTGTCTGTCTGTCGTGTCCCGGGCCGCTTTGGTAAGGGACAGCCCCTGCCATTTTGCGCCGGAATCTGGGCAGGCTCCGGCTCGGCGCTCGCCAGAGAATAGGAACCCAGATGAGCTTCTCGTTGCATGCCGCGACCATCCCGCCCTACCTGCAGATCCTTGGTTCGGTCGCTCGCCTGGTGGACCGCGCCGAGAACTGGTGTGCAGAGACGAATACGCCGGCTGACGAGGTGATCACCGCGCGCCTGATCGCCGACATGCTGCCCTTCACCTATCAGGTGAAATCCACGGCCGAGCATTCCATCGGCGCGATCCAGAGCGTCCGTGACGGCTTCGCTACGCCGAACCTGGCTATGCCGCCGGCGACCTTCGCCGAGCTTCGGGAGAAGGTTGCCGCCGCCCGCGCTGACCTGGCTGCCCTCGACCCCGCCGAGATCAACGGCTTCGTCGGCAAGCCGGTCCGCTTCGAGTTCAGGGATTTGAAGCGCGATTTCACCGCTGAGAATTTCCTCATCGGCTATGCGTTGCCAAACTTCTACTTCCACGCCGTGACCGCCTACGACGTGCTGCGGGCGCGTGGGGTGCAACTGGGCAAGCGCGACTTCCTCGGAGACCTGCCCGCGACCTCAGCGTGACTTCGGCCGCCTCGCTGCTGGCCCCAGCGGAGAAGTCGTCGTGCAGGCCAGAGGTCGTGGAACGCGCCCTATGCGCCAGGAGGTTCAGCCGGCGCTCGCGACGTCTGTTCCGCGCCTAGTCCCGGCACTGGACCCCGGGCGCATAGCGGACCCTCAACTGCTTTCGCACGTGCTCCGGCTATCGAGCTCCGCTCTGAGCTTGCGGCGGTTGGGCCGCAGCTCCGAACAGCAGCGCGCGGATCGCCATCCCCGTCACTTCCATGGGCACTTCCGCATGCGAGGCTGCCCGCTCGAGCGCCAAGCCGTGGGATAGGCCGATCAACGCGCTCGTCAGTTGCCGGGCATTGAGTTCACCCCTGAACTCAAAGCGCTCGAACGTGTCTTCGAGCAGAGCTGAGAGGCGATTTCGATAATCCTCATAGACCCGCGAGAAGGGGGAGTCCGCGCGGCCCACTCGGATTGTCCGGCGGGGGGCACGCTGTCCCGGTTCAGACCATCACAATCCAGCCGTCGCCGAGGCTGGACAGCTGCACGCCGGACAGCGCGATCTGGCCGCCGTTCGCCAATGTTATGACGGTGTCCGCCCCGACCTGGGCGACGCTGTAGGCGGCTCCCCCAAGCAGGCCCACTCGGTCGCCCTCGGCCAAGTTGAAGTCCAGCACGCGATCCGCGCCCCCGCCGGCGAAGAAGACGAACAGATCGGCGCCGGCGCCGCCGGTCAGGATGTCGTCGCCATAGTCGCCGGAGAGTCGGTCGTCACCGTCGCCGCCGAACAGCACGTCGTCACCCTGGCCGCCGTGGAGGCGGTCGTCGCCGACCCCGCCCTGCAGGGTGTCGGCCCCGGCGTTGCCTTGGAGCACGTCGTCGCCCTTGTCGCCGAACAGCAGGTCTGCGTCCGCACCGCCGAACAGGGCATCGTCGCCCTGCCCGCCGTAAACGATGTCGTCGCCCTGGCCGCCCTCGATGGTGTCCTGGCCGAGGTTGCCCTGCAGGATGTCCTGACCCAGGTCGCCGAACAGCAGGTCGTCCCCCTCGCCGCCATACGCTTGGTCATCGCCCTTACCGCCATAGACGCGGTCATCGCCCGCATCGCCGCTGACGGTGTCGTTCCCGGCGTTGCCGTGGACGAAATCGGCGCCCTCGCCACCAGACACAACGTCGTCGCCGTCGTCGCCGAACAGCTGATCGTCGCCGCCGGCCGAGGCCACCGTGTCGGCGCCGCCGCCCCCATGGAGCACATCGTCGTCTGCGCCCAGGAAGATGTTCTGCGGAGCGCCATCGCCCCAGACGTGCTGCGAGCCGCTCCCGCCGGTGATCGTGGCCGAGCCGATAATCGCGGCGAAATCGACGTTATGCAGCGCGATCGGCGCCCCGGGAAGGCTCGAGGTATCGATCACCAGCGCCGTCTGCACGGGGCTCGATCCGCCGGGCGGGCCGGAGATCACCAGAGGCGGTCCGCCGGCGCCGGTCCCGGAAGGGACGATGGTCTGAACCAGCATCGGCGTGTCCGGCGACAACGAGCCCAGGAAGTCTGAGCCGCCGCCGGTGAGATCTGATTGGTCGCTCGGCCTCGCAGCCGTGCGGGCGTTGATCTCGCGGATCAGGTCCGCCAGCGCGTTTCCGGCTGTGCCGAGCGTCGTCGGCCCCGACGCCGTCAGGCCCACCCCTGTCGGGACTTGAACGTGCAACAGGGGCTGGCCTTCGCCCGCCATCACCAGTGGGATGTCCGCGAGCGCGCTGTCGCCCGTCTGCTCCTGGCGGCCGGCTTGGACGACCGGGATCGTCACCGTTCGGATCGGCGTGCCGTCGGAGGCCGTCCCCGTCACGGACTGCACCGGCACCCCGTCCACGTTGTTCGTCGTGGGAGCCGGTGTTGCGGGTCCGGGCGACGGAACGGTTTGCGGTGTGGTGTTGGTGACGAGGGTCGCCGTCAGGCTGGCCGCGTCATTGCCGAAGCTGTCCTGGAGGGCGTAGGGGTCGTCGCCGACGCTTGGGTCGGTATAGGCGACGGTGACGGCCTGACCTGCCTGGACCGCGGTGGCGAGGGTCAGGGTGACCGTTTTCGCTGTGGCGTCCACCGCGACCCCCGTCACGCTGACCGGATTCCCCGCGACCTCGACCGCGAACGCGCCCGCGGCGGGCGCATTGCCCGCGTCGAGCGTGCTGGCGTCCGCATAGGTCATCACCAGCTTCGAACCGGCCACGGTGGCGGTGGCGAACGTCGGCGCCACGGCGTCCACCATCACGCCCGCCGTCGACGGCACATGGCCGGTGAGGTCGATGTCGGCATTGTTGCCGGCGCCGTCCTTGATGGTGGTGGTCCCTAGGGACAGGGCGCCCACCGCGATGCCGTCGGTGTCAGCGTCGCCAGCCTGCACCGTGTAGCTGTAGGTGATCGAATTGGCGGTTTTGGATTCGTAGGTCGCTTCCCGCGCCGTGGACCCGATGGTCAGGCCGAGCGTGCTGTCGGTCCCCGTCACCGTCACGTTGTCGTCGAAGGTCACCGTGAAGCTGAGCGCCTGGCCCGCCACGTAAGTGGCGTCCGAAGGCGCGGAGATGTTGCCCGAGACCGACGGAGTGGTGGTGT
>JAEYNH010000019.1 GCA_023412655.1 Pseudomonadota bacterium | reverse complement strand
GCCTGGACCACCGGGGCGGTGATCTGCGCCCGCGACCTGGCCGAGGCCGAACTGCTGGCCAGCGTGGGTCCCTGGCCGCGCGGCGGCGTCGACCTGACGGCCTTCTTCGGGGAAGCCGGGTTCGACTGGGACGCTTTCGAGGGGGCCGTGCACTTCGCCGCCGTGGCCCTCGCCGCCACCGACGAGCCTGCGCAGCTGGGACTGGCCAACCTGGGCGAGTGGCTGGTGGCCCACGGCCATGACTACGACAGCGACGAAGGCCGGCAGGCGGCCTGCGACCTCTACGCCGCCGCCCGCCGGGTGATCGGCGAGGCCGCGGTGGAATGCCGGCTGGGCGGGTTCGACGACCCCGAACTGGCCCTGCGGCTGGGCGGGCGGCTGGACGCCGGCCCGTGGGCGGGCCCCGTGGCCATGGCCGAAACCGCCGACGGGACGCCCCTGCGCGCGCTGAGCGAGGCCGCCCTGCGCGGCTTCGAGGCGCTGGGGCTCGACCCCGAGGCCGCCAAGGGGGTGCTGCTGGGTCGCCGCAGCCTGGAGGACGCGCCGGGCCTCGGCGCCGGAGCCCTGGCGGCGCGGGGCTTCTCCGAGCACGAGATCGCCGCCGTGGAAGCCGAGCTGCCGTTCGTCAACCGGCTGACCCAGGCGTTCACGCCAGAGGTGCTGGGCGAAGGATTCCTGCGCGACGTGCTGGGGGCGCGGCCAGAGCTGCTCGACGACCCGGGCCTCGACGTCCTGGCCCTGGCGGGCTTCACCTCCGAGGCGGTCGCCGCCGCCGAGCGGCACGTCCTAGGCGCCGACAGCCTGAGCGGCGGCGAGATCGGCGATGAGCGGCAGCAGCGGACCCTGCGCCCCGCCGCCGAGGTGGACGCCAGCGCCGTCGAAGCCATGCTGCGGGCGCTGCGGCCGGCCCTGGACCTTCCGCCGGTGCTGGAGACCGCCCTGCCCTGGCGCGCCACGCCGGCCGAGGTGCTGGAGACGCTGGCGTCCACGACCATCCCCGTGCGGTTGCGCCGGGAGGCGGCCCCGGCCCAGGCGGTGCTGGACCTGCCTACCGTGGCCGACCTGCCCGAGCGGCGAGAACCCGCCGCGGAGGCCGCGCCCGTCGCCGAGCCGCCGCCCGAGCGGATCGTAGAGCGCATCGTCGAGCGCGAGCGCATCCGCAGGAAGCTGCCCGACCGCCGCAAGGGCTATATCCAGAAGGCCTCGGTGGGCGGCCACAAGGTCTATATCCACACCGGCGAGTACGACGACGGCGAGCTGGGCGAAATCTTCATCGACATGCACAAGGAAGGCGCCGCCTTCCGCAGCCTGATGAACAACTTCGCCATCGCGATCTCCATCGGCCTGCAGTACGGCGTGCCGCTGGACGAGTTCGTGGACGCCTTCGTCTTCACCCGCTTCGAGCCCGCCGGGCCGGTGACGGGCAACGACTCGGTGAAGTCCGCCACCTCGATCCTGGACTACATCTTCCGCGAACTGGGGATCAGCTACCTGGGCCGCTCTGACCTGGCCAGTGAGGACCCCGGCGCCCTGAACGCCGACGGCCTGGGCAAGGGCAAGGCCGACGATGCGGCAGAAAGCGAGGCCGAACCGGCCCCGCAACCGGCCTCGCGGTTCATCTCGCGCGGCTTCTCGCGCGGATCGACCCCCGACAACCTGGTCTTCCTGCCCACCGCCAACCGTAACGGCGGGCCGGCGGTGCTGGACGCGGCGGAGGTCTGCGCGGCCTGCGGCGACATCGCCGTGGTGCGCAAGGGACAGGCGATGATCTGCGAAAGCTGCGGGGCCCGGGCGGGCCGCGTGGACGAGGACCAGACGGGCTAAACCCCTCAAAGTTACCGCGATTTAAGTGGTGTTCGACGGACGCCCAGCGCAGAGGTTGGACGAAGCCATGAGGATCGTTCCCCAGTGACCCAGCGTTCCGCCCGCCTCGCGTTCGCCGCCGCCGCTTTTGCGATGTTCGCGGCCCTGGCGGGGGAAGCCTCGGCCTTTGGCGACAAGGAGGTGGCGCGCCGCACCTCGTTCGGCGGGTCCTGCGTGAAGTGCGAGTTGTCGGGCCGCAACCTGAACGGCGCGCACATCATCGGTGCGAACTTCTCGGGCGCGGCCCTGGTGGGCGCCAACCTCCGCGAGGCGCGGTTCCAGGCGTCCAGCTTCGTGGGGGCCGACCTGTCGCGGGCGGACCTGTCCGACGCGGGCATGAGCGGCGCCGACTTCTCCCACGCCAATCTCGCCGCGGCGCGGCTGCGGGGCGCCGAGGCCCATGGGGTCCGCTTCAACTCCGCCAACCTCAACAAGGCGGACCTGACCGACGCCGACGTCACCGGAGCGATGTTCCAGAAGGCCATAATGACCGGGACGACGCTCACCTCCGCCGAGGTCCGGGGCGGCCAGTTCGACTCGGCCGACCTCACCCGGGCGGTGTTTAGGGACACCGACGCCACCGGGGCCAACTTCAGCCGGGCCACCCTGCGCTCGGTCAACTTCCGCTCGGCCACCCTGAGGGGCGCGAACCTTCAGCGCGCGGACGGCGGGGGTTCAAGCTTCGATGACGCGGACCTCACCGGGGCCGTCCTCACCCACGGGCGCTTCGAGCGGACCGGCTTCCGCTCGGCCAAACTGCAGGGCGCATCGCTGAGCGGCGCCAGTTTCGACGGGGCCGATTTCCGCGACGCCGACCTGCGCCGGGCGATTATCGGCGGGGCCGACCTGTCGGGCGCCCGCGGCCTGACCCAGGAACAGGTGGCGCAAGCCTGCGCCGACAGCCGCACGAAGCTGCCCGCCGGCCTGATCGGCAAAAGCTGCCATGGCGGCGTGCGGGTGATCGTCAGGCCGCCGTCGGTGAGGCCGCCCGCGCCGCCCGCGCCGCCGCCTCCGCCGGCCATGCCGGACGCTCCTCGCTACTTCATCGCTGTGGGGCCGATCGATTGAGCGGCCCCGCGACCCGCCCTAGGCCTTGATCGGCGGGGCGAGCCGGATGTGCAGCTCCTTGAGCTGCTTTTCCGAGACTTCGGACGGCGCCCGCATCAAGAGGTCCTCGCCCTGCTGGTTCAGCGGGAAGGCGATCACCTCGCGGATGGCCGTCTGGCCGGCCAGCAGCATGACGATCCGGTCGATGCCGGGCGCCAGGCCACCGTGCGGCGGCGCGCCGTGGCGGAACGCGTTCAGCATGCCGCCGAACTGCTCCTCGACGACCTCGGGGCCGTAGCCGGCGATCTCGAAGGCGCGGATCATGATTTCGGGCAGGTGGTTCCGGATCGCGCCCGAGCACAGCTCATAGCCGTTGCAGACGATGTCGTACTGGTAGGCGAGGATATCCAGCGGATCCTTGCTGTTCAGCGCGTCCAGCTCGCCTTGCGGCATGGAGAACGGGTTGTGGGAGAAGTCGACGCGCTTCTCTTCCTCGTTCCACTCGAACATGGGGAAATCGACGATCCACACGAACTCGAAGCGGTTCTCGTCGATGAGGTTGAGGTCGGTCCCGACCTTGGTGCGGGCCGCGCCAGCGAACTTGTGGAAGACCTTGGGATCGCCGGCGACGAAGAAGGCGGCGTCGCCCTGCCCCAGGCCAAGCTGGCCCATGACGGCGTCGGTCTTCTCAGGCCCGAGGTTCTTGGCGATCGGTCCGCCCCAGCCGCCCTGGTCCTCGGACCAGAAGATGTAGCCCAGGCCCGGCTGGCCCTCGCCCTGCGCCCAGCTGTTCATGCGATCGCAGAAGGCGCGGCTGCCGCCCTTCGGGGCGGGGATAGCCCAGACGGCGTTCTTGGCGTCCTCGAGGATCCGGGCGAACAGGCCGAAGCCGCCGCCACGGAAGTGCTCGGACACGTCCTGCATGACCAGCGGGTTACGCATGTCCGGCTTGTCAGTGCCGTACTTGGCGATGGCCTCGCGGTAGGGGATGCGCGGGAACGGATAGGGTGTCACCGGCTTGCCCTGGCCGAACTCCTCGAACACGCCGTGCATGACGGGTTCGATGGCGGCGAAGACGTCCTCCTGGGTCACGAAGCTCATCTCGACGTCGAGCTGGTAGAACTCGAGCGAGCGGTCGGCCCGCAGGTCCTCATCCCGGAAGCAGGGAGCGATCTGGAAGTAGCGGTCGAAGCCGGCCACCATGAGCAGCTGTTTGAACTGCTGCGGCGCCTGGGGCAGCGCGTAGAACTTGGTCGGGTGCAGTCGCGACGGCACCAGGAAGTCGCGCGCGCCTTCCGGCGACGAGGCCGTCAGGATCGGAGTCTGGTACTCAAGGAAGCCCTGCTCGATCATCCGGTTGCGGATCGAATGGATGACCTTCGACCGCAGGACGATGTTCCGGTGCAGGGTCTCCCGGCGCAGGTCCAGGAAGCGGTTCTTCAGCCGGATCTCTTCAGGGTATTCAGGCTCGCCAAACACCGGCAGCGGCAGTTCGGCGGCTTCCGACAGCACCTCGACCTTGCGCACCACGATCTCGACCTCGCCCGTGGGCAGGTTCGGGTTCACGGTCTCGGCCGAGCGGGCGACCACCTCACCGTCCACGCGGATCACGCTCTCGGCGCGAACGTGCTCGACCACGTCGAAGCCGGGGGTCGAGGGGCTGATCACCAGCTGCGTCAAGCCGTAGTGGTCGCGCAGGTCGATGAAGATCAGGCCGCCATGATCGCGCTTGCGGTGGACCCAGCCGGACAGGCGCACCTGGGAGCCGGTGTCGGAAGCGCGGAGTTGGCCGCAGGTGTGGGTGCGGTAGAGGTGCATGAAAAAAGGCACAAATCGGCTGGTTTGAGAGGCGCGGAAGGGCGCATGCGCGCCTGCGCTTGTCAAGCACAGCCGCCAGTGTGTCGGTCCTTGACGCCGCAGGCCCAGGCCCCTCAACTCGCCACCTAAGTACGGGGGGTTCCGAGTGCGACAGATGTTGAGGGCCGCAGCGGCGGCCGGCCTCGCGGCGAGCCTGGCCGCCTGCGCCACCGCGTCCGAGCCGGCGTCCACGCCGAGGTCGGAGGCGGCCGCCCAGGGCCGGCGCCTGCCCAAGGGACTGGACGGTTCGGGCGAGGTCTTCGCGACGACCTATCGTCCCCTGCCCGGCCGTCCGACGGCGATCATCGGCGCCACGGTGCTCACCGGCACGGGCGGTCAGATCGACAACGGCATGGTGCTGATCCGCGACGGCCGCATCGAGACGGTGGGCCCGGCCGGCGCCCCGCCCGCCGGCTATGAGGTGGTGGACGCCCAGGGGCGTTGGGTGACGCCGGGCGTGATCGACGCCCACTCGCACCTGGGGGTCTACCCCTCGCCTTCCGTGCCCGCGCACTCCGACGGCAACGAGATCACCGACCCCAACACCGCCCAGGTGTGGGCTGAGCATTCCGTCTGGCCCCAGGACCCGGGTTTCAACCTGGCGCGCGCCGGCGGGGTGACCACGGTCCACATCCTGCCCGGATCGGCCAATCTGTTCGGCGGCCGCGGCGTGACCCTACGCAACGTCCCGGCGCGCACCACCCAGGGGATGAAGTTCCCCGGCGCACCGCACAGCCTGAAGATGGCCTGCGGCGAAAACCCGAAGCGTGTGTACGGCGGCCGCAATCGCTCGCCCTCGACCCGGATGGGCAATGTGGCGGGCTATAGGTCGGCGTGGATCAACGCCGCCGACTACGGGCGCAAATGGGACGCCTACCGCGCCAAGTCAGACAGCGGCGAGAAGGCCGATCCGCCGAAGCGTGACCTGCAGCTCGAGACCCTGGTGGGCGTGCTGCGGGGCGAAATCCTGGTGCAGAACCACTGCTACCGGGCCGACGAGATGGCGCAGATGATCGATGTGGCCAACGAGTTCGGCTACAGGATCACCTCGTTCCACCACACCACCGAGGGCTACAAGATCGCCGACCTGCTGGCGCAGAAGGACATCTGCGCGGCCACATGGGCGAACTGGTGGGGCGGCAAGCTCGAGCAGTTCGACGGGATCGAGGCCAACGCCGCCCTCATCCACGCCGCGGGCGCCTGCGCCATCATCCACTCGGACGACCCCGACCTGATCCAGCGCCTGAACCAGGAGGCGGCCGAGGCGCTTGCCGCCGGCCGTGACGCCGGGCTGCAGATCAGCGAGGCGGAGGCGATCAAGTGGATCACCGCCAACCCGGCCAAGGCCATCGGCATCCTGAAGGAGACCGGCACCCTGGAACCCGGCAAGCGGGCCGACGTGGTCCTCTGGGACAAGAACCCCTTCTCGGTCTACGCGCGCGCCGAGCGCGTGTGGATCGACGGCGGGGTGGCCTATGACCGGCGCGACCCGACCTACCAGGCCAAATCCGACTTCGAACTCGGCCTGGGGGGCCTGCGATGAGACGTACCCTGACCGCGGTCGCGGCGCTTTCCATCGCCTTCGCGGCCGGCGGCGCCGCCCAGGCCGCCACTCTCGCCGTCACCAACGCCCGGCTGCTGACCGCCGGTCCGGCGGGCGAGATCGCCTCGGGCACGGTGGTGGTGCGGGACGGCAAGATCGTCGCCGTGGGCCCCAATGTGACGCCCCCCGCCGGCGCCGAGGTGGTGGACGCCAAGGGTGGGGTAGTGACCCCCGGCTTCGTGGCCGCCAACAGCCTGCTGGGGGCGGTGGAGATCACCGGCCTGGGCACCGAGGCGGCGATCAACAATCCCGAACTCAGCGCCGCCTTCGACATCCAGTACGCCCTGAACCCGGACAGCTTCGTCATCCCGGTCGCCCGGCTGGGCGGGATCACCAGCGCCATCGTCACCCCGCGCCCCGGCAGCGGCGGCGGTTCGGACGGCCACAGCCACGACGGCGCCGAGGACCTGACCGCCGGGGGCGGCGCCTCGGAGCACACCCACGGGCTGTTCTCGGGCCAGGCGGCGGTGATCCAGCTGGCCCAGGGCCAGGAGCCGCTGGTGCGGGCCAGGGTGGCCATGGTGGCCCCGTTCGGCGACCGGGGCGCCAGGCTGGCGGGCGGCGCCCGGGCCGGGCAGATCGTCCTGCTGAAGACCGTCCTGCAGGACGTGCGGGCCTATCGGGCGAACCGGGCGGCCTATGAGCGGGCGGGCTATCGCGACCTTTCCCTTTCCAAGGCGGACCTGGAGGCGCTGATCCCGGTGGTCGAGGGGCGGATGCCGCTGGTGGCGGTGGCCAACCGGGCGTCCGACATCCGGGCGGTGCTCAAGCTGGCGCGCGAGGAGAAGCTGAAGGTCATCCTGTCCGGCGCCGCCGAGGGCTGGCGGGTGGCGGACGAGATCGCCGCGGCGGGCGTTCCGGTGATCCTCAACCCGATCCAGAACCGGCCCGCGGGCCTGGAAAGCCTGGGCGCCAGCCTGGAGAACGCCGCCCGGCTGAACGCCGCGGGCGTGACCGTGATCCTCGAGGGCCAGGGCGGCGCCCACCGGGCGCACGAGACCCGCTACAACGCCGGCAACGCCGTGGCCCACGGCCTGCCCCATGAGGCGGCGCTGAAGGCGGTGACCATCAACCCGGCCAAGGTGTTCGGCGTGGAGGGGCGGATCGGCTCGCTGGAGCCCGGCAAGGATGCCGACCTGGTGGTCTGGTCGGGCGACCCCTTCGAGCCCCTGTCGCGGCCGCAGCTGATCCTGGTGCGCGGCCAGGCCCAGCCGCTGACCTCGCGCCAGCTGGAACTGCGCGACCGCTACAAGAACCTGAACACGCCCTATCCGCCGGCCTACACGAGGTAGGCCGGCGTCAGTCCGGCGCTCACTTCTCCGGGTTCACCAGGGCCTGGTAGGTGAGCGTGCGGGCCGCCGCGCCCAGGTCGTCGCCGCCCGAGCCGCCGAGGCGCTGGATCATGCCGACGAAGATCAGGTCGTTGGTGGGATCAACCCAGAACCAGGTGCCGGCCGCCCCGCCCCAGCTCATGGTCCCCTTGCCTTCCAGCGTGCCGGCGACGCGGGGATCGTTCACCACCATGACGTCGAGGCCGAAGCCCACCGCCTCGTTGAAGCGCGAGCCGGTGGTGCCGTTGGACGAGACCAGCACGTCCTTGGGGATCACGTTCGTGCCCATCAGCTCCACCGAGGCCGGCGAGAGGATGCGCACGCCGTCGAGCTCGCCCTTGTTGGCGATCATCTGGGCGAAGCGGGCGTAGTCCATGGTGGTGGACACCAGGCCGCCGCCGCCGCTGTCCCACGCCGGCGGCTCGAGGTAGGTCGGCAGCTCGCCGCCGAACAGCACCTTGGCCTCCTCCACCTTCCGGGTGTCGGGGTTGAGATAGAAGACCGGCGCCAGGCGGTCGGCCTTGCCGGCCGGCACGTAGAAGGCCGTGTCGTTCATCCGCAGCGGCTTGAAGATGCGCTGCTCCATGAACTGGCCCAGCGTCATGCCGGTGAGCTTCTCGACGATGTAGCCCTGGATGTCGACCGAGCTGGAATAGCGCCAGTCGGTCCCCGGCTGGAACATCAGCGGGATCTGCGCGGTGCGCTCGATCATCGCCTGGCTGGTGGGCGCGCCGAGCACCTGCTTCTCGCGATAGAGCTTGTCCACCGGATGCTCGTCGGCCAGGCCGTAGCCGAAGCCGGCGGTGTGGCTCATCACCTCGCGCATGGTGGGCGGGCGGCGCATGTCCTCCAGCACCGGCTTGCCGTCGGGGCCGATGCTCTTGACCACCTTGAGGGTCTTGAACTCGGGCACGTAGCGGGTGACCGGGTCGTCCAGCCGCCAGCGGCCTTCCTCGAAGAGGATCATCATGGCCACGCCGGTCACCGGCTTGGTCATGGAGTAGATGCGGAAGATGGCGTCCTTCTCCAGCGGCGGGCCGCCGAAGCGGGCCGAGCCGTGGGTCTTGAAGGAGACGATCTTGCCGTGGCGCGCGAGCAAGGTGGTCATGCCCGGCACCCGGCCGTCGGCCACCACCTTGGCCATGTAGGCGTCCAGGCGGGCCAAGCGCTGGCTGTCGAAGCCCACGGCCTCGGGGGCGACGGTCTGGCTGAGGTCGGCGGCGGCGGCGGCGGCCGGCGCCTTGCGGGCCGCCTGCGCGAAGCCGGACGCGGGCGTCAGCGCCAGCGCGACAGCGGTCAGCGCCGCGGCGTGGCGGCGGTTGATGAACATCGGAAGCCTCCCCTCGAACTTCTGGTTTGTTGGCGGCGAGATTAGGCGACCGGTTCCGGCTGGCAAGCGCCGCGGCTAGGGTCGGGGCATGAAGCGGCTCCTGATCATCTGGCATTCGCGCACCGGCGCCTCGCGGGCCCTGGCCCAGGCGGCGGCTGAGGGCGCCGCCGAGGGGGCGCCGGGCGAGGTGGAGGTGCGGGTGCGGGCGGCCGAGGACGCCACGGCCCAGGACCTGCTGGACGCCGACGGCTACATCTTCGCCTGCCCCGAGAACCTGGCCGCCCTGTCGGGGGAGATGAAGGAATTCTTCGACCGCACCTACTATGCGGTGCTGGAGCGGTTGAACGGGCGGCCCTATGCGGCGCTGATCGCGGCGGGCTCGGACGGGCAGAACGCGGCCCGGCAGCTGGCCCGGATCGCCACCGGCTGGCGGCTGAAGCCCATCGCCGAGCCGCTGATCGTCTGCACCCACGCCCAGACGCCCGAGGCCATCGCCGCCCCCAAGGCCCTGGGCGCGGCCGAACTGGCGCCCGCCCGGGAGCGGGGCGCGGCCCTGGCCGCCGGCCTCTCCATGGGGATGTTCTAGGCGCCCCGCCGAAGGATCGGCGCCGCACCGAAGTGTGATCGCATAACGGCGTTCCGGCGGAGGTAGGCTGGCCAAGGCAGGATGGACGGTCCTGCACGCCCCTCCCCTCCAGCCATGGAGCCATGCCATGCCCTACGTCACCGCCAAGGACGGCGCCCAGATCTTCTACAAGGACTGGGGCTCGGGACAGCCGATCGTGTTCAGCCACGGCTGGCCGCTGACCGCCGACGACTGGGACGCGCAGATGATGTTCTTCGCCGACCGCGGCTATCGGGCCATCGCCCACGACCGGCGCGGCCACGGCCGGTCCAGCCAGACCTGGGACGGCAACGAGATGGACACCTATGCCGACGACCTGCGGGCGCTGGTCGAGGCCCTGGACCTGAAGGACGCCATCCATGTGGGCCACTCCACCGGCGGCGGCGAGGTGGCGCGCTATCTCGGCCGGCACGGGACCGACCGCGCCAGCCGGGCGGTGCTGATCGGCGCGGTGCCGCCGGTGATGGTGAAGAAGGAGAGCAATCCCGAGGGGACGCCCATCGAGGTGTTCGACGGCTTCCGCGCCGCCCTGCTGGCCGACCGGGCGCAGATGTTCATCGACGTGCCGACCGGCCCCTTCTACGGCTTCAACCGGCCGGGGGCGAAGGTCAGCCAGGGGCTGATCGACAAGTGGTGGCTGCAGGGGATGCTGGGCGGGGTGAAGGGCCACTACGACTGCATCAAGGCCTTCTCCGAGACCGACTTCACCGAGGACCTGAAGAGGATCGACATCCCCGTGCTGCTGATGCACGGCGACGACGACCAGATCGTGCCGATCCACGATGCGGCCCTGAAGGGGATCAAGCTGCTGCAGAAGGGCACGCTCAAGGTCTATCCCGGCCTGCCGCACGGCATGGCCTCGACCCACGCCGAGATCATCAACAACGACCTGCTGGCCTGGCTGAACGGCGAGCTGACAGGCGATCCGGTCCCCGACGCGGCCCTGGAGCCGGCGGAGTGAGCCCGGAGTGAGCCCGGAGTGAGATAGGGCTGAGCCCGGCGCGAGCCTGGGCTGGGGCGGGAGCCTCAGGGTTCCGCCCGCCCCGGCCTCAAGGATCGGGGGGCGGATGCGGGTGGCGCGGGAAGCCCGCTTCGTCCAGGTCGCCCGCGCTGTCGGCGGCCTCCACCCAGGGACCGTGGGCCCAGTCCTCGTCGTCCATGCTCTCGGCGAACTCGGCGATCTCGGCGGCCTCCTCGCGGTCGGCGATCAGCTCCTCCAGCCGCTCGTCCGGGCTGGGCAGGCCCAGCCGGCCGCAGATGCGGGCGATGACCTCGGCGGGCCGGGCCTCGGCGAAGCCCGCCGCCTCGGCCTCGGCCTCGACCAGCTCGTCGAGCTCGGCGCACAGCCGCTCCACGAACGGACCGTCGGCCTCGCCGCGGATGCCCCGCCGCACGCCCTCGCGCACCCGGGCGCGGCGGCGCTCGCCGGCCTCGTCCCGCGCCTTCAGCTCCTGAAGCCGGTCGGCCTTGAGGTCGCGGGCCGCGTCGCGCTCGATCCGGGCCTCGAGGGCCACGGCCTGGCGCACACCGCCCGGGACACGCGCTGGAACGACAGGGACAGGGTGACCGCCTCGTCGGTGGTCTCGGCCTGGATGGCGCGGGCGTGCAGGTCGCGGGCCAGGGTGAGGCCAAGCTCGCTCAGCTCGGCCAGGACAGCGGCGTGGCGCGCCCGGGTGGCGGACGCCTCCCCGGCCGCCCGTTCGGGCGCCTCGATCCTGACCTCGCCGTCGGCAGACATGAACATAACGAGAACATGGAAGCGCCGGGAAGTCAAAAATTATCGCGCCGAAAGAAGAAGCCCCGCGCGGCGGCGGGGCTTGAGGGGCTTTCGGGGAGGATCTTACGGGGACGATGGGGGGCGGCGATCCGCCGGCCTACCAGCGGTAGTCGCCGCCGCGGTAATAGCCGCGGTCGTAGCGGTGATGCTGGCCGTAGCGCTGGCCGCGGCGGTTGTCGTAGCGGTCCCACTGGTCGGGGCGCCCGTCGCGGTCGCGGTCGCGGTTCCACTCCAGCCGGTCGGGGATGCCGTCACGGTCGCTGTCGCGCTCGCGGGCGTAGCGGGGGCCGCGGTCGTAGCCGTAGCCATAACCGGGGCCGGGCCCGGCGTAGCGGGCGCCGCCGTCGTAGCGGCCGTAGGGCTGGGCCATGGCCGCGCCGGCGGTGAGCGTCGCAACCGCGACGGCGCCGGCCAGGATGAGCGTCTTCATAGGCGGATCTCCTCGGGGTCGATGCGACCCTTGAGGTGACGCTGCGCCTAGCCGCCTGAACGGCGCCGGTGGCGGCTGTTCATGGGGGGTTTAGGGAGATGAATGGGGAACCCTCTACCCTCGATTGCAAGCCACACCTTCGCCGAAGTTGCGTTCAATTGAAGCGCCCGTTTAGGGTGCGAGCGACAACAGCAGCTTCTGGGGGGAAGCAGAATGGCCGCGCTTGATGATGATGAACTTGCTGCGCTCGCAATTGAGCGAATGGTCTTCCATATCGTCGGCCCCAAGCCGGAGCATTTTCAACGGCTTGAGGAGATAACACCCGGTCCCTTCGCGGGCTTCTTCTTGGATCGCATCCGCAGCGCCAGTCGTGGCAACGCCTATCGGTTCGCGGAGCACGCTCAAACCAAGTCGCGCTTGCTAAGCGTGCTCGTCAACCGCGCACGTTTTCAGGAAGAGAGTGAAGGCCTCGCCGAAGATTTCCAGCGCGCCCACGGCGGGCAAACGGCGCCAGGCGCGTTCTTAGTTTTCCTCCTTGCGGCGAAGGACCGACGTGCGTTCGCTTTGCTCAAGTACGATGATGATACGGTTCTCACTTACGACCTTGAAGAAGGCCAGGAAGGCCGGAAGCGGGCTACGCTTGCAAGCCTGCGACGGAACTTCGTGAAGAACCCCTCTGCTCTTCAGAAAGCGGCGCTGATCACCCTCGATCCCGAACCTGGATTCCTGAGCGTCCTAGACCACAGGAACGGCACCAAGGTTGCTAGATATTTTGAAACGTTTCTGGGTGCGAAGCGTGAGTTTACAGATGAGGAACTCACGCGCCGTATATATCAAGCGGCCGTAGATACAATCCTGGAGAACGAGTCACTAGTTGAGCCAGACGTTTATCGTGAAGTCAGGCGCCGCGCGTACAACGCGGCCGCCGCGGGAGGCGCGGTCGAGGCACAGAGCAACAAATCGTTTTTGGAGGCTGTCCTCGGACGCTCCGTAGACGAAGAAGACGACCTAGCGACAAAGTTCCGCCACAAGCTTAGATCGCAAAGGATCGAAAACGAGTCATTCCGTCTCGCTCCGAATGCGGTTAGCCGGCCCCGGCAACGCCGCATCGAAACTGTCGCCGGCGTGCGCATCCAATTTGCGGAAGAACTGCAAGACCTTGTTGAGGTTAATTCCGCAGAAGGACGGATTGTAATCAACGATCGGATACGTCGTGACGATGTCGACTCCGAGCCAAATTCTCGCACTCGTCGATAAACTCAAGGACGTAGCGGATCTTGCGGATCGGCCTGCCGCGCTGCGCTTCAGCGCGGAATTCTCGGGGCCGGAGAATCTCAGGTCATGGCAGTCGTTCATGATTTGCCCCGGCGATTGCGTAGCCGAGGTAGTAATAAGAGTTCAAGATACTGATGCCGTCCTTGGCCCCGACGATCAGTTTACGATTGGTCGCCGGTACAGCTTTACCCTCCGCAAGACCAGCGCCGAGGGCGAGATCAGGCTTTTCTATCAATCCGCACTACGCGAATGGCTATCCTCAGCGGCCACCTGTACACGCATCCGCTTGGCAGATCTTAAGGTAGGACAGGCATTCCGCACTCGCTCGATAGCTGTGGAGCCGTGGACCGAAGGTGGAGCGGCGCCACTGGAGCCAATCGGCACTCAGATCGACCCAAGTAGTCAAGTATTCGATCTATCCGCACCTCGCATTGTTCCTAACGATCTACGACCATGGCTAATTTGGAACGCCCCCACGGAACATAGTCGAGCCTTCACGGCCTGGCGGGAAGAAGCCGCGCTGAGGCTTTGGGCATCGCTTGTTGACCAAGTAGCTGGGCGCTCGCAAGATCGGCGTTACAGGTTGTCTGGCCCTCCCGTCCAGGAACTCGATTGTACAGACACTGAAGTAGCCGAGGCTTTTCGTCCGATTCACGAGGCCGCCAAGTGGGTCTACGTCGATACGAACGACAAAGATGCGCGGCATCTGCTGCTAGCCATCGAACTCGCGCATACCATTAGGATCTCGCGAGCAGCGATCAGCGACGCCCTCCCGCTCGCGCTCGAGAATGCAAAAGCCGCCTATCGGGCGCACGTGCAATCTGCAAATCGCGAGACGCTGAAGGCCCTGGGTGAACTTCGTCGGGCAGCGATCGACGAAACGCAGAAGACCGTTCAACGCACGCAAGAACTTACAGGAGCCCTTTGGCGAGACCTGCTGGTGGCGAGCGCACCGTTCGTTATAAAAATTGTTCCAGACGCCAATCGCACTTCGTCTGAAGCTATATCGCGAATATTCATGGCATTTGCGGCGATCTATTTAATTGGGTCGTTCACCGCACTCACAATAGTAAATAGAGATTACTTCCGCGAACAGGCTCGATCTCGGAAGGCTTGGAAGGATAGTGTCGGAAGATATCTTCCCCGGGGCGAGCTGACGGAAATCAGCGATGCTCCGGTTGATGCTGCAGCCAAAGTCTACGATCGGGTTCATCTTGGCATCGGCATCTTCTACCTAATGTTAGTAGTCTGTTTAATCGTCGTTGCACTACTCCCGTGAGCAACCCGCTCATCTCCCCCCACGTTGCGCACGCGACGCGCCAGGCGCGGCGGTTCACGCGGGCGCGGAGAGCCGCCGCTCGCCTTGAGCCAACAACCAACATCCCTCCCCCAACCGTAAAGCAGGTGCGCGCCGGGCCGCGGGCGCCGCACAGTGGCCGACCGATTCCAAGACGGGGGGCGTTCGAACGTGCGGATCCAAGCATCCATCCTGGCCGGCGCGGCCCTTATGGCGGCGATCGGCCTTAGCGCCTGCGGCGAGACGGCCAAGCCCGCCGGGGAGAGCCCCGCGGTGACGCCGGCCGCCGAGCCGGCGAAGGCCAAGACCCAGAGCCCGCTCGAGGAAATCGAGACGCCGGGCGCGGCCAGGGACTCCGCCACGCCCTTCCGCAGCGACACCAACGACATCTTCGTGGCCGCGGCCGGCACGCCCGGCGACCGCCTGGAGTTCAAGCTGAGGATGAAGGCGGGCGACACCCTCACCTATGCCTGGAAGGCGGAGGACGCCGCCAACCTCTGGCACGAGTTCCATGGCCATACGGCCGAGAAGGTGGCCTTCTACAAGAAGGCCGACGGCGCAGCGCACCGGGGCGTGCTGGTCGCCCCATTCGACGGGATCCACGGCTGGTACTTCGAGAACCGCGCCCCCGAGGCGGTGATCGTGCGCCTGCAGACCGGCGGCTTCTACGAGCTGGTCCGGGACGCAGCGGACTAGCCCCGACGCCGGGCGCGGCCGGCGCCAAGCTTCGCATTGACTTGGCTGGGGCGTCGGGCTGACTTCCCGGCATGATGAAGACCGCCGTTCTCGCCGCAGGCTTCGCCCTGCTTGCTTCCGGCGTGGCCGCCCGCCAGGCGCCCGCCTTCGACACCCATGTCCACCTGCACCGCGGGACGGTCTCGGCCGACGCCTATGAGGCGCAGGTGAAGGCCGATCAGGGGGCGGTGGGCGGCTATGCTGCCATGTGGTTCGGCGGGCCCAATCAGGCGCGGGCGGGCAAGCCCGAGGCGATCCGGGCCGGAAACGACGGGGTGATCGCCCTGGCGGCGGCCCGGCCGGGGGTGCTGCCGGTGGCGAGCGTGCACCCCTATGACGGCGAGGCGGCCCTGGCCGAGCTGGAGCGGGTGGCCGGCCTGGGGGTGAAGGTCCTGAAGATCCATCCGCACACCCAGGGCTTCGAGCAGAGCGATCCCAGGGTGCTGACGCTGGCGCGCCGGGCGGGGGACCTGGGCGTCATCGTGCTGATGGACAACGCCAACATCCTGCCCGGCGACAGCGAGAAGCTGTTCAACCTGGCCCTGGCGGCGCCGAAGACCAAGTTCATCTTCGCCCACATGGGGGCGATGAACTTCCGGTTCTGGAACGTCCTGAAGGCCGCGCGCACCGCCGAGAACCTGTTCGGCGACAACATCTATTTCGACATCTCGGCGACGGTGGCGATGGTGGCGGACTCGCCCATCGAGGACGAGTTCGTCTGGACGATCCGCAACGTGGGCGTCGACCAGGTGCTGCTGGGCTCGGACTATCCGCAGTACTCGCTCGCGCAGAACGTCGAGGCGCTGGAGCGGCTGGACCTGACCGAGGCGGAGAAGGCCAAGATCCGCTCGGAGAACGCCCGCAAGCTGTTCGGGGCGCAGCCTTAGCCATAGCCAGGGTCACAACCAGGGCCATAGCCGGAGCCGGAGCCGCACTCGATATATTCACTCCCGCGAGAGTGAGGATTGACTCCCTGCCGTTTGTCGGACAGCGTTCGCTCAAGGATCGAAGCCATCGATCATGGGAGGGTGCGGCCGCTTCGCCGGCGCCAGGGGTCCGGGGGACGCGCGCGTCAGCGCCGTCTGACCTCGTGGGCGCGCCGCCTTGGGGCGCGAAGCCTTGGGGCGCGAGGCCTTGGGGCGTCACACCGGGCGGCGCGCCACCTTCCCTAACGTCATCGGGGGGCCATTCCGGCCTACGCCATGCCCACGACCGCCATCAGAGCGGCGGGGCCCTTAAGGGAGGTAGCTCGGGTGAAGCATATGTTCCTGCGCGGCGCGTCGGCCGCGACCATCGCCATGATCGCGGGGCTTTCCGGCGGGGGCGCGCTGGCGCAGACCGCCGCGCCTTCGGAAGTCGAAGAGGTGGTGGTGACGGGGTCGCACATCGGCGGGACGCCGGTGAACAGCGCCCTGCCCGTCTCGGTCCTGAGCGCCGAAGAGCTGTCGCGGCAGGGCGCGCCGACGGTGGTGAACATCATCAAGGCCCTGCCGGCGGCGGCGGGCAGCGTGGGCGAGGCCAACCGTCTGATGGGGGCGACGGCGGGGATGGCCACGGTGAACCTGCGCGGCTTCGGGGCGGCGCGGACCCTGGTGCTGTTCAACGGCCGCAGGCTGGCGCCCTCGGTCTCGGCGGCGGCGGGGGGCGCGGTGGACGTGAACCTGCTCCCCACGGCCGCCATCGGCCGCATCGAGGTGCTGAAGGACGGGGCCGCCGCCACCTATGGCTCGGACGCGGTGGGCGGGGTGGTGAACTTCATCACCCGGCGGGACCTGGACGGGCTGGAGCTGACCGCCGACTACGCGCACATCGACGGGGCCGACGGGGACTACAACCTGACCGCCGCCTGGGGCGAGCGGTTCGACCGCGGCAACGTGCTGCTGACCGCGGGGTATCGCCGGCGCAGCGAGCTGCGGCTGACCGACCGCCACTGGGCGATCCGGCCGTTCGCCGAGAACCCGTTCGGCGGCTGGTCGGGCTCGTCCAACCCCGGCGGCTACACCACCGGCGACGGCGGGGCGATCCTGCCCAACGGAGCCCTGGCCCAGCCGTTCGCCGGGCCGATCAACTTCCAGGACGACGGCTGCGCCGAGCTGGGCGGCGAGATCGTGGCCGGCACCTGCCGCTTCCAGTTCAGCCGCTTCGACAACCTGGGGAACGACGAGTTCCACTACCAGCTCTATGGCGAGATCAACTTCGACATCAACGAGGACACCCGCTTCCACGCCGAGGCCATGTGGGCCCGGCACGACGTGCCCCGGGAGCGGGTCTCGCCCTATCAGTCGACGGTGCAGTTCCCGACGCCGATCGCCGCGTCGGGCGGATCGCCCGGCGGCGGGCAGTCGCCCTACCCGGCCACCGGCCTGAACCAGCAGTCGCGGTTCTACATCCCGTTCGCCAACCCGGGCCTGACGGCGCTGTACAACCAGCACTGCGGACCGGGGGCGGCGGCGCCCTATTCGGCGACCCAGTGCGCCAACATCCAGGCGTTCGGGGTGATCACCTCCCAGACCCAGTGGCGGCCGGGCGGGTACGGCGGCCAGCCGCTGTTTCCGGACGGGGCCGACCACAACCACCGCAAGGCCGACGCCTTCCGCGTCTCGGCCGGGGTGAGCGGGGCGCTGCCGGTGGGCGGCTGGGGCTATGACGCGGCGGTCACCTACATGGACTCCGAGGGCGTCAACGCGGTGCCGGACGAGGTGGTCAACCGGATGCAGCTGGGCCTGCGCGGCCTGGGAGGGCCGAACTGCAACGTGGCGGCCAATACGCCGGGGCAGAACGGCTGCTTCTGGTTCAACCCGTTCGCCAACGCCGTGCCGCAGGACGCCGTCTATGGCCGGACGAACCCGTTCTACACCCCCGCCGCCGTGCCCGCGAACACCAACACGCGGGAGCTGTACGAATGGATGCACCAGTACCTGACGGCGATCACCAACAGCCGGATCCTGGTGGGCGACCTGGTGCTGAGCGGCGAGCTGCCGATCACCCTGCCGGGCGGGCCGGTGCAGGCGGCGGTGGGCGGCCAGTGGCGCTATGACGAGTACGAGAACGTCGCCGCCGACGCCCTGTCGAACATCGAGGTGACGCGCTGCGTCGACGACGTGGACGACCGCCAGCCGCAATGCGCCGGCGGGGTGGGCCCGTTCAACCTGTCGCCGGGGGTGCAGGAGTTCTCGGTGGACCGGATCGTCAAGGCCGTGTTCGCCGAGGTGAAGCTGCCGATCTTCGACACCCTGACGGTGGACGGGGCGATCCGCTACGAAAGCTATGGCGGGTCGGTGGGCTCGACGGTCAATCCCAAGGCGGCGGCCAAGTGGCAGGCCCTGCCGTGGCTGGCGGCGCGGGGCTCGATCGGCACGACCTTCCGGGCGCCCCCGCAGACCTCGGTGCAGCCAGGCTTCACCCGGACGCTGCAGCAGTTCGTGGACCCGACCACCGGGGCGGCGCTGTACCGGGCGGTGGACACCTTCGCCAACCCCGACCTCGAACCCGAGACGGCGACCAACTATTCGGTCGGCGCGGTGGTCGAGCTGGGCGATTTCGTGGCCACGGTCGACTGGTGGACCTTCAAGTTCAAGAAGGAGCTGACGGTCGAGACGGCGGCGGCGGTCTATTCGACCATGTTCCCCAACGACACGCCGGCCAACTGGCAGTGCGCCAACGCGGCCCTGGCCAGCCGCTTCACCTTCGCCAGCGGCGCGGGCACGGCGGTGAACCCGGTGACGGGGACCAACTGCCACCCCTCGAACTTCCAGGGGATGCGGACCTATCTGATCAACGGCCCCAGCGTGGACACCTCAGGGGTGGACTTCTCGGCCAGCTACCGGCTGCGGGAGGCGATCCTGCCCGAAGGCGACCTGACCCTGGGAGTCGATGGGGCCTATGTGTTCGAATACGACCGCGGGGCCCTGGTCAGCCTGGACGGCATCACCATCGCGCCCGGCCTGGACCGGGCCGGCAAGGCCGAGCTGCTCAGCGCGTTCTATTCGCAGCCGCAGCTGAAGGCGAACCTCTACGTCAACTACGCCATCGGACCGCACAACCTGCGGGCCACGCTGCACTATGTGGACAGCCTGGACGACCTGAACCACGACATCGATACGGCGACGCCCGGCGTGCAGCCGGCGAAGATCAAGGCCTGGACGCCGGTGGACCTGGTCTATCGGGTGGAGCTGGCCTGGGACACGACGCTGACGGCCACGATCCAGAACCTGTTCGATAAGGACCCGCCGTTCGCCTATTCGACCTTCAACTACGACTACCTGCACGGCAGCCCGCTGGGCCGGGTGCTGCAGGTGAACGTCCGCAAGCTCTTCTGAGCCGGGATGGCCCTCCCCCGGCTTGCGAGGGAGGGCCGAGGCGGGCCGCTAGTCGCGGCGGTCGTAGCGGATCTGGGCGTTCAGGTCGTCGAGGCGGGCCATGAGGGTGTCGGCCTCGCGCGGGCTGAGCCGGCCATCGCGCATGTAGTCGCGCTCCTGCCGGCGGATGGCCTGCAGGGTGCTCAGAGCGCTCTGGGCCTCGCGGCGGGACAGCGAGCCGTTGTCGCGGCTGCGGATGATGCGCCGCTCCAGCCAGTCGGTGCGGGCGCGGATGTCCTCGGGCGCGTCGCGCCAGTCAGAGCGGTAGCGGTAGGTGTGGCCGGGGGGCGGGCCATAGCCCGGGCCGGGACCGTAGCCGGGGCCGGCGCCGGGACCGGGCGGCGGCGGCGGCGGCGGGGCGTAGCTGTTGGAGGCGATGGTCCAGCGCCCGTTGCGGTCCCAGGAACCGGCGGGGGGCGTGCCCTCGATCCAGTTGCCGTTGCGGTCGTAGTAGCCCCGGGCGTAGCTGCGCTCGACGGCGTTGGAGTGCCAGACGCCGTTGTTGTCGTACCAGCCGTAGGCCTGGCGGCAGTCGCCATTGCCCTTGGTCACCTGGTTGCCGATGACGGCGCCGGCGATGCCGCCGATGACGGCGCCTTCGTTGCGGTCGCCGCGGCCGGCCACCGCACTGCCCGCCAGGGCGCCCAGGGCGCCGCCGACCACCGTACCGGCGATGCGGTTGTTGCGCCGCTCCTCGCAGGTCTGCTGGGCGTGGGCCAGGGTCGGCAGGGCCAGGGTGGGCACGAGGGCCAGGGCGGCGATGCCGCCGGCGATGAGGCGTTGGCGCATATAGGGTTCCCTTGAAGGACTTGCCCGAAGGACCGGCCAGGAGCCGGCCTGCAGGCTTGACTGATGACTTGCCGGGCAAACTCCGACCTACGGCGAAGGTTCCGAAACCACAAGGCCGCGGAACCTCAGGCGGGTTCAGGCGGGGCGGACGGCGACGATCTCGACCTCGGCGCCATTGACCGTGGCCACGTCGCCCACGGCGCGGCCGAGCAGCGCCCGGGCCAGGGGCGAGACGTAGGAGACGCTGCCGGCGGTGGGGTCGGCCTCGTCCTCGCCGACGATCCGGAAGGCCTGGCGGCGGCCGTCCTCGCGCTCGATCTCGACGGTGCGGCCGAACAGCACCTTGTCGGGATCGCCCTCGGGTTCGGTGAGCTGGGCGTTGGCGCGGCGGGCGGACCAGTAGCGCAGGTCGCGGGTGGCCCTGGCCATGGCGGTGCGGTCGGCGGAGACGCCGGGGCCGTCCTTGGCGCTGGCCTGGGCCTCCACATAGGCGGCCCGCGCGGCGGCCAGCTCACGCTCGATGGCGGCAAGGCCCGTGGCCGTCACCAGGTTGGGATGGGGCGAGATCGGACGGTCGGGCAGGTCCGCAGCCTGCGCCTCGTAGTCTTCCTCACGGGTGAATGCGACGGCCATCCCCCCAAGGTAGGAACTGGAGGCGGTGGTGGGAAGCCGCGGCCGGAGGCGCGGCGCGCATCAGCCGTTGGCGGCCTCGCTGCGGCGGAACTCAGCCACCTCGCGATCGTCCTGCCAGACCTCGACGATCTGGCAGCGGGGATTCTGGGCCATCAGGTCCAGGGCGACCGCGCGGATCTCCTCCTCGCCGGGCAGTTCAACGGCCAGGAAGGTGTCGGACGTGCCGTCCGGTTGGCAGGGGTGGAAGGTGTAGAGGGGCATTATCGTTGCTCCGCTTCAGGCGGGAGCATGTGGACCCTGATGCCAGGGCCTGGTCTCTCAGTCGCGGGCGGCCAGGGACGTCAGCCGGCGATGGCCACATCCTGCCACAAGCGTTAACGGCGTTCTGTCAGAATCCGACATAGGCCTGATTCGCGCGATTCAGCTCAGGGCGGAGGCCCGGGCGGTGTCGAGGATCTCGCGGATCCGGGCGGCCAGGTCCGCGAAGGCGAAGGGCTTGGTGATCAACTCCACGCCCGCATCCAGCCGCCCCTGGTGGACGATGGCGTTGCGGGCGTAGCCGGTGGTGAACAGGATCGGCAGGCCGGGCTGCACCCGGCGGGCGGCGGCAGCCACCTCGGCGCCGGTCATGCCGCTGGGCAGGATGACGTCGGTGAACAGCAGGTCGACGCGGCCGTCCTGTCGCTCGAGCAGGCGCAGGGCCGAGGGGCCGTCGTGGGCTTCCAGCACCCGGTAGCCCAACTCGCGCAGGGCCTCCACGGAATAGGCGCGCACGTCGTCGTCGTCCTCGCAGACCAGGATGGTCTCGCAGTTCTCACCGGGGGGCGCCCAAACCTGGGCCTCCTGCTCCTCGACCTCGGCGCCGGCGGCCAGGCGGGGGAAGTAGAGGCGCACCGTCGTCCCCTGCCCCACCTCGGAATAGATCTTCACATGGCCGCCCGATTGCTTGGCGAAGCCGTAGACCATGGACAGGCCCAGGCCCGTGCCGCGGCCCACCTCCTTGGTGGTGTAAAACGGCTCGAAGGCCCGCTCGGCCACCTCGGGCGACATGCCGTGGCCGGTGTCGGAGACCGAGAACATCACATACTGGCCGGGGGTGACCTCGAGGTTTCGGCGGGCGTAGGCGCCGTCGATGCTGGCGTTGGCGGTCTCGATGGTGAGCTTGCCGCCGTCCGGCATGGCGTCGCGGGCGTTGACCGCCAGGTTGAGGATCGCGTTCTCCAGGCCGTTGGCGTCGGCCTCGATGCGCCAGGCGCCCGCCGAGAGCACGGTCTCCACATCGATGGTCTCGCCGAGGGTGCGGTACAGCAGCTCGGACATGCCCAGGACCAGCCTGTTGAGATCGAGCGGGCGGGGGTTGAGGGGCTGGCGGCGGGCAAAGGCCAGCAGGCGCTGGGTCAGGGTGGCGGCCCTGCGGGCGCCGGTCATGGCGCTGTCGGCGGCCCGGCGCAGGCGCGGCTGGTCGGCGGGCAGGTTGCGCTGAAGGATCTCCAGATTCCCGGTGACCACCTGCAGCAGGTTGTTGAAATCGTGGGCCACCCCGCCGGTGAGCTGACCGACGGTCTCCATCTTCTGGGCCTGGCGCAGACGCTCCTGGGTCTCAGCCAATTCCTGCCGGCGTCGGTGTTCGGCGGTGACGTCACGGCCCACGCCGTAGACCCGGTCGCCGGAGCGGACGGCGGTCCAGGCCAGGATGCGGTAACCGCCGTCCCTGGCCCGGTAGCGGTTTTCGAAACTGGCGGTGGTCTCGCCGCGGGCCAGGCGGGCGGTCTGGGCGCGGGTGGCGGCGAGATCGTCGGGGTGGATCAGCCAGTCGTAGCGGCGCCCTTCCAACTCGTCCGCCCGCCAGCCCAAGCAGCGCTGCCAGGCCGGATTGACGCTGCGGAACACCCCGTCGAGGCCGGACACGATGAGCAGGTCGTGGCTGGCGCCCCAGACCTGGTCGCGGTCGGCAGTGCGGGCGGCCACCTCGTCCTCCAGGCCGGCGTTGAGCCGCTGCAGGCGCTGGACGAGGCGCGAGGTGTCGATGCCGATGGCGGCGTGGGCGGCCAGGCCCTGGATCAGCCGCTCGCCGCGGTCGTCGAAAGCGCCCACCTGGCCGTGACCGAAGAACAGGCCGCCCACCACCTCGCCCGAACGCAGGCGGACCGGGGCGGCGAGATAGCTTCGCACCGGCAGGCGTGAGCCGGCCGCCTCGGGTCGGCGGAGGCGACGGTCCCGGGCGATGTCGTCCACCCTCACCGCCGAGCGGCCCTTCACGGCGGCGGCGAACACCGCAGTGTAGCGCGGATGCAGGAAGCGCTCGAACTCGGACCGGTCGGCCCCGGAGAAGGCGTAGCGGATGGCGTCGCCCTCGGGGGCGCCCAGGACGTTGTAGAAGAAGGCCCCGAACTCGGCCCCGGACAGTTCGACGCCCGCATCGGCCACCGTCTGGACCAGCTTGTCGAGGTCGAACTGGACGGCCACGCGGCCGGCGACTCCGTTGAGGATCTCCAGGGCGTTGCGCTCGTCCTGGAGCGCGTCCCGGGCGGTCTTCAGGTCGTGGATGTCGGTGCAGGTGCCGTACCAGCGCTGGATCCGCCCGTCGGCGTCGCGCACCGCCTGGGCCCGGCCCAGCACCCAGCGGTACTGGCCGTCGTGGCGACGCAGGCGGTACTGGATGTGGTAGGGCTCGCCGGTCTCCAGGCTGCGGCGCCACACGGCCCAGGCCTCCTGGCGGTCGTCGGGGTGGAACATGTCGTTCCAGGCCTGGCCGTCGGTGGAGCCCGGCGGGACCCCCGTGTATTCGTACCAGCGGCGGTTGTAGTAGTCGTGGTAGCCGTCGGGCCGGGTGGACCAGATCATCTGATCGATGGAGTCGGCGATGGCCTGCAGCTGGGCCTCGCTATGGGCAGCGCGCTCAAGGGCCCGCACCCGCGCGGTGGTCTCGCTGACGATGCACAGGACGCCCTCCACCCCCCCGTCCTCGCCCTTGAGCGGCGAATAGGAGACGTCGAAGTAGACGGTCTCGCCGACCCCGCCGCTGCGCTCGATGTAGAAGGGCCGGTCCTTGGCGTGGAAGGTCTCGCCCGTGCGGCGGACGCCCGACAGCAGCGGCTCCAGGTCGTCCCACAGCTCGCGCCAGTACTCGATGGCCGGGCGGCCGAAGGCGCCGGGATGCTTGTCGCCGATGGTGGGGGCGTAGGCGTCGTTGTAGAGGGCCACATAGTCGGGGCCCCAGAACAGCACGATCTCGGCCTGGGCCGGGAGGATCAGGTCCACCGCCGCGCGTAGGCAAGCAGGCCAGCCCGACCGCGGTCCGAGCGGCGATACAGACGCATCGAGACCCTGGATAATCTCGGCGACAGTGGGAGGCTGGTACCCGAGCATACTTCCCCCATCGCTCCACGGGAAACCCGTGCGCGTCGAATGTTAAAGCTCGCGCCGGGAAACGGTTCCCCCGCACCAGCTCCGCCCGGGTCAGGCGACCGCCCTGCGATAGAGATGCCAGCTGGCGTGGCCGAGCACCGGCACCACCACGATCAGGCCGAGCAGCGCAGGGACGGCGCCCAGGGCGAGGCTCACGGCGACGATCAGGCCCCAGAGGGCCATGGTGCGGGGATTGCGCGCCACCACCTTCACCGAGGTGCGGATGGCGACGTCCACGTCCACCCGGCGGTCCAGCAGCATGGGGAAGGACACCACGCTGATGGCGAAGGCGACGGCGGCGAAGACGAACCCCACCGACAGGCCGACCAGCACCATGGCCCAGCCCTCGCCGGTGGCGAAGGTCTGCTCCAGGAAGCTGCGGAAGGTGACCGGGGGGCCGTGGGCGAAGGCGAGCAGGCTGATCTCATAGGCGAGCGCCAGCCAGGCCACGAACAGGGCGAGCAGCACCAGGCCCATGACGAGGATGCCCCCGATGGCGGGCGAGCCGAACACCGAGGCGGCGGACCACCACCGCACGTCCTCCCCCGCCTCCCGGCGGCGGCTGACCTCGTAGAGGCCGACGGCGGCCAGGGGCCCCAGGAGAGCGAAGCCGGACACCAGGGGGAAGATCATCGGCAGCAGGTCGTAGCGGAGGAAGGCCGCGGCCAGCACCAGGCCGGCCAGGGGATAGAAGATGGCGATGAACAGCACATCGTCCCGGGCGGCGGTGAAGTCGGCGAGGCCGCGCCGCAGGGCGTCCTTCAGGTCGGCGGCGGTGAGGTCTCGCACCTCCGGGACTACCCGGGACCGCACGGCCGCGGGACGGCGTCCGGCGCCCTCCACCGCCCAGGTCATGCGCTTGAGAACATACTCCAGCGGATTGCCTACGGTATCGGCCATCGCAGCACCTCCCGGACCTTGTTCGTGCAAGGCCGCGGCGCGCGCCGGGCTGATCGTCCGAAAGCGGGTCCGGCGCAGGCCGCCGCCCTGATCTGAGGGCCCATCCTAGCATGAAGCGGCGGACGAAGATCGGTGTTATGCGTTAAGGGCGCGGGCGGCCGCGCCCCCGCCGAAGGAGGTCCCCCCATGGCCCCGCGCCAGGACGAGCCCCTGTCCCACCGCCGGCTCACCGGCCTCGCCACCCTGCTGGTCCATGCCGAGCCGCCGCCCTCCTCCTCGGCCCGGGTGGCGCTGGCGGCCCAGCTGGCCCGGGAGGCCGGCGGGCTGGTGATCGGCGTCGGCGCCGAGGCGGTGGATGCGGCGTTCACGGCGGCGCCCTATGGCGGCGGCATGATTCCGCCTGACTGGCTGGCCGCCGCCCAGGTCCAGATCGACCACAATCTGGCGGCTTCCGAGGCGGCGTTCCGCCAGGACGCGGGCGATGCGCCGACCGAGTGGCGGCAGGCCAACACCTTTCCCGACCATGCGCTGGTGGAGCTGAGCCGGGCCGCGGACCTGATCGTCATGAACCCCCTGCCCGAGGAGGCCTCGTCCTACCGGTCGGCCAGTCCGACGGAGGTGGTGATGAACAGCGGGCGGCCGGTGCTGATCGCGCCGCCGGACGCCCGCAGCCTGCGGGCCGAGACGGTGGTGGTGGGCTGGAAGGACACCCGGGAGGCCCGCCGGGCCGTCTCCGACGCCATGCCGTTCCTGACGGCGGCCGAGACCGTGGTGGTGACGGCGATCTGCGACGCCCGGGACATGGAGCGTGTGGGCGGCGAGGCCGAAGATGTCGCCGCCATGCTGCGCCGCCGGGGCGCCCAGGCGCGGACCCACGTGACCACCGGAGCGGACGAGACGGTGGCGGAGGAACTGGACCGCATCGCCGAGACCCTCGGCGCCGAGCTGATCGTGACGGGCGCCTATGGCCACAGCCGGCTGTCGGAATGGGTGTTCGGCGGCGTCACCCGGACGCTGCTGATGCGGCCGCGGCGGTTCGTCCTGGCCAGCCACTGACCGGCGGCCGAAGGCTCAGACGAAGCGGCGGACCCAGGCCTCGAAGGCGGTGAGGTAACGGCCGAGATAGCTGCGCGTGGCCTCGTCAGCGAGCCGGCCTTCGGGGTCGAACTTCTCATGCGCCCGCGCCACCAGCAGCTCGGGCTGGGGCATGCAGTAGGAGTTGGTGAACTCGAAGGCCTGGCGCAGCTGGCTCTGGCCCCGGGCCGAGCCGGTCATACCGGGCGAGGCGCCGATGATCCCCACCGGCTTGCCGTCCAGCACCGCCTTGCGCGGCGGCCGGGAGGTCCAGTCGACGGCGTTCTTGGTCACCGCCGGGACGCCGTGGTTGTACTCGGGGGTGGCGATGAGCACGCCATCCGCCTCCGCGATCGCCGCCTTCAGGGCCGCCACCGCGGGCGGATCGCCCTCGGCCTCCACGTCGCCGTTGTAGAGCGGCACCTCGATGAGATCGAAGACCTCGATGACCAGCCCCGGCGGGGCGACCTCCACCGCGGCCCGCAGCAGGGCGCGGTTGTAGGAGGCCTGCCGCAGGCTGCCCGCGAAGGCGAGGACGCGAACGGTGGCGAGGTCGGACATGGTCCCTCCGGACTGGCGGCGGCGGGCAGAGTGCCTGTCGGCCGACCGGCTGGAAACCTATTCCGCGCCCCTGTCCCCCCAGGCCTCGGAGTACGGCATGATCATCCGTCCGTCAGGCGCGGCGGTGAAGGTGGTCTGGGTGGGATAGGCGAACTCCACGCCCTCCCGGGCGAAGCGGCGCAGGATGCTAAGGCCGATCCGGTGGCGGATGGCGTAGATCTGGTCCCAGTCCTCGCGGAACACGTCGAACTCCACCTCGAAGTCGAGGGAACTGGCGGCGAAGTTGACGAAGCCGGCGCGAACGAAGGTTCCCCCCTCGGCCTCGACGATCTCGCGCAGCATGTCGGGGATGCGGGCGCAGAGCTCGGGATCGGTCTGATAGATCAGGCTGAGCACGAACTTCAGCCGCCGCCGGTCCAGGGTCAGGTAGCTGGTGATCTCCTTCTGGAGCAGGTTGGCGTTGGAGACGATCTTGCGCTCGCCGCTGACCGCCCGCAGTCGGGTGCTCTTGAGGCCGATCCGCTCCACCGTGGCGGTGGAGGCGTCGTAAGTGATGGTCTCGCCCACCCGGAACGGCTTGTCGAAGATGATCGTCAGGGCTGCGAACAGGTCGGAGAAGATGCCCTGGGCGGCGAGGCCGATGGCGATGCCGCCGATGCCGAGACCGGCCACCAGGGCGGTGACGTTCACGCCCAGATTGTCCAGCACCACGATGATGGCGATGGCGAAGATCACCACCGTCACCAGCAGGCGGATGACCCCGGTGGCGTTGGCCAGGGTCTCGCTGTGCCCCTCCATGGCCGTGCGGCGCTCGATGAGGCCAAGGACGATCTCGCGGATCCAGACGGCGGCCTGGAAGGCGGCGGCGACGGTGAACAGGAAGCCCACCGTGGCCGTCAGAGCCGGCGGCGGATCGGCATAGCCCACCACCAGCCGGGCGGCGGCCAGGACCATGAACGCCTGGCCGGTCTTGCTTGCGGCCCGGCCGATCAGGGCGCGGAAGCCGAGGGGCTGGCCGGGCTTGTCGCGCAGCCGCGCCACCAGGCTGCGGGACACGCTGAGAGCCAGGTAGATGACCAGGCCTGCCGCCAGGGCGACGATGATCTCGGTCCCGTGGGCCTGGATCCATGCGACGGTGTCGCCCCAGAGCTGGGCGAACGACACCGGCGGACGCGGCAGGACGGCCGGCGGCTCGGCGGCGGCGGGCATCAGCGCGGCCTGAACCGCTTGGTGGCCGGGAAGCCCTTGGGCGCCAGCTTGCCGGCGCCGGCCCGGCGGCCGACCCAGTCGCGCCACTCTTCCCAGGTGCGGGTGCGGCCGGCGGCGTCGATCCAGGCGGCGCCCTCCTCGGCCTTGAACACCATGGCGTCGCGCAGGCCGCCCTCGCGGTAGGACTGCAGCTTCACGCCCTTGCCGCGGGGCATCTCGGGCAGTTCGGCCACGGGGAAGATCAGGATCTTGCCGTTGTCGCCGACCACGGCCACCTGATCGCCGGCCGACCCATTCGCATTGATCGGCAGGCAGACCGCGGCGCCCTCGCCCTTCTTGGCCGGATCGCCGGCGTTGAGCACCTGCTTGCCGGCTCTGCGGAAGGCGATGGCCTCCTCTTCCGGCAGGATGAACCCGTAGCCCTGCTTGGAAGCCAACAGGCGCTTCGTGCCGGCCTTGTGCGGGAAGACGTCGACGATGCCGACCTTGTCGTCGAGGTCGATCATCAGGCGCAGGGGCTCGCCATGGCCGCGGGCGCCCGGGAGCTTGTCGCAGCCCAGGGTGAAGAAGCGGCCGTCAGAGGCGAAGATCAGCAGCTTGTCCGTGGTCTCGGCGGGAACCAGGAACTGCAGCTTGTCGCCTTCCTTGAACTTCAGCTCGGAGGGGTCCTCCACCCGGCCCTTGGCGGCGCGGATCCAACCGCGCTCGGACAGGATGATGGTGATCGGCTCGCGCACGATCATCGCTTCCAGGGCCGCCTCGGTGTCGATCTGCGGGGCCTCGGCGAAGGTTGAGCGGCGGTTGTTCAGCTCGCCCAGCTCGGCCTTCACGTGCCGCAGGCCCTCGCCCACCAGCTTCCACTGAGCCTTGTCGGAGCCCAGCATCTCGAGGATGCCGTCGCGCTCCTCGCTGAGCTCGGCGTGCTCGCGGCGGATCTCCATCTCCTCCAGCCGGGCCAGCTGGCGCAGGCGGGTGTTGAGGATGGCGTCGGCCTGGATCTCCGAGAGCTGGAACGCCTCGATCAGCTTTTCCTTTGGCTTGTCCTCGAACCGGACGATGCGGATCACCTCGTCCAGGTTGAGGTAGGCGATCATCAGGCCGTCGAGGATGTGGAGGCGGGCCTCGATCTTCTCCAGCCGGTGGCGCGCCCGGCGGACCAGCACCTCGCGGCGGTGGTCGAGGAAGGCCTGCAGCGCCTGGCGCAGGTTCATCACCCCCGGCGTGCCGCGGGCGTCCAGGACGTTGAGGTTCACCGAGAAGCGGGTCTCGAGGTCGGAGAGCTTGAACAGGCTCTCCATCAGCACTTCCGGCTCGACGTTGCGGCTCTTGGGCTCGAGCACCAGGCGCACGTCCTCGGCGGACTCGTCGCGCACGTCCCCCAGCAGGGGCGCCTTCTTGGCCTCGATCAGCTCGGCGAGCTGCTCCACGAGGTCGGCCTTCTTCACCTGGTAGGGGATCTCGGTGACGACGATCTGGTACGTGCCCTTGCCCAGATCCTCCTTGGTCCAGCGGGCGCGGACGCGGACCCCGCCCCGGCCGGTGGCGTAGACCTCGGCGAGGTTGCCGCGCGGCTCGACGATGACGCCGCCGGTGGGGAAGTCCGGGCCCTGGACGTGGGCCATCAGCGCCTCGGTGGAGGCTTCGGGCTGTTCCAGCAGCAGCAGGCAGGCGTCGATCAGCTCGCCGGCGTTGTGCGGCGGGATCGAGGTGGCCATGCCCACGGCGATGCCCGTCGAGCCGTTGGCCAGGAGGTTGGGGAAGCCCGCCGGCAGCACCACCGGCTCGTCGTCCGAGCCGTCGTAGGTGGGCTTGAAGTCGACGGCGTCCTCTTCGATGCCGTCCAGCAGGAGGGTGGCGGCCACCGTCAGCTTGGCCTCGGTGTAGCGCATGGCCGCGGCGTTATCGCCGTCGATGTTGCCGAAGTTCCCCTGCCCGTCGACCAGCGGATAGCGCTGGGCGAACGACTGGGCCATGCGGACCAGGGTGTCGTAGATCGACTGGTCGCCGTGCGGGTGATAGCCGCCCATCACCTCGCCCACGACCTTGGCGCACTTGCGGGCCGCCGCGTCGGGGTTCAGGCGCATCTCGCGCATGGCGTACAGCACCCGGCGCTGCACGGGCTTGAGGCCGTCGCGCACGTCGGGCAGCGCCCGGTCGGTGATGACGCTGAGCGCATAGGCCAGGTAGCGGCGCGACAGGGCTTCGGAGAGCGGCTCCTCGATGATCCGGTCGGGATCGCCGGACCCGGGCGGGGCAGTCAGGACGGTCATCCTGCCCTTCTAGCAAGACAGGGGATTCGGGGCGATGTCCGCAGGCGCCGCAGGGCGCGACTTTGTCACCGCGCCGGGCGGCGGCGAAGCTAGAGCCGCCCCGCCTCGCCGAGACGGTCCAGCAGCCAGACCCGCGCCGGCGGGAGCGGACGGTTCAGGGGGCCGAAGATGAAGGCTTCCAGGAAGTGGCCGGTGAGCCGCAGGCCCGCGCCCACGTCGCCGGCGCCCAGGCCGTACTGGGCGGCCAGCAGGAACGGCGGCAGGGTCAGCAGGCGGTCCTTGTAGGGTTCGCCCGCGGCGCGGCTGACGGCCCGGCCGGTGCGGGGGCTGACGTAGACGAGGTCGTCCACGGCGCCGGTGGCGGCGCACTTGGACAGGTCGAGGCCGAAGCCGAGGTCCTGCAGCAGGCCGGCCTCGAAGCGGACGAAGACCGCCGGCCAGACGTCGGGGTGACCCAGGGCGCCGACCAGGGCCTCGAAGGCCAGGAAGGCGCCCGGATGCGGCTCGCGCTCAGGCAGGGCGCCGGCGGCCACGGCGGCGGCGGCGGAGAGTCCCGAGAGCGCCAGGGCATCGTCGAACAGGGCCGCCGGCCCCTCGCCCACCGGCTCCAGCTGCGCCGAGCCCAGCTGGTCGGAGACCCGGGCGCGGTAGCGGGCGATCACCCGGGCCCCGGGCTGGAGGAAGGGCCGGATCTTGCGCGAGTTGCCGCCGGCCACGTGGGCCGCGTACTTGCCGCGCCCCTCGGTGAGAAGCTCGACGATGGCCCCGCTCTCGCCATGGGCCCGGGCGGACAGGACGTAGGCGTCGTCCTCGAACTCCATCAGCGGACCGCGGCCTCGATCACCGGGCGCCAGTCCGGCTGCACCGGCAGGCCGAACACGTCGCGAAGGGCCGCCTCCACCCCATCGGCGTCGAGGGTGGTCTTCTCGACCGGACCGTTCCGGTGACGGACGGTGAGCTGGTTGAACAACAGGCCGTAGCGGGCCTGCGGGGTCGTGCGGGCGGCCAGCAGGTTGTGGCGGAAGTGGCTGGTGGGATGGGTGGAGGTGAACCAGTTGGCCATCTCATAGTCCCGGGGCTCACAGGGACTGAGGCAGATGTCGTAGGCCGTGACCCAGCCGGGTTCGCGCAGCACCTCCAGGCGCAGGTCCTCGCCCACGGGGGTCAGGCGATAACGGTCGTGGTCGGTGGCCTGTTCGAGGTGCGGGACCATGCGCAGCGGGGCGGTGAGCACGCAGCCGCCGAAGCCCACGTCGGCCAGCCAGGCCTCGCCCTCGGCCGTCACCCTGAGCACCATGTGGGTGCGCGGCTGAGCCGGCGCGTCGGCAGGCATGTTCCAGCGCACCCGGGCGGCGAGGCCTTCCACCCGAAAGCCGAGCGCCTCCAGCACCCGCCGGAAAAGGCTGTTGTGTTCGAAGCAGTAGCCGCCGCGGCCGCCGTGGATAAGCTTGGCGTCCACGGCCGCTGGGGCGATGTCGACGCCACGGTCCAGCAGGCAGTCGACGGCCTCGAACGGGATCGCCGCCGGATGCTTTGCCTGGAGGGCGCCGAGCACGCGGAGGGTGGGCTCACGCGGCCCGTCGTAGCCGATGCGGGCGAAGTAGGCGTCGATGTCGACCATCCGGAACATCTAGGCCCTGCGCCGGCCAAAGCGAAGAGCGCCGGGAGCCTCTTCTGCGGACGGCGGGGGATCATCTCCGGACCGGCTGCCCCGCCGCAGATGCGATCAGGCGTCGTAGTCGAGGCCCATGGGGCCGTAGAACTCGCGCTTGTCGGCCCACTTCTCGTCCACCTGGACGTGGAGGAACAGGTGGACCGGGCGGTCGAGGATGGCGCTGAGCTCCTCGCGGGCCTTCTGGCCGATCCACTTCACCGTCTGGCCGCCCTTGCCGAGGACGATCGGCCGCTGGCTCTCGCGCTCCACATAGATGGTCTGTTCGATGCGGGCCGAGCCGTCGTCCTTCTCCTCGAACTTGGTGGTCTCCACCGTGGCCGAGTACGGCAGCTCCTCGTGCAGGCGCAGATAGAGCTTCTCGCGGGTGATCTCGGCGGCCAGCAGGCGGGCCGGAAGGTCGGCGGTCTGATCCTCGGGATAGAACCAGGCGTTCTGCGGCATCAGGGCCGCCAACCGCTTCTTCAGGTCCTCGACCCCCGAGCCGGAGCTGGCCGAGATCATGAAGACCTCGTCGTAAACACCGGTTTCGAAAAGCTTTTGCGAAACCGCCAGAAGCTGATCGCGCTTCACCGCGTCGATCTTGTTGAGGGCCAGGATGACCTTGCGCCCGGATTTCTTGAGCCCCTCGACGATGCTCTCCACATCGGCCTGGGCCTTGCGGTCGGCGGGCTTGTCGCCGAGCTCGGCGGCGGCGTCCACGAGGTGGACCACGGCGTCGGCGTCCTCGGCCCCGCCCCAGGCGGCGCGGACCATGGCCCGGTCCAGCCGGCGGCGCGGCTGGAAGATGCCGGGGGTGTCAACGAGCACGATCTGGGCGTCGCCCTCGATGGCCACGCCGCGCACCGGGAAGCGCGTGGTCTGCACCTTCTGGGTGACGATGGTGACCTTGGCGCCCACCAGGACGTTGGTCAGGGTGGACTTGCCCGCATTGGGGGCGCCGATGATGGCGCAGAAGCCGGCGCGGCTCATTGGGCGGCCTTTCCGGGCTCAGGCCCTTCACGTTTCAGCAGCATGGATTGGGCGGCGGCCTTCTCAGCCGCCTGGCGGGAGGTCCCTTCGCCGCGCTCGGCGCCGATGCCCTTAACCTGGACCTCGACGGTGAAGCACGGGGCGTGGCTGGGCCCCTCGCGGGAGACGATCTCGTAGTTCGGCAAAGGCAGGCCCATGCCCTGCACCCATTCCTGGAGCTGGGTCTTGGGATCCTTCACGCGCGGCTCGTGCAGGCCGTCGAATTCCTCGGCCCAGAACTTCAGGAAGAACGTCCTGGCGGCCTCGAGGCCGCCGTCGATGTAGATGGCGGCGATCAGCGCCTCGCAGGCGTCGCCCAGGACAGCGTCGGACTTGCGGGCCCCGACCTTGGTGGCCGAGGCGGACATGCGCATGGCTTCCGGCAGCCCGGCCCGCTTCGCCGCCCGGGCGCAGGCATGGTAGTTCACCAGGCTGGCCAGAAGCCGGCTCATCTCGCCTTCCCGGGCGTCGGGATCGAGGGCCATGAGCCGCTCGGCGGCGCACAGGTTCAGCACCCGGTCGCCGAGGAATTCCAGCCGCTCGTTGTGCCGCACCGCGCGGGCGCCGTCGCCGACGCTGGCGTGGGTCAGCGCCCGCTCCAAGAGCTCCCGGTCGTCGAAGACATAGCCGATGCGCCGTTCAAGTTCGGCGACAGCGGCGGCCCGCTTGTCGCCGCTCAATGCAGGACCTTGAAGAAGCGGCTGGGCCGGGCGTCGAGCACCCAGGTCCAGGGCTTGAAGATCGAGGCCTCGGGATTCCACGACAGCAGGATGATCTGGGCCTTGCCCACGAGGTTCTCGGCCGGGACGAAGCCCACCCCGCCCATGCCCGGCGGCACACGGCTGTCGGACGAGTTGTCGCGGTTGTCGCCCATGACGAAGTAGTAGCCCTCGGGCACCACGAAGGCCTCGGTGTTGTCGAGGTCGCCGTCGGTCCCGAAGTCCTGGGTGTCGAAGGTGTGGCCGTTGATGGTCTCGCGGTACTGGGCGACCTGCCGGACGAAGCCGCCGATGTCGGTGCGGCCGGGCGGCAGCTGCTCGCGCGGGACCGGCGCGCCGTTCAGGTACAGCAGGCCGTTCTTCATCTGGATGCGGTCGCCCGGCAGGCCGATGATGCGCTTGACGTAGTCGGTGCGGTTGTCGCTGGGCAGCTTGAAGACGGCGACGTCGCCGCGCTTGGGCTCGGAGCCCAGGATGCGGCCCTCGAACAGCGGCGGGCTGAACGGAATCGAGTGCTTCGAGTAGCCGTAGCTGAACTTGGAGACGATGATGTAGTCGCCCTCGTACAGGTTCGGCTCCATCGAGGCCGACGGAATGGTGAAGGGCTGGAAGAAGAGCACGCGCAGCACCAAGGCGATCAGCAGCGCGTAGACCACCGTCTTGATGATCTCGAAGAATTCGTTCGCGGCGCCGGATTTGTGCGCGGTCTGCACGTTCTCGCTCATGAACCGTACCTGGAGGGACCCGGGCGAACCCGGCGGACAGTGGGGTTAGACGTTGCTTAGCTCATGAGCAAGCGCCGCGCCCCTTAACATGTCGTCACGGAGACAACTGGTCTCAAGCGGATACCGCCGGTGCGCGGCGGCGTCATTGCGCCGCGGGCCGGGCGGGGGCGGCGCGGCCGGGCGGACAGGCCCGCTCGACGGCGACGACGTATTCCCGGCCGTTGACAATGATGGCCGAGCCCCGCGGCGGGCGCACCTCGTAGCGGCCGGCGCGCAACGCCTCCACGTCGCTCGGACACCATGAGCCCGCGAGACCTCCGACGCCGCGCCAACCTTGGGCGGTGCGGCGATACACCCGGGGATCCGAGCCGCGGAACACCACGATCTCCTCTGCGCCATCGCCGTCCATGTCGCGAACCAGCGCCGGGCAGGCTTCGGAGCAGCCGGACGCCGGGTCCTCGCCGAGCGGCCAGGACTGGGCGAGGAAGTCGGCGGGCAAGGCAGCCGCCCCGAGCAGCGCGAAGGCGTTGCGGCGTACGACCGGCATCTTGGGCGTGCGATCCCAGCGATTCGTCTGCAGCAGGGCGTCGGCGGCCCGCTCACGCACGGCCGGCCGCGGATCGGCAGCCAGGGTCCGCAAGGCCGCCTGCCCCCAGCGCCCCGCGTCGAACCGTAGGAAGCCGTAGTCCAGATTCTCGGGCGCCACGGCGCCGCGCTGGAGCCGCGCCAGCTGATCGGCGGCGGCCAGGCGGGCCGGATCGGCGAGCGGGGAGAACACCGCCAGGATGACCAGGATGGCCAGGTGGGCGGCGACCACGTTGACGCCTTCCAGCCGCCGCATCCAAGGGCCTCGGGACAGCGCGGCCCAGGCATAGCCGGCCGCATAGACCACCGCCACGGCGAGGCAGGCCAGGGCGTAGATTCGGCCGGGGGTCAGGCCATGCTGGCCGATCCGCAAGACCAGCCCATAGGCGGCCACCGCCACCAGGGGCGCCAGGACGACGGCGGCGAGTCGCACGGACCATTTCAGCACCGCCGGCGGATAGCCCTCGCGCGCGCCGTCCTGGTAGGTGGCGTTGATCAGGACGACCAGGGCGGCGGCGGCGGCGAGCAGCATGCCGCCGGCCCGCCCGGTCTGCCACAGGGGACCAAGGCCGGTGAACGCCAGGGCGACCAGGAAGCCCCCGGCGATCAGGGCCATCAGGGGCATCAGCCAGGCGAGCAGGTTGAGCGCCAGGGTGCGGGCGCCGAGGACGAGGCTTGCCCGGATATCGGTGACGTGGATGGCCGCGGCGAAGAAGACGGTCGTCGCCGGCGCGGCGAACCAGGGCTGCTCGATGAGCGTCTCGAGGAATTTGAGACCGATGAGCTTGAACAGGCCCGCGCCCAGCCAGAGCAGCAGCCACAGCGCCCCGACGAAGGCCACCCCCAGGGCGAGCCGCACGCCGTCCTTCCAGCCCTCGTCGAAATAGCTGCTGTAGGCGGCGATCCACCGGCGCTTGGCCACGGCGGGGAGCACCAGGTGGTGGGCGATGAACAGGGCCGCGGCCGCGAAGACGAACAGCTCTGGCCGGGGCCAGGGGTCGCGCAGCAACGCGGGCTCGGAGCCGTGCACATAGCCGTCGTAGGCGCCGAGGCCGGCAAGGACGAGAACCACCCCGGTCAGCCACAGGGCGAGGGGCCGGGCGCGCAGCGCCCCCACCGCGCCGAGGGCTGCCACCGGGGCGAGGAGAGCGACCAGCGTCAGGGCCCGCAACGGCGCCGCCGGCAGGCTCTCGCGGAACCGCCACAGGAGGTAGAGGGCCAGACCCTGCGACAGGCCGATGAGCAGACGTACGGCCAGGAGGCGGCCCGGCCGGCCGGCCAAATCGGTCATCGCCATGAAACCTCCGCCGATCCCCGGGCCACCAGCGCGAAAGTGGACTGAGCGCGCTCCGGAGACCAGTATTATCTAGGCCGAATGAGCCGCCCCGCCCTGCCGCCGCTGCACGCCCTCCTGGCGCTGGCCGTCGTCGCGGTCTGGGGCACGAATTTCGTGGTCATCCGCTGGGCCCTGGACGACCTGCCGCCGCTGCTGTTCGCGGCGCTGCGCTTCACCTTCGCCCTGCTGCCGGCGGTGTTCTTCCTGAAGAAGCCGAACGTGTCCTGGCGCAACCTGGCGGCCTATGGGGTGCTGATCGGGGTCGGCCAGTTCGGCCTGCTCTACATCGCCATGACCCAGTTCATCTCGCCGGGCCTGGCCTCGCTGGTGGTGCAGATCCAGGCCTTCTTCACGGTGGGCTTCGCCATGGTGCTGGCCGGCGAGAAGATCCGGCGCTTCCAGGTGGCCGCGTTGGGACTGGCGGCGCTGGGCCTCGCCTGGCTGATGGCGCACACCAGCGCCGAGGTGACGGTGCTCGGGCTGGCGCTGGTGGTGGGCGCGGCCCTGGCCTGGGCCGGCGGCAACACCGTGGCGCGCACCGCCGGGCCGGTGAACATGCTGGCCTATGTGGTCTGGTCGAGCCTGTTCGCGGCCCCGCCCCTGTTCGCCCTGTCGTTCCTGTTCGAGGGCTGGCCGGCGATCAGCCAGGGCCTGGCGCGGGCCGACGTGGGCACCTGGGCCTGCGTGCTGTGGCAGTCGGTGGGCAACACGATCTTCGGCTATGCGAGCTGGGCCTGGCTGCTGGCGCGGCATCCGGCGGCGACCATCGCGCCGCTGTCGCTGCTGGTGCCGGTGTTCGGCATGGGCGCCTCGGCCATCCTGCTGGGCGAGCCGCTGACCTCGTGGAAGCTGACCGCCGCCGTGCTGGTGCTGGGCGGCCTTGCGCTGAACACGCTCTATCCGGCCTGGGAGCGGCGCCGGACCGCCCTCGCCTCGCCGCCCGCCTGACCCATGGGGCCTGACCTGTTCCGGACCTATTCCGGCAGGGCCTCGATGATGACGAAGGCCTGGGCGTAAGGGTGGTCGTCGGTGAGCGACAGGTGGATGTGCGCCTTCATGCCCGGCGGCGTCATCTCCTCCAGCCGCTTCAGGGCGCCGCCGGTGAGCGCCATGGTCGGCTGGCCCGAGCGCATGTTGACCACGCCCATGTCGCGCCAGAAGACGCCCCGGCGCATGCCGGTGCCGAGGGCCTTGGCGCAGGCCTCCTTGGCGGCGAAGCGCTTGGCGTAGCTGGCGGCGGCGTCGGTCTTGCGGTCGGAACGGCTGCGCTCGATCTCGGTGAAGACACGATGGCGGAAGCGGTCGCCGAACCGGTCGAGGCTCGCCTGGATGCGGCGAATGTCCGACAGGTCCGAGCCGATGCCGAGGATCATGCGGCCGCCTGGCTGCGGGCCTCGTCCATCAGCGCCCGCATCCGCTGGATGGCGGGACCGAGACCGATGAAGATGGCCTCGCCGATCAGGAAGTGGCCGATGTTGAGCTCGGCGAGCTGGGGGATCGCGGCCACGGGGCCCACCGTCTCGTAGTCGATGCCGTGGCCGGCGTGGACCTCCAGGCCCAGGCGAGCAGCCTCGGCGGCGGCGGCCTGCAGGGTGGCGAGGAGGCGGGCGGCCTCGTCGCGGCGGGCGTGGCGGACGGCCTCGCAGTAGGCGCCGGTGTGCAGCTCGACCACCTGGGCGCCCACCGACTTCGAGGCGGCCACCTGGGCGAGGTCGGCGTCGATGAAGCACGACACCCGGATGCCGGCTTCGGCCATCCGCTTCACCACGGGCGAGATGGTGTCGTGGCCGCGGGCCACATCCAGCCCGCCTTCGGTGGTCACCTCCTCCCGGCGCTCGGGCACCAGGCAGGCGGCGTGCGGGCGGTGGGAGAGCGCGATCGCCTCCATCTCGGGCGTGACCGCGCATTCGAAGTTCAGCGGCCGGCCCCGGCGGCGGCAGATGACCGCCAGCTGGTCGATGTCGGCGTCGGAGATGTGGCGCCGGTCTTCGCGCAGGTGGGCGGTGATGCCGTCGGCCCCGGCGGCCAGGGCCAGTTCGGCGGCGCGCACGGGATCGGGATAGCTCTCGCCACGGGCGTTCCGGACGGTCGCCACGTGGTCGATGTTGACGCCCAGCCGGAGCTTGCTCACCCCTTCAGCCTCCGGCTGCCCGGGTCCTCGATGGGAACCGCGGCCAGTTCGGGCGGCAGCTGGTCGGCGGGATAGGCCGGCACGTCGAGCTGGGCCAGGGCCACCAGGGGCGCGCCCGGATCGGCCCGGCCGCCGGAGCGGTCGACGATGCAGGCCGCCACCACCACGTCGCCGCCCGCCTTGCGGATGGCCTCGACGCATTCGCGGGACGACAGGCCGGTGGTGACGATGTCCTCGACCATGGCGATTCGCGCGCCCTCGGGGATCGAGAACGCCCGGCGCAGCTTGAACTCGCCGCCTTCCCGCTCGACGTAGACCGAGGGGCAGCCCAGGTGGCGGGCGGTCTCGTAGCCCGGGATGATACCGCCCACGGCCGGCGAGACGCAGAGGTCGACCTCGCCCACGGCGGCGCGGATCTTCTCGGCCAGGGCCTTGCACAGGCGCTCGGTGCGCTCGGGATACTGGAACACCAGGTTCTTCTGCAGGAAGACGCTGGAGTGCAGGCCGGAGGACAGGACGAAGTGGCCTTCGCGCAGGGCGCCGGCGGCACGGAACTCGTTCAGGACGTCTTCGGTGTTCATGAACCCGGGAGATAGTCGCCTTTCCGCGATGGCGGAAGATGCCAGCCGTTGCCGCGTGGCTATGTCAGCCCCTACCCTGCACGCATGTTGAAGTTCCTGGTGAGCGTGGGCCTCGTCGTGGGCGCCTGGATCGCGGCGGGTCTGGTCATCGTGGCGACGGCGGCGCAGGCCAAGCCACGCGGCGAGTTCGTGGACGTGGGCGTCCCCGGAGCGAGCCGGAAGCTGCGGGTGGTCTGCGAAGGCCCAGCCGGCGTCCACCCGACCGTCTGGCTGGAGCACGGGGCGTTCGGCGCGGCCACCGACTTTGCGGCCATCCAGCAGAAGCTGGCCGCGGAGGGCCTGCGCAGCTGCGCCTACGACCGGGCGGGTCTCGGCTATTCCGACGCCGGGCCCGCGCCGCGAGACGGCGATGCGGCCCTGGCCGACCTGGAAGCCCTCATGCAGGCCAAGGGCGACGCGGGCCCCTACGTCCTCGTGGGCCACTCCATGGCCGGGCTGCACATCCGCCGCTTCGCCACCGCCCATCCGGACCGGACGCTGGGGATCGTGCTGGTGGACGCCACCACCCCCGAGGCGATCGAAGACCCGCGGATGCGCAAGTTCCTGGGGGTGTTCAATACGGTGGTGCGCACCGGGGCCGTCGCCGGCTCGATCGGCCTGACCAAGCCGTTCTATTTCTGGGCCGAGCGGATCGGCCTGCCGCAGGACCGGGTGACCGAGAAGCGCCGCATCTGGGTCTCGGGCCGGCACGCCCGCGGGGCGGCGGCCGAGGGGCTGCAGTGGGAGGCGGCGGCGCGGCAGGCGATCGCGGCGGGACCGCTGCCCAAGTCGATGCCGGTGGCCGTCATCCTGGCCGGCGACCGGCGCGAGGACAGCGCGCGGGCGACGCCTGCCCGGCAGTCAGAGCGCGGCTACTTCGAGAGCGTGCCCGAAGCCACCCACACCAGCATCCTGGGCCTGACCCATGGCGACGCCGTAGTGCGCGGCGTCCGGCACGTGCTGCAGGCGTCGGCTCAGTCGTCGTCGGCGGCGGCGTCGGAGGCGGCGCCGTAGCCCGAGTAGCTCTTCTCCTCGACCAGTTCGGAGCCGGTGACACGGTTGATGTCGCGCTTGAGCGCGGCGCGCAGGTCGTTGGTGCGGTAGACGGCGCGGGCGAGTTCGACGAAGGCGGGGCCGAAGTCCGACGCCGCCTCCTTCTCGCGGATGTCGTCCTCGATCTCCCAGAGGGCGGTGTTCACCCGCGTCAGCTCGGCCTTCAGGCTGGCGAGCTCGGGATCGGGGGTGAGCTGGGCTTCCACCGCACGCAGGGCGGCAAGCTCGCGCTGGACATTGGCCAGGGCGGCCGGGGCGGTGAGCCGCCGGGCCTTGATTTCCAGGATGGTGATCTTGTCGATCAGTTCACCCCAGGAGACCGGCGCGTCTGGCATCAGGACAGGTCCTTCGAAAGCTCGGCCGCCATGGCGGTGAAGACGGGGCCCCACGCCCCACGAGCCTGCTGGCGGAACAGGCGCATGCGGGGATACCAGGGTGTGTCGTCCCGGCCCAGCAGCCAACGCCAGTCGGGGGTGGCCGGCAGCGGCAGCCAGGTGCGCACGCCGGTCGCCCCGGCCACATGGGCGACGGCGGTGTCGGCGGTGACCACCAGGTCGCAGGCCTGCATGGCGGCGGCGGTGTCGAGGAAGGCGTCGGCGCCCGCGTCGAAGTCCGGCCCCAGGGTCTCCACCGCCATGCCGGGGGGCAGTCGGTCCAGCTGGTCGAGGCCGTCGTGCTTCTGCAGGCTGATGAGCCGCACGCCCGGCAAGGCGGCCAGGGGCGCAAGGTCGGCCAGGGCGAAGGAGCGGCCCAGGGTCTCGGCGCCGGGACGCGTGCTGCCCTGCCAGCAGACGCCGATACGCAGGCCGGCCGGCCCGATCCGCCCGCGCCAGGCCGCCACCCGCCCCGGATCTGCGGACAGGTAGGGCTCCGAGAGCTTCACGTCCGCTGGCGTGACGCCGAAGGCGGCCGGCAGGTCCATCAGGGCGCAGTGCAGGTCGAAGGGCGGCGGCGGATCGTCCCTGCCGATCAGCCGTATGGTGGCGCTGAGGGTGGAAAGCAGGCCGTGCAGCGCGCGGGGCGCGGCGAAGACCACCTGGGCGCCGCGATCTTCCGCCAGGCGGGCGTAGCGGGCGAACTGTATGGCGTCGCCCAGGAACAGCTCGGGGTAGATGAACAGGGTGCGTCCGGCGAGGTCCTGGCTCCCGTCCCAGGCCGGCTGCGGATAGTCGCGCAGCTCGGGCCCCGGGCAGCGGTGGCGCCAAGCGTATTCCGCAAAGCCGCCGGCCCAGTCGCCCAGCAGCATGCGGCAGACGGCGCGGTTCTGGTGCGCCATGGCCAGGACCGGGTCGATCTCCACGGCTCGGCCAAAGCTCTCCACCGCCGCCTCGATGCGGCCCAGCCGGCGGTGGGCGTTGCCGAGATTGAACGCCGAGACGGCGTCGGCGGGGTTCAGCGCCAGCGCCTGGGACAGGGCCTCGGCGGCGGCGTCGAGCTCGCCCCGGCGAAGCAGCAGATCGCCCAGCTGGGCGTGGGCGGCGGCAAGGCCGGGATCGAGGGCGACGGCGTCGCGGAAACCCGTGACGGCTTCCTCCTGCCGCTCCATCCGCAGCAGCAGCTCGGCGCGGGCGGCGCGCCACGGGGCCCTGCCCGGATCGATGGAAATCGCCTTGTCGTACGCCTGGAGCGCCAGCGGCAGGCGGCCCATGCGGCCCAGCGCATTCGCCCGGTTGAACGCCGCCTCGGCGAACAGCGGGTTGAGGGCGAGCGCCCGGTCGTAGTCGGCCAGCGCCTCCTTGAAGCGCTCCCGCGACGCCTGGACCAGTCCGCGGTTGCAGAGGATCGCCGGCGAGCCCGGCGCTGCCCTCAGCGCCCGGGTGAGCAGCTCGACCGCCTGGTCGCCCCGCCCCATGCGGTGGGCGATGAGCCCCAGGGCATGCAGGGCGTCGGCGTTTCGCGGATCCTGATCGGCCAGGGTCCGGAACAGCCGCTCGGCCTCGGCCAGGCGGTTCTGGCGCATGAGGTCGGCGGCCACGCCGGCGAGGTCGACGCCGGGCAAGCCGGCCGCGACCGCAGGCCGCGACGGAAACAAAGGCCCCCGCACAGAACTCCCCCTTCGCGTCCCTAGCTCTTGGTCCGCTCGACCGTCTCGACGCTGGGATTGGCCCGGAGCGCGGCGGCGATGTTGGTGAGATGCCGGGCGTCGTTGACGTCGACGTCGATGTCCACGTCGAAGAAATCCTGCTGGCGGTGGTGCATGCGCAGGTTGACGATGTTGCCGCCGGCCTCGCCGATGATGCCGCACACCTGGCCCAGGACGCCGGGGGCGTTGCGGATTGTGGCGGTGATCCGGGCCCGGGCGATGGCGTTGCGCTCAGCCTCCGGCGTCCATTGCAGGTCGCGCCAGAGCTCCTCGCGGTCCTCAAAGGCCGCCAGCCGCTCGCAGTCGATGGTGTGGACGGTGAGCCCCCGGCCATCGCCCTCCAAAATGCCGACGATCCGATCGCCCGGCACGGGGGAGCAGCATTCGCCGAAATGGATGGAGACGCCGGGCGTCAGGCCCCCGCCGCGGACATAGAGCCGGGCCGACTTGCCGTCCTCGATATGGCGGCGGGCGGCGGCGGCCTCCCGCTCGGCGGCCTTGAGGCCCGGGAAGACGGCTTCCAGCACCTGGGCGGGCGGCGCCCGGCCGCGGCCCACCGCGTCGAACAGATCGTCCTCGCTGGCGACGGCGAAACGGTCCATGGCGGCCCGCAGGGAGACTTCCTTGAGCTTCTTGCCGGCGGCGACGAAGGCCTGGTCGACAGTGGCCCGGCCGAGGCGCACGAACTCCTCGCGCTCGGTCTGGCGGATGTGCCGGCGAATGGCCGAGCGGGCGCGGCCGGTGACCGTCAGCGAGCGCCAGTCGGGGGGCACCACAGGCTTGCCGCCGCGGATCACCTCCACCACGTCACCGTTCTGAAGAGTCGTCCGCAAGGGCTTGAGTTCGCCGTTGATTTTGACGCCGATGGTGGTGTCGCCGATGTCGGTGTGCAGGGCGTAGGCGAAGTCCAGGGGCATGGCCCCGCGGGGCAGGCTGACCAGCCGCCCCTTCGGCGTGAAGACGAACACCTGGTCGAGATACATCTCGAGCTTGGCGTGCTCGACCAGCTCCTCGGCGTCGCCCCCGTGCTCCAGCACCTGGACGAGGTGGCGCAGGTTCACCAGCGGGTCGCGACCGCCGGCGGCCTTCTGGTGCTCGGCGTCGAAGCCGTAGCTCTCGTTCTTGTAGCGCCAGTGGGCGGCGACGCCCTCCTCGGCCACGAGATCCATGCTTTCGGTGCGGATCTGCATCTCAATGCGCATGCCCCGGGGGCCGACCACCGTGGTGTGCAGGGAGCGGTAGTTGTTCCGCTTGGGCGTTGAGATGAAGTCCTTGAACCGCTCGGGCACGCTGGGCCAGGCCCGATGGATGACGCCGAGGGCGCGGTAGCAGTCCTCCTCGGTGTCGACGATAACCCGGAAGGCGTAGATGTCGGAGAGCTGGGAGAAGCCGATCGACTTGCGCTGCAGCTTCCGCCAGATCGAGAACGGATGCTTCTCGCGGCCGTAGACGCGGCTGGGGATGCCCGCATGTTCGAGGCGGCTGGTGATCTCCTGGCTGACCAGGGCCACCGCCCCGCCCTGCTCCTCGCGCAGCACCTCGAGCCGGCGGATGATCGCATCGCGCGCCACCGGGTTGAGATGGGCGAAGGCCAGTTCCTCCAGCTCGGCGCAGATCCGGTGCACGCCGATGGAGCGGGCCAGCGGGGCGTAGATGTCCAGGGTCTCGCGGGCGATCCGCTCACGCTTGGCCGGCGTCTTGATGAAGTGCAGCGTGCGCATGTTGTGGAGCCGGTCGGCCAGCTTCACGAGCAGGACGCGCACGTCCTTTGAGATCGCCAGGATGAACTTCCGGAGGTTCTCCGCCTGGCGCAGGTGTTCGGACGACAGCTCGAGCTTGGAAAGCTTGGTGACGCCCTCCACCAGTTCGGCGACCTCGGCGCCGAACAGGCCGGCGATGTCCTCGCGGGTGGCGTCGGTGTCCTCGATGACGTCGTGCAGCAGGGCCGTGACGATCGTCGCCGTGTCGAGCCGGTATTCGGTGAGGATGCCCGCCACCTCGATGGGGTGGGCGAAGTAAGGATCGCCGGACGCCCGCTTCTGCGAGCCATGCTGACGCATGGCATAGACGTAGGCGCGGTTCAGCAGCGCTTCGTCGGCGCTGGGATCGTAGGACCTGACCTTCTCGATCAGTTCGAACTGACGCAGCATCCGCGGCCGCTTGGGCACGGCCGCCGAGGGCGTGACCGGGGATACGGGCGTTGGGGATGCTGAAGCGGAGGCTTCGGCCGACTTGGCGGCGGCGCGCGCTTCCGGGAGGGCGGCGGGTTCCGCCGCCTCTCTAGTGAGTGGTTCTGCGCCTTCGGGGCTCAGTACCGCTCCTCCTGGCCGCCGTCGCGGTCGCTCTGCAGGGCGCGGACCAGCTCCAGCTCGCTCATCTGCATGTGGGTCGGGTCGGCCAGCAGGGCGAGGGTTTCGGCCTCTTCCTCGGCTTCCGAACGCTCGTCGACGCGCTGCAGCGTGCCGATGAGGGTTTCCTTCAGCTCCTCGGCGTCGACCACGTCCTCGGCGATCTCGCGAAGGGCGACGACGGGATTCTTGTCGTTGTCGCGGTCAACCATGATCTGCGAGCCGGCCGAGATCGCCCGCGCGCGGTGCGCGGACAGCAGAACCAGCGAGAAGCGGTTCGGGACCTTTTCGATGCAGTCTTCGACGGTGACGCGGGCCATGGAGTCCTCGGAGCGGAGATAGAACCGGCGAAAATAGAGGTTCGCTCCCCATTGTGCAACGCCGCATGGCGCGTATTGGGGTCGCAGAGACTATGGCCCGACCGGTTTCGGTTTGATGAAGCGGCGCGCCAGGAGGCCCAGGGCCGCCGCTCCCGCCACGGCCGGGAGAGCCGCCGAAGCCAGCCGGGCCACCCCGAAGACGGCTCCCGCCAGGAGGTCGGCGGCGAAGGCTGGGAGCGGCGCCCCGCCCCCGCCGTCCAGCCGGCTGACCAGCAGCGAGACCGACAGGCCCGCAACCAGCCAGGAGCCCAGCGCGGCCACGATGCCCCAGAGCACGCCACGCCAGCCGAACCGCCAGGCCAGCCACAACAGGGCGATCGCCTCGGCGACGATGAGGACGACGATCCAGGGCGGGGCCGTGAGAAGCGACATGGGCGAGCGCCTTAGGCCGGGCCCATCACCCGTTCGGCCTTCTCGCGCAGCTCGCCGGTGAACACGTCGCCGAAGTCCTCCAGCTCATAGACCTGTCGCACCTCCAGGGTGACGTTGGCTTCCTCGAGGATGCAGGGCCAGCGGACCGCCCAGGACATGACCTCGTCCCAGTCCTTCGCCTCCACGAGGGTGTAGCCCGCGATCAGCTCCTTGGTCTCGGTAAAGGGGCCATCGACGATCAGCGGCTTGCCGTCTGGGAACGAAATCCGCTTGCCCCGGCGGCTGGGGTGCAGGCCATCGCCGCCGAGGATCTTGAGGTGACGGCCCATCTCCTCGTGATAATCGATCATCGCCTGGGCCAGCTCGCGGCTCGGCATGACGCCGGCCTCGGTGGCCTCGTCGGCATGGCGGATGAGCATGAAGCGCATGTGGATGTCTCCCTCTGATGCGCCCGAAGGACGCCAGGCGCCGGCGCGGGCCGACAAAATGGCTCAGACAGGCTGGGCGTCCAGGCCGATGGCGGCCTCCCGCGCAAGATCTGCGGCGGTCCAGCCCAGGACCGGGTGACGCCAGCCCGGCGCGATCTCGGCCAGCGGCCCCATGACGAACCGGCGCTGGTGGGCGCGCGGGTGCGGCAGGGTCAGCTCGGGCGTGTCGAGCACCACGCGGCCGTGGGCGATCAGGTCCAGGTCGAGGGTGCGGGCGGCGTTCGGCTCGCCCCGGACGCGGCCGAACGCGCACTCAATGGAAAGCAGGGCCTGAAGGGTCTCCAGCGGCGGCCGGTCCGCCTCGACAAGGGCGACACCGTTGCGGTACTCAGGGCCTTCCGGATCGGGCCAGGCGGCCGAGCGCCACCAGGACGACCGCTGAAGGACATTCAAGCCTGCGGCCGGCAGGCGCGCCAGCACCGCCTCCAGCAACGCCTCGGACGAGCCGAAGCCGCCGGCCAGGTTGCTGCCCAGCGCGATGACGACCGCCTCATCCGGACCGGGCGCCGCTGATTTCGGGATACTCGCGCTTATGACCTTCTACCCCACGGATCGCCTGGCGCTGTTCATCGACGGGGCCAACCTCTATTCGGCGGCCAAGAGCCTCGGCTTCGATATCGACTACCGCAAGCTGCTGGAGGAGTTCCGCAAGCGCAGCGTGCTGGTGCGGGCCTACTACTACACGGCCCTGGTGGAGAACGAGGAGTACTCGCCGATCCGGCCGCTGGTGGACTGGCTGGACTACAACGGCTACCGCCTGGTGACCAAGGCGGCGCGGGAATATGTGGACAGCCAGGGCCGCAGGCGCTGGCGCGGCGACATGGACGTGGAGATCGCCGTCGACATGCTGGAGATGGCGGGCAGCGTCGACCACGTGGTGCTGTTCTCGGGCGACGGCGACTTCCGGGCGCTGGTGGAGGCGGTGCAGCGCAAGGGCTGCCGCGTCACGGTCATCTCCACGGTGAAGAGCCAGCCGCCGATGGTGTCGGACGAGCTGCGCCGGCAGGCGGACAACTTCGTGGACCTCACCGACCTGGCGGACCTGATCGGCCGGCCCTCGCGCCTGCCCAAGTTCCTCTCCGAAGCCCGGGCTCAGGCCGTGGACAGCCCGGAAGCCGATGCGGGCGCTTGAGACGGGCGCGCCCGCCGCGGCGCCGGAGGCCCCCAGGGACTGCCCGCTCTGCCCTCGCCTCGTGGCCTATCGCGAGGCGAACAAGATCTCGATCCCAGGCGGATTCAACGGAGCCGTGGCCTCGTTCGGCGACGAGCAGGCGCGGCTCGCGGTGGTCGGGCTCGCCCCCGGCCGCATGGGCGCCAACCGCACCGGCCGCCCGTTCACCGGCGACGGCGCGGGGACCATTCTCTACGAGACGCTGATCAAGACCGGCTTCGCCCGGGGCCGCTACGAGGCCCGGCCGGACGATTCCGTCGAACTGGTGGACTGCCTGATCACCAACGCGGTGCGCTGCGCCCCGCCCGGCAACAAGCCGGAGACGATCGAGGAGGCCAACTGCCGGCCGTTCCTGACCGCGCGGCTGGCGGCCATGCCGAACCTGAAGGTGATCGTCACCCTGGGCGATGTGTCTCGCCGCAACGTGCTGCGGGCGCTGGGCCTGAAGGCCTCGGCGGGGATCGCGGGCCACGGGAGCGAGTTCGCCGCCGGGCCCTACACGGTGCTGAACAGCTACCACTGCTCACGGCTGAACACGAACACCGGGCGCCTCACGCCGGACATGTTCGAGGCGGTTTTCCGACGGGCGCGGGCATTGATCGAGGCCTGAGCGGCCCAAACGGCTGCGGCGGTTGACGGGCGGCGGGCGGCCTTTAGCGTCGCGGCCAAGCTTTGAACCGGAGTCCCCGCGCGTGATCCGCACCCTGACCGCCACGACCCTGGCCGCCACAGCCCTGGCCGCCGCCCTCGCCTCGCCTGCATTCGCGGCCCCGCCGCCGGGCCTGCGCGAGGAGGCCCTGGGCATCCTCACCACCGGCATCGGCTACCGCACGGTGAACCCCGGCGACCAGATGGTCCCCTATGCCGAGTACCTGAAGGGCGTGCTGGTGAAGGCCGGCTACCGGCCCGAGGATATCCGCATCCAGGAGATGGGCGGCACGGCGGCGCTGATCGCCCGCTATCCGGGGACCGACCCGAAGAAGAAGCCCATCGTCGTCCTGGGCCACATGGACGTGGTGGAGGCCAAGCGCGAGGACTGGGAGCGCGACCCGTTCAAGGCGGTGGTGGAGAACGGCTACATCTACGGCCGCGGCGCCGAGGACAACAAGTTCGACGTCTCGATGGTGGTGGCGACCCTGGCCCAGCTGCGCCGGGAAGGCTGGAAGCCCGGCCGCGACGTGATCCTGGCGCTCTCGGGCGACGAGGAGACCAAGATGGTCACCACCCAGTGGCTGGCCAATGAGCTGAAGAACGCCGAGTTCGCCCTGAACGCCGACGGGGGCGGCGGCACCCTGGACAGCCAGGGCCGGCCGATGGGCTATGGCCTGCAGGCGGCCGAGAAGACCTATGCCGACTTCACCCTGACGATCACCGATCCGGGCGGCCACTCCAGCGCGCCGACCCCGGGCAACCCGATCTACCGGATGGGGCGGGCGCTGGAGAAGCTGTCTGCCTACCGCTTCCCGGTGATGTCGAACGAGATCACCCGCGCCTCGGCCGCCGCCCTCGCCCCGAAGCGGCAGGGACCGGTGGGCGAGGCCCTGAAGCGCTTCGCAGACAATCCCCAGGATGCGGAGGCGATCGCGGCCCTGTCGGCCGACAAGGACATCGCCCCTCAGCTGCGCACCACCTGCGTGGCCACCATGATCTCGGGCGGGCATGCGCCCAACGCCCTGCCCCAGCGCGCCGAGGCCAACGTCAACTGCCGCATCTTCCCCGGCGTGCCGGCCGAGGAGGTCCGCAAGACGCTGGAGACGGTGATGGCCGAGCCGGGCCTTTCCGTGGTGCGGGTGGCCGACGACGGCTCGGTGGACAGCCCGGCCTCGCCCCTGCGCGCCGACGTCATGACGGCGGTGAAGCGGGCGGTGAACGCCCGCTATCCGGGCCTGCCGGTGACGCCCTCGATGTCCAGCGGAGCCACCGACAGCATGCACTTCCGCGCCGTGGGCGTGCCCAGCTACGGGGTGGCGGGCCTGTTCATGCGCAACGAGGACAGCTTCGCCCACGGTCTCAACGAGCGGGCGCCGGTGGCCGCCATCGACGGCTCGCTGGACCACTGGCGCTCGCTGCTGAAGGACCTGGCGAAGTAGCCGCTAGCTGGCGCTGGCGATGTAGGCGTCCACCCGCTGTTCCAGCACGTCCAGCGGGATGGCGCCGGCGGCCAGCACCGCCTCGTGGAAGGCGCGGATGTCGAACTTCGGGCCCAGCGCCTTCTGGGCCTTGGCCCGCAGCTCGCTGATGCGCAGCTGGCCGATCTTGTAGCTCGTCGCCTGGCCCGGGCTGGTGAAGTAGCGGTCGATCTCGCTCTGGATGTCGCGCTCGGAGTTCAGGGTGTTGTCGCGCATGTACTGGACGGCCTGGTCACGGGTCCAACGCTTGGCGTGGATGCCGGTGTCCAGCACCAGGCGGGCGGCGCGCCAGATCTCCAGCGAGAGACGGCCGAAGTCGGCATAGGGGTCCTGGTAGAAGCCCGCCTCCTTGCCCAGCTTCTCGGCGTAGAGGCCCCAGCCCTCCTGGTAGGCGCCCTGGTAGGCGTAGCGGCGGAACATCGGCAGGTCCGTCTGTTCCAGCGCGCGGGCGATCTGGAAGTGATGCCCGGGCGCGCCCTCGTGGTAGGCGATTGCCTCCAGCTGCGGCTTGAACACCTGGGTCATGTCCGAGAGGTTCACGTAGAAGATGCCGGGCCGGGAGCCGTCCGGCGTGCCCGGGTTGTAGAAGGCGACCGAGGCGGTCTTCTCGCGGAACGGCTCCACCGCGCGAACGTCCAGCGCGCCCTTGGGCAGCGCCGAGAACTGCTTGTCGGCGGCGGTGGCCATGTAGGTGGCGATGATCTGCTTGGCGTCCGCCAGGTACTGCTGCTTGCCGGCCTCGGTGTTCGGATAGCGGAACTTCGGGTCCGTCTTCATGTGGGCGAAGAACTCGGCCAGCGTGCCCTTGAAGCCCACCTTGTCCTTGATCTGCTCCATCTCCGCGCGGATGCGTGCCACTTCCGACAGGCCGATCTGATGGATCTGATCGGCGGTGAGCGGCGTGGTCGTGTAGAACGACAGCAGGTCGCCGTAGAAGGCCTCGCCCTGCGGTAGGGCCCAGACGCCGTTCACGGTGGTCGCCTTGGCCTGCATCCGCTCCAGGGCGGCGATGTAGCGGCGATAGCCGTTGGCCCAGCTCGTCTTCAGGGCGGCCTCGCCATCCTTCAGCAGGCGCGCCTTGGTGGCCGGATCGGCGTCGAGGGCGGCCACCTTCTTCTTGAAGTCGGCCCAGACGGCGTGATCAGGACCGGCGTCGAACGGAGCGCCCTTGAGTTGGTTCTGGGCGTCGGGGATCACCCGGCCGAAGACGAAGGCCGGCGGCAGGAAGCCCTTGTCGCTGCGCTGGTCGATGTCGGCGCTGACCTCGCCCGCCACCCGCTCCACGGCGCGCAGGCGCGAGACGTAGGCCTCGGCGTCGTCGACATTGTCCACGCGGTGGATGTTGATCAGCATCACCGGGATCTGGTCCAGGCTGCCGCCGGTGGAGGTCACCGCGTAGTTCTGCCAGTACCACTTGTCGAAGATGCGCTGGGTGGCGACCGACTTCTCGAACAGGTCGTAGCTGACCTTGGCGCTGTCGCTGAGCCTGGCGCGGTCGAAGTCGCGCTTCATGCGGGCCAGCTGGGCCTCGGCGACGGCGAGCTGCCGATCCTGCCCGGCCTTGGTGTAGTCGCCCAGCTCGCCGTAGCGCTCCTTCATGCCGAGCTGGCTGAGGGTTTCGGGGCTGAGGCGGGCGCTCTCCAGGAAGGCTTCCTGGAAGAAGGCGGCGAGGCGGGCGTCCTCGGACTGGGCGGGCGCGGCGGCCGGGGCCTGAGCGGCGGACGCGGCCGGTTGGGCTTGGGCGAAGGCGGGCGCAGCGAACATGGCGGCGCTCAGCGCCAGCGCGGAACAGGCGGTGCGGATCATGGAGTCCCCCAGGGCATTGCCTGAAGGTCTAGGCGCCGGCGCTTTGCGCCGGAAGTGAATTCTTGGTCAGCTTTGCTGCCATAGCGGTAGCGCCAGACGGCCTCGAAGCCGGCCTTGCGATAGAGGCTGCGGGCGGGATTGGACTCCTCCACCTGCAGGAAGACGCGCCGCACGTCCCTGGCCAGGGCCGCGCCGCCAAAGGCCGCCAGCAGGCGCCCGGCATAGCCCCGCCCGCGGGCGGCGAGCGCGGTGCGCATCCCGTGGATCCCGGCCCAGCCGTGGCCGAAGCTCACCGCCCCCACAGCCAGGGTCCGGCCATCCTCCCGCACGGCGCCGAACAGGGCGTCCGGAGAGCGCGTCAGGACGCGCACGCGGTCGGCGCCGTCCTGCGGGTCGAAGCCCTCCCCCAGGAACACCTCGCCCCAGGCCGCGTCAGGCGCCTCCAGCAGCTCGGCCCGGGGCTCGCAGAAGCCGGAAAGGGTCAGGGCCTCGGCGGTCTTCACCCAGGTGGGCTTGGCGGGAGAGAAGCCGTGGGCCTGCAGCGCCGCGCGCACGGGGCCGAGCCCGTCCACGTCGGCGATGCGGAAGGCGGGCGGCAGGCAAGCGGCGCGGTAGGCCTCGATCACCGCGTCCAGCGCCGCGGGCGAGGCCTGGTGCGTCAGCGGAACGGCCGAGCGGGCGCGCCCGACGCTCCCGGCGTCCAGCGGGGCCAGCCAACCGTCGATCTCCAGCACCTGCGGCGGCGCCACCGCCGCGACCGTGGCCCGTTCGATGGCCTCGACCTCGGCGGCTCCCGTCATCCGCGGTCGCGCAGCAGGCGGGCCTTGTCGCGCTGCCAGTCGCGCTCGGCGGTGGCCTGGCGCTTGTCGTGGTTCTGCTTGCCCTTGGCGAGGGCGATCTCGAGCTTGGCCAGGCCCTTGTCGCTCCAGTAGAGCCGGGTCGGGATGATGGTCCGCCCTTCCCGCTGAACGGCGCCGATCAGCCGGTCGATCTCGCGGCGCTTCATCAGCAGCTTCCGCGGCCGGCGGGGCTCATGGTTGAAGTGGGGACCGGCCTGGGCATAGGGCGGGATGTCGGCGTTGATCAGCACGATCTCGTCGCCCTCCACCGCCGCATAGCTCTCGGCGATGTTGGCCCGGCCGTTGCGCAGGCTCTTCACCTCGGACCCGGTCAGGGCGATGCCCGCCTCGAAGGTCTGTTCGAGGAAGTAGTCAAACCGCGCCCTGCGGTTCTCGGCGATGAGCTTGCCGGCCATCTCAGTCAGTCAGGCCGGCGTCCCGCAGCCCGGCCAGCACCTCGGCGCGGGCCGCTTCGGAACACGGGGTGATCGGAAGGCGGGTCTCTTCCGTGCACAGACCCAGATGCGCGAGGGCGAACTTGGTGGGCGCGGGCGAAGCGTCGGCGAACAGCGCCTTGTGCAGACGGATCAGGCGGTCCTGGCCCGCCAGGGCGGCGGCCCAGTCGCCGGCCATGATGGCGTTGTAGAAGTCGGCGCACTGTTCGGGGGCGACGTTGCAGGTCACCGAGATGCAGCCGTGGCCGCCGTGGGCCATGTAGCCGAGGCCGCCGTCGTCGTTCCCGGACAGCAGGGTCCAGTCCTCGCCGCAGTCCAGGCGCTGAAGGCTGGCGCGGGGCACATCGCCCGTGGCGTCCTTGATGCCGACGATGTTGGGGAGCTTGGCCAGGCGCGCCAGGGTGGCGTTGGAGATGTCCACGCTGGTCCGGGCCGGCACGTTGTAGACCAGCACCGGCAGCTGAACGGCGTCGTTGATCGCCTTGTAGTGGGCGTAGAGGCCCTCCTGGCTGGGGCGGTTGTAGTAGGGCGTGACCACCAGGGCGGCGTCGGCGCCGATGGCCTTGGCGTGCCGGACCAGTTCGATCGCCTCGGCCGTGGAATTGGATCCGGCGCCGGCGATCACCGGCACGCGGCCGCGGGCGGTCTGGACGCAGAGCTCGACGACCCGGCGATGCTCTTCGTGGCTGAGGGTCGCCGTCTCGCCCGTCGTCCCGACCGGCACCAGGCCGTGGACGCCGCCCGCGATCTGGCGCTCGACCAGCGCTACGAAGGCGTCTTCATCGACCTCGCCGTTGCGGAACGGAGTGACGAGCGCCGGAAGGACGCCCCGGAACATGGGTTCGGACATGGTGTGCAAATTGCCGTGAAGGGTCGCTTGTTGGGGCGACGTTCAGATTTGGGCGGACAATATGTTGGCGTGGGCCAAGCCCGCAATGTCGATTCCGCGTCAGTTTGATTGTCGGGGGAGAGGTTGGACTCCAAGACCCGCAAAGCGTTCCTCGCCGCAAGCCTCATCGTGATGGCCGCCGCCGTCGCCCGCGCGCAGCCGGCCGACCCTATCGCCGAGCTCATTCGCCAGACGCCAGCGGCGGCGCCGCAAAGCGCGCCAGCGCCCGTGACTCCCGGCGTCAGCCGGGCGCTGAGCCCTTCCGACCAGACCCTGTTCGCCGGCGCCCTGGCCTCGGCCCGACGCGGCGACGTCACCGGCGCCCGGGCGGCCATCGCCGGAATCAGCGACCCGATCGCCAAGAAGACGGCCACCTGGGCCCTCGTCGACGGCGCCGCCGAATCGCTGGGCTTCTACGAGCTGGACGCCGCCCGCCGAGCGCTGGAGGGCTGGCCGCGGGCCGCGCGCCGCCAGGCCGCCGCCGAAAGGCTGCTGGAGACGTCGGGCAAGAGCCCGGCCGAGATCATCGCCTGGTTCGACGGCCAGGAGCCGCAGACCGCCTACGGCGCCATCGCCCTGGCCTCGGCCTACCGGATGCAGGGCCAGGCCCAGGCGGCACAGAACCTGCTGCGCGCCTGGTGGACCACCAAGAGCTTCGAGGCCGACGCCCAACGCTCGATGCTGGCGCGCTTCCCCGACGTCTTCACGCCGGAAGACCACCTGCGCCGGGCCGACATCCTGCTGTATGGGGCGCAGGGACCGGCGGCGCGGGACATGGTGGCCCTGCTGCCGCTCGACCGGCAGCCCGCCGCCCTGGCGCGAATCGCCCTGCGCTCGGACGCCCCCAACGCAAGCCAGCTCTATTCGGCCCTGTCGCCCGCCGACCAGGCTTCGCCGGGCGTGGCCTTCGAACAGGCCGGCTACCTGCGCCGCAAGGGCATGGACATCCTGGCCCTGGCCCAGGTGGGCAACTTCCCCAAGACGATGGTGACGCCGGAACAGGCCGACCGCATCTGGTACGAGCGCCTGCGGCTGACCCTGGCGGCGATCCGCAACGGCAACTGGCGGGGCGCCTATCAGGCGGCGGCCAACTCGGGCCTGACCTCGGGCGCGGACGCCGCCGACGCCGAGTTCTACGCCGGCTGGATCGCCCTCAGCCGCCTGAACGATCCGGCCACCGCCGCCCGCCACTTCGCCAACCTGGAGCGGATCGGCTCCTCGCCGATCACCCGGGGCCGGGCCCACTACTGGCAGGGCCGCGCCGCCGAGGCCCGGGGCGACACCGCCGCGGCCCAGGCCTTCTACAACCAGGGCGCCCAGCACCTGACGACCTTCTATGGCCAGTTGGCCGCCGAGAAGGTCGGGCGGCGCATGACCCTGCCGCGGGACCCCGAGCCCACCGCCGCCGATCGGGCCCAGTTCGAGGCCCGCGAGCCGGTGCAGGCGGCCCGGCTGCTGGTCAATCAGGGCCAGCGCGACCTGTTCCGGGTCTTCGCGCTCTATCTGGACGACATCGTGCCGACCACCCAGGAAGCGGCGCTGCTGGTCGACATGGCCCGCAACGCCGGCGACCAGGACACCTCCATGCGGATCGTCCGGGCGGCGGCGCAACGCGGCCTGATCCTGGCCGACCGGGGCTATCCCCAGCGGACCCCGCCGCAGGTGGTGGGCGCGCCCGAGCCGGCGCTGGTGCTGGGCATCACCCGACAGGAAAGCGGTTTCGATCCCAGGGTGCGCAGCCACGCCGACGCCCGCGGGATGATGCAGCTGCTGCCAGCCACGGCGGCGACGGTGGCCCGGCAGATCGGCGTCAACCATTCCACCGAGATGCTCTGGGAACCGGACCACAACATGCGCCTGGGGTCGGCCTTCCTGGGGCAGCTGGTGAACCGGTTCTCGGGCTCGTACGTCCTGGCGGCCGCGGGCTACAACGCCGGTCCCGGCCGGCCGCCCCAATGGATCGCCATGTGCGGCGACCCGCGGACCAGCTCCACCGATCCGCTCGACTTCATCGAGTGCATCCCCTTCTCCGAGACCCGGAACTATGTGATGCGGGTGATGGAGAACATGCAGGTCTACCGGGCCAAGCTGAATGGCGGCTCGGCCCCGATCACCCTCTCCAGCGACCTCAAGCGCGGGGGCTACGGCTATCCGGCTTCGGGGGCGATGCAGACCGCCACGCCCTAGCGGCGACGGGCCACAAGCACCGGCCCTTCGGGCGTGAACTCAAGCCGCCCGGCCAGGCCGAAGGCCTCAGCCAGCACCTCCGGCGTGAGGGCCTCATCAGGCGAGCCGTCGGCGATGATCCGGCCACGGCTGAGCACCGCCAGCCGGTCGCAGTAACGGGCCGCCAGGGCGAGGTCGTGCAGGGTGAACGCCACGGCGCGGCCCTGCCCCGCCTCTTCCCGCAGCAGGTCCAGGGCCAGCAGCTGGGCGTCAGGATCGAGGCCGGCGATGGGCTCGTCCGTCACCAGCAGCGGGGCCTCGGTGGCCAGCAGCCGGGCCAGCAGCACCCGGGCGCGCTCGCCGCCCGACATCTCCAGCACGCCGCGATCCTTGAGCGCAGTCAGGCCGACCCGCCCAAGGGCCAGGCCGGCCCGCCGTCGGGCCTCGGCCGGGCGAAGGTGGGCCGCGCCGAGGCTGGCGATCCGCTCGGCGGTCATGTTCCAGCCCACGTGCCGCTCCTGGGGCAGGTAGCCGGCGAGCCGGGCGCGTTCCGGGTCGGAGAGCGTGCGCACCTCGCGCCCGGCGAGTTCGGCGCGGCCCGCCGCGAGGCGCACGAGGCCAAGACCGGCCCGCAGCAGGGTGGTCTTGCCCGAGCCGTTGGCGCCGACGATGCCCAGGATCTCGCCGGGCAGCACCTGCAGGCTGACGCCATCCAGCGCCAGGGCCTCGCCGCGGCGGACCACGGCGCCGTGAAGGGCCAGGGCCGGGGTCATCCGCGCCAGCTCCGGGCCGCCCGCCAGGCGATGAGGCCGAACAGCGGGGCGCCGAACAGGGCGGTGACGACCCCCAGCTTCAGCTCGAGGTCGGTGGGGATCAGGCGGGCGGCGAGATCCGCCGCCGCCAGGAGGACGGCGCCGGCCAGCGCCGAGGGCAGCAGCACGCGGCCAGGATCGCCCCCTGCCCCGGCGCGCACCAGATGGGGCGCGGCCAGTCCCACGAAGCCGACGATGCCGGCCATCGCCACCGACGCGCCGGTGAGCAGCGAAGCGCCAGCGACGGCGGCGGTCCGCAGCCGGGCCATCGGCAGGCCGGAAAGCGCCGCCGCCTCCTCGCCAAGGGTGAGCATGACGAGGCCCCGGGCGGCGTAGAGGCAGAGCCCCGCCCCCACCAGCAAGGCGGGGGCCTGGCGGGCGATGTCCATCCAGTCGCGGTTGGCCACCGAGCCGAGCAGCCAGGCGAACACCTCGGCCAGCGTCACCGGGGACGGCGAGAGGTTGAACACCAGCGAAGTGAGCGCCCCCAGGAAGGCCGACAGGGCCACGCCGAACAGGATCAGGGTCTCGGGTTCCCGGAACCGGGCGGCCAGGCCGGTCAGCAGCACCCCCACCAGCAGGGCCGCCGACAGGGCTGCGGCCTCGATGGCGCCCGGCGCGCCGGCCAGGCCGAGGGAGATGGCCAGGGCCGCGCCCAGGCCGGCGCCGCCCGAAACCCCGAGGACGCCGGGGTCGGCCAGGGGGTTGCGCAGCAGGCCCTGCATCACCGCGCCGGCCAGGCCGAGGGCGGCGCCCACCACCAGGGCCGCGGCAGTGCGCGGCAGGCGGATCTCCCACAGCACCACGCCTGGCCCCGAGGACGGATCGCCGAACGCCTGGGCGAACTGCTCGGCCGTCAGCCGGGTCTCGCCCAGCAGCACGCCGGCCACGGCGAAGGCCAGGGCCGCCAGGGCCAGCAGCAGGTTGAGGGTGAGCGGCCTCACCGCCCATTCCTCCGGGACGGAGCGTTGTCGGCCAGCAGCGTCACCGCCTCGGCGGCGCCCCAGTCGGGACAGCCCAGCAGGGCGCCGGGCAGGCTGGCCACCCGGCGTTCGGCGGCCGTACGCTGCAGGACCCGGTGGCGGCCGACGCCCCAGCTGTCGCCGGAAAGCTGGAAGGTGTCGAAGAAGCCCAGGACGACCGTCCTGGGCGGCTCCAGCGCCAGCTGCTCCAGGGAGATGGTGTGGAAGCCGGGGCGGGTCTCGGCATTGGTCATGCCCGCCGCGCGCATGATCGCGTCCACCAGGGTGCCCGGCCCGGCGGTGACGCCGCCCGGGGTCATGTAGAGGGCACGGGCGCTGCCCCAGGCGCCAGCGGCGCGGGCCAGGCGCGCGTCCATCCCGGCGATCACCGCCTCGCCCTGGGGCCGGCGGTCCAGGGCCGCGGCCACGGTCCGCAC
>JAEYNH010000056.1 GCA_023412655.1 Pseudomonadota bacterium | reverse complement strand
CTGTCCGTCCTGGGTCTGCGGCAGCCGGCGGACGTGCAGATCTACCGGACCGATGTGGGAGAGCGCGCCACGGTGACCATGGCGGACGGCTCCCGGGCGATGCTCAACACGGCCAGCGAGCTCGCCGTTGAATACACCCGCAAGCGCCGCAGCCTGCGGCTGATCTCGGGTGAGGCCTGGTTCGACGTGGCGCCCAATCCCGGGCGGCCGTTCGTGGTCACCGCAGGGGCCCACACGGTGACCGCCACGGGCACCTCGTTCAACGTGCGCGCGGCGGCGGAGGGGCTGCAGGTGGCGGTGTCGGAAGGCGCGGTGGTGGTGGCCACAGCCGACCGCACGCCGCTGACCACGGTGACGGCGGGCCAGCGGGCGGACGTGCGCGGAGCGAACGTGCGGCTGGAGGCGGCCGGGCCCGTGGCCGGGGACTGGCGGGCCGGGCGGCTGGAGTTCGAGGCCGCGACGCTGGGCGAGGCCGTCGCCGAGATGAACCGCTACCGCCGCACCCCGATGATCCTGGACGATCCGGGCCTGAGCGCCCTGCGCGTCAGCGGCGTGTTCGAGGCCGGGGAGGGCTCGGGCTTCCTCGACGCCCTGCCGCTGACCCACCCGGTGCAGGTCACGCGCTCCGGCCAGGCGGCGCACGTGACCTGGCGGCCCCGAAAGAAAATTTCGTCCGGGGGGTGAGGACCCTCGCCGAACCGGCGTCATCCAACCAACGAAAGTGACGGTTGGGGGTTTTCAGGATGCATATGGGGATCAAGGCCGCGGCGCTGGCGAGCGCCGCCGTGGCGGCCTATGCCGCGCCCGCGTTCGCGCAGGTGGCGCGCGCCAACTTCGACATTCCGGCGCAGACCCTGGAGGCGGCCCTGCGCCAGTACGCGCTCCAGTCGGGCCGGGAAGTGCTGTTCGACCCGGCGCTGGTGAACGGCAAGCGGGTCGCCGGCCTGAAGGGGGAGCATGAGCTTGGCGCGGCCCTCGACCAGCTGCTGCGCGGCTCGGGCCTGCGCGCCCAGACGGCGGGGCGCACCATCGTCATCGCCCCCGCCCTGACGCCGATCTCCAATCCCGCCCCGGCGGCCACGCGGGCCGCGCCCGCCCCGGTGACGGTGACCGAGGCGCCGGCCGCCGTGGACGAGATCGTGGTGGTGGGCAGCAAGATCGCCGGCGCGGCGCTCACCGGCGCAGCGCCCGTCTCGGTGCTCGATCAGACCCAGATCCAGGCCCAGGGCGCGGCCAGCACCGGCGAGCTGATCGGCCGCCTGCCGCAGAGCGGGGCGCAGGCCTTCAACAGCGGCGTGCAGGGCCCCAACAACGCCCGGGGCGACGTGGCCTCGGCCAACCTCCGCGGCCTCGGCTCGGGCAACACCCTGGTGCTCCTGGACGGCCGGCGGATGGTGCTGCACCCCACCAGCCAGCAGGAAGGCGGCACGGTCCCCGTGCAGATCGTCAACCTGAACGCCATCCCGTCCTCGGCCCTGCGCCGGGTGGAGGTTCTGCGTGACGGCGCCAGCGCCCTCTACGGCTCGGACGCCACCGCCGGCGTGCTGAACTTCGTCCTCGACCGCAACTACGAGGGCGCCCAGGTCACGGCTCGCTATGGGGCGTCGGAAGGGACGAACTTCAAGGAGCAGGACCTGTCGTTCAAGGTCGGCACGTCGCTGAACCAGGGGCGGACCCATGTGGCGGTGTTCGGGCAGATCTTCCACAACACGGACATGCCGGGCGCCGATCGCGACTATGCGGCCACCGACGACCTGAGCGACCGGGTGGACGCGCGGTACGCGGGTTACTTCAACCGCACCCAGAGCCAGTCGCCCTGGGCGACCGCGCGGGTGGCGACGCCGATCACCGGCCTGGGCGCCAGCTTCACCACGTTCTTCGTGCAGCCCTGCAGCTTCGCCGGCTCGCGGGCGCAGACCGCGACCCCCGGCGTCTGTCTGAACGGGGGCTCCTCGACGCTGCCGTCGGCCCTGCGGACCGACGAGGGCCCGGTCCGGACCATGATCCCGCGGACCACCCGCGGGAGCGTCATGGGCGTGTTCGACCACGAACTCACCGACAACATCACCGTCTTCGGCGACCTGCTGTACTACCGGGCCAGCGCCCGGGCGGAGCGGGGCGGCAGCACCCTGCTCACCGACGCCCCGCTCGTGGTCTCCCGGGACAACCCCTACAACCCGTTCGGCAGTGGCCCCGGCCGCCTGGCCGACTACACCGGTCCCGCCCAGGACGTGACCCTGGTCGGCTACAACGTGCTGGACGTGGGCGACCGCAGCTTCGACGTGGACAACCACCAGCACCGCGCCGTGCTGGGCCTGAAGGGCAAGCTCGGCGACTGGAACTGGGAAACCTCCGGTGTCTGGAGCCGCGCCAAGACGGTCGACACCGAGCATAACCGGGTCAGCAACACCGCCCTGCAGGCGGCTCTGGCGAGCTCGGACCCGGCCACGGCCTACAACCCGTTCAACGGCGGCGATCCCGCCACGCCGCGGTTCGGCGATGCAACCTTCAACTCGGCCGCCGTGGTCGACCGGCTGCGCATCGACGTGACCCGTCGCAGTGTCACCGAGCTTGGCCTGCTGAGCGCCGAGGTTTCGAACCCCGCAGCCCTGACCATCGCGGGCCGCGAGATCGGCATCGCCTCGGGCCTGGAGTGGCGCTACGAGAGCTATGACGACCAGCGCGATCCCCGGGTGAACGGGACCATCCGCTACCGCACGCCCACCGGCGCCCTGACCAGCGACGTGGTGGGCACCAGCCCCACCTTCGACACCAACGGCGACCGGCATGTGCTGTCGGCCTACACCGAGCTGCGCTCGACCCTGGTGCGCCCCGAGGACGGCGTTCCGCTGATGCGCAGCTTCGAGCTGCAGGCGGCGGCGCGGTACGAGCGCTATGGCGACACCAAGGACGAGGTGCTGAAGCCGAAGATCGCGGCCAGCTGGAGCATCATCGAGGCGGTGAAGCTGCGGGCCTCCTACTCCGAGGCCTTCCGCGCCCCGAACCTGGAGCAGATCAACGCCGCGCCGGCCGTGCGCGTGCAGCAGAACCAGACGGACCTCTTCCGCTGCGCCCAGGCGCAGGGCGCCACGACCATCGGAGCCATCGACCGCAGCGCCTGCGCCACCTTCCGCGGCGACGTGTCGGAATCGCGCTCCGGTAATGACCGCCTGAAGGCCGAGGACAGCAAGACGGTGAGCGTCGGCCTCGTCCTCACCCCGATCCGCAACCTGGTGGTGACCGCCGACTGGTGGCGCATCAAGCAGACGGGCCTGGTGGGCGTGCTCTCCACCCAGGATCAGATCAACCTCGACGCGGTGGGCCGGTTGGGCGGCGGCGGCGCCAATCCGCTGGTCACGCGGAACGCCGCGGGTCAGGTCACCAACGTCCAGGCGATCTTCCAGAACCTGAACGCGCGCACCGTGGAGGCGGCCGACTTCGGGGTCAGCTACCTCGTGCCGACGGATGGCTTCGGGGACTTCCGGGTGAACGCCGACGTCTCGGTGTTCGGCAAGTTCTATCAGTCGCCCTCGCCGGAAGCGGCGGCCCTGGTGGCCGCCGGCCTGTCGACGGCGGCGGGCGGGTCGCAGCTCGGCCTCAACGGCAACCCGCGGACCCGGGCCTCGGCGACGGTGATCTGGACGGGCGGCGACTGGCAGGTGACCGGCAGCGGCGTGCACATCTCGCGCATCTACGACACCAGCGCGTTGAACTTCCCGGTGAAGTCGTGGACCACCTTCAACGCCTCGGTGCGGTACGCGCCGTCGGAAGGGCCGCTGGAAGGCGTCTCGGGTCGCCTGGGGGTGAACAACATCGCCGACAAGGACCCGCCCCTGGCGAACCAGCTCTTCGGCTTCTACACCAGCCTCTACAATCCGCGGGGCCGGTTCTGGTACCTCGAAGTCTCGAAGGCGTTCTGAGGATGGGGCGGGCCACAGCCGGGCGTCTGATCGCGGGGGCCCTGGCGGCCCTGCTGGTTGGGGGCGCGGCTGTGGCCGCCCCCCCGGCCAAGCCGGCGCCGCGCTTCGACTACATCCTCGAGTACGACGCGATCCATCACCCCACGATCGCCCGGAAGGGCATGGTGGTCAGCCAGAACGCGCTGGCCTCGAAGGTCGGCGCCGAGATCCTGGCCCGCGGCGGCAACGCCGTGGACGCGGCCGTGGCGACGGGCTTCGCCCTGGCGGTGACGCTGCCCCAGGCGGGCAACCTCGGCGGGGGCGGCTTCGCCCTGATCCACGTGGCCAAGGAGGGGCGCACCTACGCCCTGGACTACTACCCGCAGGCGCCCGGCGGCACGACCAAGGACCTGCTCCGCGGGGACGACGGCAAGCTCGATCCCGCCAAGCGCTACTCGCACCTGGGCGTCGGCGTGCCGGGCACGGTGCTGGGGCTGGCGGAGATGCACCAGCGTTATGGGCGGCTGCCCTGGCGCGAGGTGGTGGAACCCTCGGTGCGCCTGGCCGCCGATGGCATCCGGGTGACCGACCAGCTGATCCACGGCCTGGCGCTGCAGCAGGAGGGTCTGACCATGGACCCGCCCACCCGCACCAGCCTCTTCAAGGCCGACGGCGGGGTTTACCGGCCCGGCGAGCTGCTGCGGCAGCCGGACCTCGCCTGGTCTCTGGGCCAGGTGCGCGACCATGGCAGCCGGGCCTTCTATGGCGGAGAGCTCGGCCAGCGGATGGTCGCTGGGGTCCGGGCCGGCGGCGGGGTGCTGTCGATGGACGACCTGCGCGGCTACCGCGTGCGCTGGGCCGATCCGGTGGCCTGCGACTATCGCGGCGTGCAGATGGCCTATGCGCCGCCGCCCTCGGCGGGCGTGCTGCTCTGCGGCCTGATGAACGTGCTGGAGCGGTTCCCCATCGCCGAATACGGCCAGAACAGCAGCCAGGCGCTGCACGTCACGGCCGAGGCGATGAAGCTGATGTTCGCCGATCGGGCGCGGTACATGGGCGGCTATCCGCACTACACGCCTCCCGCGCGGGGCCTCACCAGCAAGGCCTACGCGGCCGAACGGGCAAGGCTCATCGACCCTGAGCGGGCTATGGCGGCCGAGGCGCTGCCGGGCGATCCGCTGCTGTTCGAGAGCCGGGACACCACCCATTTCTCCGTGGCCGACGCCGAAGGCAACGTGGTGTCCAACACCTACACCCTGGGCTCGTCCTATGGCGCGCACGTGATGGCCCCGGGCACCGGTTTCTTCCTCAACGACGCCATGGCGAACTTCAACTGGAGCTCCGCCGAGCCGGCGAACCTGCCCGCGCCCGGCAAGCGGGTGGTCACGACCATCACCCCGGTGATCGCCTTCCGGCAGGGCAAGCCGTGGCTGGCCTCGGGTTCTCCGGGCGGGACACGCATCATCTCGGCCATGGCGCAGCTGCTGATGAACGTGATCGACCACAAGCTGAACATCGCCGAAGCCACGGCGCGTCCGCGGATCTTCCAGGCCGCCAGCAACACGCCCATCGAGTTCGAGCCCGGCTTCCCGCCGGACATCCTCAGGCTCATGGAGCGCCGCGGTCACGGGACCCGGTCGTCGCTGGCCATGGGCTCCACCCAATCGATCGTCATCGACGAGGGGGTGTTCTACGGCGGTTCGGATCCGCGCCGGCCGGACAACATGGCCGTCGGCGTCGACTGACCCCGCGCCGGCGCGGGAGGGCTTCGGAGCTATCTCACCCTGGCGGGCGTTGGGCATGTGGTTGAGCAAGGCTCAACGAGGCGCTCACATGACCCATGCCCTGTCCAGCCGTCGCAGTCTGCTTGCCGGGGGCGCGGCTCTGGCGGGCTCCAGCCTGCTGCCGGAGGGCAGGGCATGGACGCAGGTCGCCCCGCAGACCCGGACGGGGCCGCGCGCCCCGCCCATGGTCTTCACCGGCGGCCCCATCCTGACCATGGAAGACGCCATGCCGACCGCCGAGGCCATCGCGGTCCGCGATGGCGTCATCGTCGCAGTGGGCGCTCTGGCGGAGGCCCGGCGCGCGGCCGGGACGGGAGCCCGGACGATGAACCTGGACGGGCAGACCCTTTTGCCCGGCTTCTTCGATCCCCACGGCCATGTGCCGCTGGTCGGGCTGCAGGCGCGCTACGCAAACCTGCTGCCGCCGCCGGACGGCGAGGGGACCGACATCGCCGCCCTGCAGCGCATCACCCGGGCCTGGATGGACGCCAACGAGGCGCTGGTTCGTGAAACCCAGCTGGTGATCGGTTTCGGCTACGACGAGTCCCAGCTGAAGGAGCATCGGGACCCGACCGCCGAGGAACTCGACGCCATATCCGAGAGCGTCCCGATCCTCTTCCTGCACCAGTCCGGCCATGTTGGCTCGGCCAACAACGCCGCCCTGGCCGCGGCGGGCGTCACGGACGCGACGCCCAATCCCGAGGGCGGCGTCTTCGTCCGCGAGCCGGGCTCGCAGCAGCCCAACGGGGTCATGCAGGAAAACGCGCTGTTCCAGGTCATGGGCGTCCTGTTCAAGCGCCTGAACGAGCAAGAGAACCTGGAGATGATCCGCGAGGGCGCCCGCTTCTATTCCACCTTCGGATATACGACCGCGCAGGACGGGCGCTCCTCCACCGACACCTGCCGGATGATCGGCAAGCTCGCGGACGGCGGGGAACTGCCGATCGACATCCTGTCGTTCCCGGACATCCTGACGTCGACCGATGTGATGGCGACGCCGCTGTATCGCCCGAACTATGTGGGCAAGTATCGCATCGGCGGCGTCAAGCTGACCCTCGACGGCTCGCCCCAGGCCAAGACCGCCTGGCTGTCGCAGCCCTACTATGTCCCGCCGCCGGGACAGCCCGCCTCCTACCGAGGCTATCCAGCGGTGACGGAGCAGCAGGCGCTGGATGCGGTCGAGCTCGCTTTCCGAAATGATTGGCAGATCGAAGTCCACGCCAATGGCGACGCTGCGATCGACCTGCTGATCGGGGCGGTGCGGGACGCCACGCACCGTCGTGGGGCGGGGGATCGGCGTCCCGTCCTGGTGCACGGGCAGACCACGCGCATCGACCAGCTGGACGCCATCAAGGAGCTGGGGATCGTCCCGTCCTTCTTCCCCATGCACACCTTCTACTGGGGCGACTGGCATCGGGAGTCGGTCCTCGGGCCGCGTCGGGCGGAGACCATCTCGCCCTGCGCTTCGGCGTTTCGGCGGGGCATGAGGTTCACCACCCACCATGACGCGCCGGTGGCCAACCCGGACTCCATGAGGGTGCTGTCGGCGACGGTCACCCGCCGCACCCGTTCGCGAGACATCCTCGGCGCGGACGAGCGGGTCTCGGTGGAGGTGGCCCTCAAGGCCATGACCATATGGGCCGCCTGGCAGCACTTCGAGGACGGCCGCAAGGGCTCCCTCGCCCGGGGCAAGCTGGCCGACCTGGTGATCCTGGACCGTAACCCGCTCACGGCCGAGCCTGACAGCCTGGCGTCCATCCTTCCGCAAGCGACCTTCAAGGAAGGCATCGAGGTATGGCGCCGCTGAGCGCCGCGCAGCCGGGACTGATCTTCGGACTTTGTCAGCACAAGTCCCCTAAAGGCCGTCCCGTCAGGTTTGTGAGCACGCAAAGGCGGCGCCGACAGCGCGGCCCTTGCCTGCGGGTTGGAAAAGTATGAAGCGGACGGCGATTGGGATTGCGGTGCTTGGCGGCGTGATGGGCCTGGCCGGAGCAGCCTGGGCGGGAACGGCCGCGGGAAGCCTCCGGGTGGGGCTTCAGGTGGTCGACACCTGCCGGGTGCGGGCGGAGGCGGAGCGGCCGCCGAGCCAGTCCTCGGATGAGAAGCCCAGTCTGGTGCGCACACCGGTCAAGGTCGAGTGCGAGGCGCGCTCGTCCTACAAGGTGACGGAGGAACAGACGGTGGAGCGGGACGCTCCGGTCAGACGGCGCATTGTCACCTACTAGGCCGCGCCGCGGCGGGCCTAGGGTTCCAGCACGATCCGGCCGTCCACCTTGCCGTGGCGCAGCCTGTCGAGGACATCGTTGACCGCCTCGAGCGGCTCCACGGCCACCGTCGCCCTGACCTTGCCCTCGGCGGCGAAGGCCAAGGCTTCGGCCAGGTCCTTCCGCGTCCCGACGATGGAGCCTCGGACGGTGATGCGCTTCAGGACCACGTCGAAGATGGGCGTGGGGAATTCGCCCGGAGGAAGGCCGACGAGGGCCACGGTGCCGCGCCGGCGGGCGCAGGCGATCGCCTGGGAGAAGGCGCTTGGCGAGACGGCCGTCACCAGGACGCCGTGAGCGCCCCCGCCGGTGGCCGAGATAATCTTGGCGACCGCGTCCTCGGTGACGCCGTTGGCCACGACGTCCGCGCCAAGTTCGGCGGCGAGTTCGAGCTTGTCGTCGGCGACGTCGAGGGCGGCCACGTGCAGCCCCATGGCCTTGGCGTACTGCACGGCCACGTGGCCGAGGCCGCCGATCCCGGACACCACCACCCATTCGCCGGGCTTGGCCTCGGTTTCCTTGAGGCCCTTGTAGCTGGTCACCCCGGCGCAGAGGATCGGCGCAATGCGCGGGAAGTCGGCGTTGGCAGGGATGTGGCCCGCATAGGCGGCGTTCGCGATGGCGTATTCCGCATAGGTGCCGTTGACGCTGTAACCGCTGTTGTGCTGCCGCTCGCAGAGCGTCTCCCAGCCGGTCTGGCAGTACTCGCACCGGCCGCAGGCATCATGCAGCCAGGGGATCCCCACCGCGTCGCCTTCCTTGATGTCGGGGACGTTCGGGCCAACGGCGACGACGTGCCCGACGCCCTCGTGACCGGGGATCAGCGGCATGATCGGCTTGACCGGCCAATCGCCGTCCACGGCGTGCAAGTCGGTGTGGCAGACGCCGGTGGCGGCGATCTTCACCAGGACTTCGCCCAGACCCGGCTCGGGTATGGGCACCTCGTCGATGGTCAGACGACCGCCGAACTCATGGGCCACGGCAGCGCGCATGTTCGCCATGGGCGTCCTCCATCCTGTCGAAGGTTAAACCGTCGCCTGTGCACGCCAGTTCCGGTCGGCCCAGCCGCGTGCGACGCGGGCGCTGAAAGGCCTAGCCGGTCACAAGCTCGGCCACCGACTGGGCGATGACCAGCTGTTCGTCGGTGGGAATCGTCAGGACGCGTACGCTGCTTGCGTCCCCACTGATCTCAAGGGCGGCGGAGGCGTTGGCCGCCTCGTCCAGTCGCACGCCCAGCCATGCGCACTGTTCGGCGATGCGGCTGCGGATGGCGGCGGCGTGTTCGCCGATGCCCGCCGTGAACACCAGGGTGTCTAGCCCGCCCAGGGCGGCGGCGAGGGAGCCGATCTCCCGGGCCACCCGATAGACGAACACCTCCACGGCCTGTCTCGCATCCGGGTCGGGCGCCTCCAGCAGCACCGCCATGTCGCCGCTGAGACCGGAGAGGCCGAGCAGTCCCGAGCGATTGTAGAGCAGGTCGGTCAGTTCCTCTCCGCTCATGCCCTCCATCTGAAGGAGGTGCAGGATCACCCCCGGATCGAGGGAGCCGCTGCGGGTGCTCATGGGCGGGCCGTCCAGGGCGGAGAAGCCCATGGTGGTGGCGACGCTTCGACCCGCGCGCATGGCGCACAGCGAGACCCCGCTGCCGAGATGGCACACGACGGCCCGGCCGCCGGCGCCGGGATCCTGGCGCAGCACCCGGGAGACATAGTCGTAGGAGAGGCCGTGGAAGCCGTAGGCCAGTATGCCTTTGGCGAGCAGGCTGCGGGGCAGGGCGTAGAGGCGCGCGACCTCGGGCTGGTCGAGGTGGAAGGAGGTGTCGAAGGCGCCCACCTGCAGAGCGTCCGGCAGGTGGGCCCGGGCCATGGCCACCCCGCGAAGGTTGAACGGCTGGTGCAGCGGGGCGAGGCTTACCAGGGCCTCCAGGCGCTGCATCACATCGGCGCTGAGGATGGTGGGGGCGCGGAACTCCAGGCCGCCGTGGACGATGCGGTGGCCGACGGCGGCGATGCCGGGGCTCCAGTTCTCGTCGGCCAGCCAGCGGAACATCCGCTCGAGCGTGGCGTCGAGGCCTTCGGCCTCCAGGGGCTTGTCGGCCAGCAACTGGTCGCCGGCGGTGACACGCAGGCGGGGGCCTGCGCCCAGTCCCGACACCTGTCCGTACATCAGGCGGGGAAGCGTGGGCGCGGCCTCGTATATGGCGAACTTCAGGCTCGACGACCCCGCATTGAGGGCCAGCAGCCGGGGCGCGCTCATCGCAGGGATTTGCTGGGCTGGTGCTGGCTCACCAGGATGGCCAGCGCGCAGGACGCCAGACGCGAGGCTTCAGGGTCGGAGCGGCTGGTCAGCATGATAGGCACCCGGGCGCCCATGACGATGCCCGCCGATTGGGCGTTGGACAGGTAGAGCAGTTGCTTGGCCAGCATGTTGCCGGACTCGATGTCGGGCACGATCAGCACGTCAGCCTGCCCGGCTACAGGAGAGAAGATGCGTTTGGCCTCGGCCGCTTCGCTGCTGATGGCGTTGTCGAAGGCCAGGGGGCCGTCCACCAGTCCGCCGACGATCTGGCCCCGATCGGCCATCTTGGAGAGGCTGGCGGCATGCAGGGTGGAAACCATCTTCGGGTTGACCGTCTCCACTGCGCAGAGGACGGCCACCTTCGGCTCCACGACATCCATGGCGCGGGCGCAGTCGATGGCGTTCTGGACAATGTCACGCTTGCCGTCGAGGTCGGGGGCGATGTTGAGGGCCGCGTCACTGACGAGCAGGGGGCGCGGATAGCTTGGGACGTCGAGGACGAAGACGTGGCTCATCCGGCGGTCGGTCCTGAGCCCGGAGGCGCTGGAGACCGCAGCCTGCATCAGCTCGTCGGTATGAAGCGCGCCCTTCATGATCGCGGCCGCTTCCCCGCGGCACGCCAGCTCGCAGGCGCGGGCGGCGGCGGCGTGGCTGTGCTCCACATCGAGCAGGGCAAGACCGGTGAGGTCGAGCTCGGCGGCGTCGGCGGCTTCGCGGATCCGGCGGGCCGGACCGATCAGGATCGGATCGATGAGGCCCCGGCGAGCCGCCTCTACCGCCCCGGACAGCGAGAGCGTGTCCACGGGGTGAACCACCGCCGTGCGCAGCGGCGGTCGAACCTCGGCCAGGGCCAGGAGGCGCTGGAGCTGGGTGCCGGCGGAGGAGCCGAGATCGGTCACGATGTGAGCTCCGCGGGCCGGGCGATGGCGACCACGGAGACCTCCACGGGCTTGGCGTCGCGCAGGACCTGCAGGGCCAGCTTCTGGCCGGGGGCGGCGTCGGCGATGCGGCGGGTGAGGGTGGCCGCGCCGGTCACCGGCTCTCCGTTGACCGCCACGACCACGTCGCGGGCGCGCAGCACGCCGGCGGCCGGGCTGCCGCGGGTGATCTCGTATATGACCGCGCCCCGGCGTCCTTGGATTCCCAGCCGGGCCGCTATCCCCGGAGTAAGGTCCCCTACGCTGACCCCCAGATAGCCGCGGGTGACCCGGCCGTTGCGGACCAGCTGTTGCGTCACCTGGTCGGCGAGCTCCGCCGGGATGGCGAAGCCGATGCCCACCGAGCCGCCCGTGGGTGAGAAGATCGCGGTGTTCACTCCGACAACCCGGCCCTGGAGGTCGAAGGACGGTCCACCGGAGTTGCCGCTGTTGATTGGGGCGTCGATCTGCAGGTAGCTGACATAGGCCTCGCCCACTTCCCGGCTGCGGGCGGAGACGATCCCGGCAGTCGCCGTGCCGCCGAGGCCGAAGGGGCTGCCGACGGCCACAACCCAGTCTCCAACCTCGGGCACCGCAGACTTCGCGAAGCTCACATAGGGCTGGTCCCGGGTATCGATCTTGAGGACGGCAAGGTCGGTGGGCGGGTCGCGGCCGACGAGCCGTGCGGGAAGCTGGCGTTGGTCGGCGAGGGTGACGATGATCTCCCGGGCCCCGTCGATGACGTGGTTATTGGTGACCACATAGCCGTCCGCGCTGATCAGGAAGCCCGAACCCGAGCCGCGGCGCACCGGCCCCTGGCCCATGTCGGGAAACAGGCCTGGTGGTCCGTCGCCGAACACGAAAGGCAGGTCGGCGCCTGGGGCAAGGGTGTCGATGGACACGACGGCGGGCGAGACCTGCTTGACGATCGGGGCGAAGGAGTCTGGCGCCACGCTGGCAGGCGGGGTGACGTTCACCGGCGCCTGGGCCGGGGGCGCCGTCGGCGCGTTCCGCTCGCAGCCGCTCGCCGCTGCGGCCATGAGGATGATGACGAGTGCCTGGAGCGCCTTCATCTTCGGACCTGTCCACGCGTTTCTGGCCGGCCTGATCTGGCCTGATCTGGCGCTCAGGTCGGAACGTTCGAGAACGGTGTTCGTTCAGTCGCTACATAGGGCCTTGCCATGCCGGCGAGGACGAAACGCGGGCGCTCAAAATGACCACAGCGGTCGAAACTGGCGCGGGCAAGCGCAATCGCGAGGGCGTGTGGCTGATGGTCCTGGGCGTCCTCGCCCTGATCCTCGGCGTCATCGGCCTATTCATGACCTTCGCGCTGACAGTGGTCAGCATGATCTGGTTCGGAGCCCTCCTATTCGTGGTGGGCATCGCGCACCTGGTCTTCGGTTTTCGGGAGCGGCAGGCGCGATGGCTCAACCTGCTGCTAGGGGTCGTCTACCTGGCGGCGGGCGTCATCATGATCGCCTACCCGGTGAGCGCCGCCCTGAGCCTCACCCTGCTAATCGGGTTCCTGCTCAGCATCATGGGCCTGGCCCGGATCATCTGGTCGTTCTGGTTCCCCGGCTTCAGGGACAAGATGCTTGGCATCCTCGGCGGCCTCGTTTCGATGGTCATGGGCGGCCTGATCATCTTCGGCTGGCCGGACACCGGCCTCTGGGTGCTGGGCCTGTTCGTCGCCGTCGACCTGATGATCTACGGCCTGACCATGCTGATGGTCGGCTGGCGCATCCGCTAACCGCAGCCGGCGAGCGCACACGCAAGGGCGCTCGCCCCCAGCCTCATATCCGCCTCGCCCATGCCGCCGCGCCCCAGAGGAACGTCAGCAGGGCGAGCGTGGTGAGCTCCGGGGCCACCTCGCCGACGGTGGCCCCTGCGGCGTTCAGCTTCACGAACAGCTGGATGGCCGAGGTGGATGGAAAGAGGCGTGCGAACCAGGCCAACGGCGTCGGCATCAGGAACAGCGGCCAGGCGGCGCCGCCCAGGAAGAACAGCGGCACCGACGTTCCCACCAGGATCTGCATGACCCGCTCGTGTCGGTCGAAGAGGCTGCCGGCGGTAAGCCCTAGGGCCGACGCGCTGGCCGCGAAAACCGGGATGCCGATGGCGATGCCGAGAGGATCGCCCAGCCTGGGGTAGTCCTGGAACCAGAAGACGAAGCCGAAATAGAAAACGCTGGAGAGCGAGCCCACAAGGGTCAGGGCGCACCATAGGCCGAGGAAACCGCGGGCCCGCAGCCCCTGCGCCCGGGTCTCCCGGCGCAGGGCGGCCAGCATCGCCGAGCCGAGCAACAGGGTCTGCTGAAGGATGATCACGCTGACGGCCGGGACGGCGTAGCTGCCGTAGCCTTCCGAGGTGTTGTAGAGCGGACGCTTCACCACCGTGGGCGCGTTCTCCAGCAACCGGGCGGCGTCGCTCACCGACGCAAGGGCCTCCTTCGCTGCGGCGGTCGCCACCCCGGTGACGGCGTCACCCATGGCTGTGGCGCGAACCAGGTAGGCCCCAGTGAGGTAGACGCCGACACCCTTCGCATCGCCCCGCAGCAGTGAGGCTTCGAAGTTCTCCGGAATGTTCAGCACGCCGTCGACATAGGCGTCGCGGACCATGTCCTCGGCTTCCAGCGGGGAAGCCGCCAGCACCGTGGCGTCGACCGCGCGCGTGGCGTTCAGATCCTGCACCAGGCGGCGGCTGAGGGCGGAACGGTCCTCGTCCACGACCGCGATGGGAAGCTTGATGGGTGTCTGACCCCGGTAGGCCATCGGGTAGTAGAAGGCGTAGGCCACCACCGCCAACAGGATGGTGCTGAACACCGGGCGGCGGGTGAAGATGCCGGTGAACGTCCCGAGGAACGCGCCGCCGAAACGGTTCACCGGAAGGTCGACGCTGAGGTCCTCGGGCTTGGGCGTGCGTCTGGCCAGCCGATGGGCCAGGGCCGGAGACGGCGCGAAGGTCACGGTTGCGACGCCCAGCAGGATCAGCAGCGGCTTCAGCGACGCCTCGAGGCTGGCCCCCAGTACCATCTGCTGGCCCTGCAGCAGAAGATAGTGGCTGTAGGGCAGGACGTTGCTCCAGAACTGGGCGAAGGCCGGGCCGTGGAGCAGGGGCAGGGTGCCGTTGGAATAGGCGATGGCCGAGCCGGCGTAGACGGCCGTGGCCGAGAAGGCGAAGTCCATGTCGCCGGTCAAGGTGACCAGCAGCACGGAGATCCCGGCGGTGGCGGCCATCAAAGCCAGCAGACCCAGAAGCAGCATCATCAGGCTGCCCTCCACAGGCCATCCGCGCCACCCGCAGAGCCAGGCGATCCAGACCCCGCCCCAGAAGGTGAAGACCGCCACGTAGGGCACGAGCTTCCCGGCCAGGGCGAAGGCGAGACGCCCGTCCATGCGCGCCGCCCAGGACTTGAGGGAGCCGCCTTCCAGTTCACGGCCGACCCCCATCACCGAGGCGCAAGCCATCAGCAGGTGCAACACGCCGGGGCCGATCAGGGCGCCGAGGAACAGCTCGAAGCTTAGCTGCGGGTTGCCGATGATGGTGACCTGGGCGAACGGCAGCTTCAGCCGCGCCGCGGGCACGCCGACCGCCCGGGCCCGCTTCTCGATCAGCGGCTTGGCGGCGTCGGTGAGCGCCGTGACCTGGGCGGAGGCGGCGAGCGAGCCGATCGTCTGGAAGGCGGCGTTGTAGTAGACGATCACTGCGTCCGGCTGGCGGAAGGCGCTGCTCTCGGCGCCGTCGGGGATCAGGGCCAAGCTGTAGATGCGGCCGGAGCGCATGAGGGGCCAGGCCTGCTCCAGGTCGATCGGCTGCGCCACGACCCGGAGGGTCGGGCTGGCTTCCATGTTCCGGATGGCGGCGCGGCTGAGGTTTGAGTGATCCAGGTCCACCACGGCCACCGGAACCTGACGGACCACGCCCTCCAGGAGCATGGCGCCCACCACGGTCAGCAGCACGAGCGGCATGACAACCAGCAGGACCTGGTCCCACCGGCTGCGGCTCAGATGGCCGACCTCGGCCCGCAGGGCGCGTACGAAGACGGCCGTGCCGGAGGTCACCGCGCCGGCCAATGGAAAAGGACGCTCATGCCCGGGCGCAGGTTCTTGACCGGACTGACGGGTTTGGCGTGGATCTCGAAACTGCGAACGTCATAGCCCCGGGACTGCCGGGTGGCCCGCCAGATGGCGAAGTCCCCCTCGGGGCTGATGTAGTTCACCCGGAACGGCACGTTCTTGAGGTTCAGGGCCGGTATGTCGCCGCGCAGCGTCTGGCCGATGCTCAGGTCGTGGAACTCGGACTCGCGCAAGTTGAACGACACCCAGACCCTGCTGAGGTCGACCACCGTGAGCACTGGCACGCCGATGAGCACCAGTTCTCCGGGGTTTGAGAAGCGCTCGGCGACCTCGCCCGGCGCGGGCGAGACCAGCCGCGTCTCGGCCTCCAGGGATTCCATCTCGCCGACACCGGCTCGGGCCGAAGCCACCTGGGCGTCGGCGATCGTCTTTTCCTCGCTGCGAGCCCCGGCGGCGATCTTCAGGTACTGCTGGCGGGCGGCGTTCGCCTGTGCTGCGCTCGCGGTCCGCGCGGCTACAGCCTCGTCTCGGCGCTGGGTGGAGATGACGCCCTCGGCGTACAGGGTCTCGGCTCGCCGTGCCGTCTTGGCGGCGAGGTTCGCAGCCGCCTCGGCGCTGCGCCACACGGATTCCGCCGAGCGGATGTCCTCGACGCGGGCGCCGGCTCGGGTGAGTTCCTGCAGCGCCTCGGCGCTCCGCAGGGCCGCCGCGGCCTTCTCGTCGCCGGCCTTGACCTCGGGACTGGAGAGGATCGCCAGCACCTGGCCGGCGGTGACCGGATCGCCTTCGGAGACGAGCATCTTCTCCACGCGGGAGATCGTCTTGGTGGCCACGGTGAATGTCTCGGCCTCTACCATCCCCTGAATCTGCGGCGGGGGCGGCCGGGCGGCCAGGTAGAGACCTACGGCCAGGAAGATGAGCACCGCCGCCGCCGCCAAGGCGATGAGCAGCGTCTTCGTCGATAAGGCGCCGCGGCGGTGCGGCGCGGGCGGGACCGGATCGGGCGCGAGGCTGGCGTTGGTCATCGGGCGACCACGCGATCGGCGCGCTGCATGTAGCTGACGAACTCGCCGCTGCGGTTGCTGGCCGCCAGGAGCGCGGCCAGGGCCAGTTCGTACTCATAGGCGGCCGCGGCCCGCTGCAGCCGCGCTGTCCCCAACAGGTTGCGTGCGTCCACCACGGCGGAGGCCGTGGCCTCGCCCTCGCGGAAGGACAGGTCCTGGACGCGCAGGTTCTCCGTCGCCGCCTCGATGCTGGAGTCCAGCGACAGGAACTGGAGGCGGGAGAGCTCCACCAGGTTGTAGGCGCGGATGACCAGCATCCGGACGTCGTCGCGGGTCTGGCGCTGGACCTGCTCGGCGGCCCGCGACCGCGCCCGCGCGGCGCTCACCAGCCGCTCGCGGCCCAGGGAAGACATGAGGGTGTAACGGGCTCCGATCCCGACGATCCAATCGGGCTCGATGGGCAGGGCGTTCTTCTGGTTAAGATTGTAGGCCCCGAAGGCGAATACCGACGGCCGCAGGCGCGAACGTGCCAGGTCGACGCCGGCGTCGGCGAGCTCGCGACCCGCGGCGGCCTGGGCGATGCGGGGGTGATCCGCCTCTCCCGCGTCGATGAAGTCGCCGACTGGTGCGAGCGGCGCGGAATTGACGAACAGCGGGCTGGTGGGCTCGACCGTAGATGCGACATCCAGCATGTGCGCCAGGCTCTGGACCGCCGTATCGTGTTCAAGCTCGGCGCGGTTGACCTGGCGCTGGGCCGCGTCGCGCGCCACCTGGACCTGCAACCGCTGACCGGCGCTGAGGAAGCCCTCGCGCTCCATAGCCTTGGCGTTCCGCAGGTGCAGGTCGAAGCCATCCCGCGTGTCCCGCGCGATCTCCAGGGCCTGCCGCGTCAGCTCCTGGCCGAAGTACGCGCGGACCAGGTCCACAGTCTGCAGGTTGCTGGCCTCCGACTGCTGGGCGCGGGCCAGTTGGACGTTGGCGGCGGCGGCGTCGCGCAGGGCCGGGATGGCGCCCCCGGTGTAGATGGGCATCACGCCGGTGACGACGGGACGGAAGACGGTGTCCGTGATCTTCAGTTGGACGCCCGGAAGGCTGGAGAAGAACTCCGGCAGGGCCGTCTGCAACCTGCTGTTGATCGCCTGCAGGATGTCGCCCGGGACGCCGGGCAGGTCCGCGATCACCCCCGGCAGCAGCTGGCTCGCGACTGATCCGGCCTCGTTGGCCGCGTCGGACAGCGAGATGTCGAAGCTCTTCTCGTAACGCAGGACCTGGGCGTCGACCGAGATGGTCGGCCGGTTCAGGGTGGCGACCGCTCGGGCGGTCTCACGCGCCGCCGTGACGTTGGCGTCCGCCGCGCGCGCGACGCTCGAGGTCTCGTTCAGCCGCTGACTGGCCGCCTCGAAGGACAGGGCAGCAGGGGCCTGGGCCGCGGCCTGCTGGCAGAGAGCGGCCTGCGCGGCGGCGGCCAGGACGAGCGTGACGGACCAGCGCCCCAATCGCCCGAACCTCTGCCCAGACGCGCGCATGGCGAGTCCTCCCGCGCCTCCGCTTGCGACCACGGGTGGTCGGGAGGCCAGGAATTACAGCGTCGCGGATCACCTAAGGTTGCGAAAAGAGCCGTCTACACGTCGAAATATTCAGCAAATGAGGGGGCAGCCAGGAACCACAACCATGGGTTGGCGGTTCGGGTGGAGAAATAGCCCCGGTAGATAATATGCCGCACCCACGGTTCGTCGCGTTGCTGGCCGCACCTGTGGTTGTGATCGGCTCCCCTGCCATGGCGCAGAACCCGTCTGACGCCGAACTTGCCCAGGAAGTGATAGAACTGCGCAAGGCCGTTGCCGCCTTGCAGTCGCGCCTCAATGACCTGGAGGCGAGCGCGGCCAAGGCTCCCGACGCTCCTGTCAGCACCGCCGCGCCTCAAGCGCCGGCTCCGCAGGCGCCGGCGCCGCAGATGACCCGACAGGCGAGCGCCGCCACTCCGCCGTCCCAGCTCCCCCCACGCGATACGATCGGGGACCAGCAGACCGGCGTGGCCCGGCCTGACACCCGCCCGCCGCCGAACGATCCGGACCTGAAGGGCTACATTCCGATCCCCGGAACCGAGACCATGGTGAAGCTGGGCGGCTTTGCGAAGGTCAACGCCATTTACGACTTCCGGCCGGCAGGCAACCCGCGGACGTTTGTCACGTCGAGCATCCCGGTGGACGCCGGCGATGCCCGGAACTCCAAGCTCGACGCCAACGCCACCCGCTTCAGCTTCGACGTGCGGCGTCCCAGTTCCCTCGGTCCCCTGCGGTTCTACCTGGAGAACGACTTCTACGGCAGCAACGGCGGCACCGCGTTTCGTCTGCGCCAGGCTCACGGGCAGGTCGGCAACACCTACGCCGGCTATGGGTACAGCGCCTTCATGGACGCGGACGCCTCTCCCGAAACCCTCGATGACGAGGGGCCGAACGGCTCGGCGTTCGCACGCACCACGGCAATCCGCCAGATCTGGAAGATCGGCGGCGGCGCCACCGCCACCCTGTCGCTGGAAGACCCCGACTCTCAGCTAACCCTGCCGGCCACCTGGGATGGCACGCAGCCTGCGCCGGATCTGGTGGGCGCGCTGCGATGGGAGGGCAAGCGCGGTCATTGGCAGGCTTCGGCCGTCGCGCGGAACCTCGGTTACAGCGATGGCCGCCGCGACGAGTCCGCCTTCGCCTACGGCCTCAACGTCGCCGGCCTGGTGACGATCTACGGGGACTTCCTGATGGCCGGGTTGACCTATGGCGACGGCATCGCCCGCTACTTCAATGACCTTGGCGGTCTCGGCTACGACGGCGTCGTCGAGCCCGACGGGAAGATACGGCCCCTCAAAGCCTATGGCGGCTATCTCGCATACACGCATCACTGGAGCCCGAAGTGGCGATCCAACCTCGTGGGCAGCGCGCTGGTCCTCGAGCGCGACGACCTCCTCGTGCCCACGGCCTTCCGATCAAGCGGCTACGGCGCGCTGAACCTCATCTGGGCGGTCAGTCCCAATTTCACCGTGGGGGTCGAGGCCCTCTACGGTCGCCATGAGCTGCAGAACGGGCGCGACGCCGATGTCACGAGGTTGCAGGCGTCGCTGAAGTACGACCTCGTGCGATGAGCGCCCTGCTGGTCCAGCAGCCGGCGCTGGCGCTCTTCCTGGCGCTGGCGCTTGGACATCTGATCGGCAAGCTGAGGGTGGGGCCGATCGAGCTCGGCGGAATCTGTGGCACGCTGATCGTGGCCCTGGTGCTGGGCCTCAGCGGGGTGCGGCTGTCCGACGATCTCAAGTCGATCGCCTTCGCGCTGTTCATCTTCGCCCTCGGCTTCACAGGCGGCCCTCAGTTCTTCGCCAATGTTCGCAAGGGCTGGCGCTTCGGCCTGCTGTCCGTGGTCGAGGTGGTGGCGGTCATGGGCGTGGTCATCGGCACCACGATCCTGCTGTCGCTCGACGCCGGGGCGGCCGCCGGCCTGCTGGCTGGCTCGGCCACGGAATCGGCAGTCATCGGCACAGCCACGGAGGCGGTGGCGAGCCTGCCGGTGCCGGCAGCCCAGGTGCAGTCGCTGCAGGCCCAGATCGCGACCGCCTACAGCATCACCTACCTGATCGGCCTCATCACCATCGTCCTGTTCACCAGCCAGCTGGCGCCCGTGCTGCTGCGGATCGACCTCAAGGCCTCGGCGGCCCAGCTGGCGAAGCGCATGGGGCAAAGCGAGGTCGGTGGTGAAAGCGCCCTTCCGGACCTGGTCGGCCGCGCGTTCGTGGCGGGCGGAGCGGCGGGCCTGTCCGTCGCCGACTTCGAAGCCGGCCGGGACGGGAGCGTGACCATCGAGCGCATCCGTCGGGGCGAGGCGACCATCGATCCGGGCCCCAGTGAGTTGATCCAGCCGGGCGACGTCCTGCTGCTGGTGGGACACCGGGCGGCGGTGGTCCAGGCAGCGGAGGGGCTAGGCCCTGAGGCCGCGTCGACCAACGCCACCGACCTGCCCCTCGTGCACCGCGCCTATGTGCTCAAGCACAAGGACGTGGTCGGCCGGACCGTGGCCGACCTTCGCAAGTTGTCGCCCCTGGGCACCCGGCGCGGCGTCTACATCCGCAGCATCGTGCGGCTGGAACATGCCGTGCCGGTGTTGCCCGAGACCGTGCTCCAGAGCGGTGACCTGGTGGAGCTGTACGGGCCTGAGAACGCGGTCAGCGCCGCCGGCCAGATGCTTGGCCAGCCTGCACCGCCCGCCGACAAGACCGACTTTGTCATGCTGGGGCTGGGCGTGCTCGCGGGCATACTGATCGGGGCGTTGGGCGTCACCCTTGGCGGGGTCCATGTCACCCTGGGAACTGGCGGCGGATGTCTCCTCTCGGGGCTGGTCGTCGGCTGGTACGCCTCGCGGCACACGGGCTTTGGCGCCTTTCCCGCGTCGGCGGCGCAGGTGCTCAAGGATTTCGGCCTAGCGACGTTCATCGCCGCCGTGGGCTTCTCGGCCGGACCTGACGCCTTGCGACTGATCCGCCAATACGGAGTCTGGCTCCCGGTCGCAGCCGTACTGGCCGTGCTGGTGCCGGCCACTCTCTCCCTGTTCATCGGGCGCAGGTTCCTGAAGCTCGACCCGCCGCTCCTGCTCGGCGCCATCGCCGGTCAGCAGTGCAGCACGCCGGCCATCAGCGCGCTCATTACCGCCTCCGGAAGCTCCATCCCGGTGGTCGGCTACACCGTCACCTACGCCATCTCCAACGTGCTTCTGCCCCTGCTGGGGCCCGTGGTCGTGGGCCTGGCGTTCCACCTGAGGTAGCGAGGAGGAAAGCGGCCATGAACTGGGTGCACCAGCTATTCAGTCAGTCGCCGAACACCGCGCTATTCCTCTCGCTCGCGCTCGGTTACGCGGTCGGGAAGATCAAGTTCGGCCGCTTCCAGCTGGGCGGCGTGGGCGGCTCGCTGCTGATGGCGGTGATCGTCAGCCAGTTCGGCGTGCAGATCGACGACGGCGTGAAGTCGGTGATGTTCGCCCTCTTCATCTACGCCGTCGGCTACAACAGCGGGCCGCAGTTCTTCAACTCGTTGAACAAGTCCAGCCTAAGGGAGATCGCCCTGGCGGTGTTCCTCGCGGTGGTCTCGCTGATCACCGTGGTGGGGCTGGCCAAGATGTTCCATCTCGACAAGGGCCTTGCGGCCGGTCTGGCGGCCGGCGGCCTCACGCAGTCGGCGATCATCGGCACCGCGGGGGACGCCATCGCCCGCCTGCCGCTTCCTCCGGAAGCCATCGCGACCCTCCAGGCCAACGTCGCCATCGGCTACGCCGTGACGTACGTGTTCGGCTCCCTCGGCGCGATCATCATCTGCGCCAGCACCCTGCCGCGGTTCATGAAGCAGGACCTGCACCAGGCATCGCTCGAACAGGAAGCCAAGCTGAAGGGCAGCGACGAGGCGCGGGCGCCCGGCGTCACACCGGCCATGCCAAGCCTGATCGGGCGGGCCTTCCGGGTGAAGGAAGGCGCCGGCCACACGCCTGCCGAGCTGGAGCGCGCGGCCAGCGATTCCATGACGATCGAGCGCGTGCTCAGGGGCGGCCAGCCGCTCGATCTGACCACCAATCCCACGCTGCAGCCCGATGACGTGGTCGTGGTCATCGGGCGGCGCCAGCAGATCGTCGACGTGGCGCCGAACATCGGACCCGAGGTGGTCGATCCGCAGGGCCCGCCCCTGGTCATGCAATCGCGCCAGGCGGTCTTCACCCGCAAGGACATGAACCGCATGACCATCGCGGAGGTGAAGGCCAAGCTCGATCCGCAGATGCGGCATGGCGTCTACATCGAGGCCATAACGCGGATGGGCCGCCCCCTGCCGGTACTCCCCGAGACGGTGGTGATGCATGGCGACGTGATCACCTTCTACGGCGCAGATTCCGACACAGCCCGGGCGGTGAAGGCGGCCGGCTATCCGCTCGAAGCCAACAACAAGACCGACTTCGTCTACATGGGCCTGGGCATCGTGGTCGGCCTGCTGATCGGCCTGATCGTGGTCCGGGTCGGCAATGTCCCCCTGACGTTGGGAGCCGGCGGCGGAGCCCTGCTGTCCGGCCTGTTGTTCGGATGGATGCGAGCCAAGCAGCCGATGTTCGGCGCCCTGCCGCCGGCGGCCGGCCAGCTGCTGCAGGAGTTCGGACTGGCGGCCTTCGTCACGGTGGTGGGCCTGAATTCGGGCAAGCAGGCGCTCGCCACCATCCAGCAGCACGGCATCACCATCTTCGTGCTGGGTGTGGTGGTCACGGTGCTGCCCCTGCTGCTGAGCATGCTCTTCGGCCGCTACGTGCTGCGCTACGACAACGCCGCGATCTTCGCCGGCGCGCTGTCCGGCTCGCGCAGCGCCAACCCGGCCTTCGGCGCCGTGCTCGACAAGGCCGCGAGCAACGTCCCGACCGTCCCATTCGCCATCACCTACGCCCTGGCCAATGTGCTGCTGACGCTGCTCGGCCCGCTGGTCGTCGGCCTTGTCTGAACCTTCCGCACGGAGGCGTCCCATGGACACCCAGACCGACAAGCTGTCCCAACTCAGCCCGTTCGAACTGAAGGACGAACTGATCAAACTGGCGTCCAGCGTCGAGAACCGGTTGATGCTCAACGCGGGCCGCGGGAACCCCAACTTCCTGGCGACCACGCCCCGGCATGCCTTCTGGCGCCTCGGCCTCTTCGCTATGCGTGAGGCCGAGCGCAGCTTCGCCTACATGCCCGAGGGGCTCGGGGGCTTTCCGCGGCTCCAGGGTATCGAGGACCGTTTCGAGATCTACGCCCGCGAGCAGACCGGCGTGGAGGGCATCGAATTCCTCAAGGGCGCGGTGTCCTACGTGCGGGACCAACTGGGCCACGACGCCGGCGTCTTCCTCTATGACATGTGCGAGGCGATCCTTGGCTGCAACTATCCGGTGCCTGACCGGATGCTGAAGACGGCCGAGCCGATCGTCGCCCACTACCTGCGCCAGGAGATGACGGGTTCGTACCCGTTCTTCGGCCAGTTCGACATCTTCGCCACCGAAGGTGGGACGGCGGCGATGACCTACATCTTCAACACCCTGCGCGAGAACGACCTGCTCTCGCCGGGCGACAGCATCGCCATCGGCATGCCGATCTTCACGCCGTACATCGAAATCCCGGCGCTCAACGACTACGAGCTCACCGAAGTGAACATCGAGGCCGACCCCCACCATGGGTGGCAGTACCCGGCCTCCGAGATCGACAAGCTGAAGGACCCGGCCATCAAGGCCTTCTTCCTGGTCAATCCCAGCAACCCGCCATCGGTGAAGATCAGCACTGAGACGCTTCAGCAGATCGCGGACATCGCCAAGTCCCGACCCGACCTGATCCTGCTGACCGACGATGTGTACGGCACCTTCGCCGACGACTTCGTCTCGCTGTTCGCGGTGGCGCCCCAGAACACGATCCTCGTCTACTCCTACTCCAAGTACTTCGGCGCGACCGGTTGGCGTCTTGGGGCGATCGCCGTCCACCATGACAATGTCCTGGACCGGGCCATCGCGGCCCTGCCGGAAGAGAAGAAGGCGCAACTCGACAGGCGCTACGCCTCGATCACCACGACGCCGCGCGAGTTGAAGTTCATCGATCGTCTGGTGGCGGACAGCCGCACGGTGGCGCTCAACCACACCGCCGGGCTGTCCACGCCGCAGCAGGCCCTGATGGTGTTGTTCTCACTGTTCTCGCTCATGGACACGCCCGGCGCCTACAAGGCGGCGATGAAGCGGCTGATCCGCGCTCGGGAGCATGCCCTCTACCGCGAGATCGGCGTGGCGCCCGATCCCAACCCCAACAACGTCGGCTACTACACCCTGCTCGACGTCGTCGATCTCAGCGAGAAGGCGTTCGGCAAGCCCTTCGTGGAGTGGCTGCTGAAGAACGTCGAGCCGCGCACCCTGCTGTTCGAACTGGCCAAGGAATCCGGGATCGTCCTGCTGCCTGGTGGCGGTTTCGGCGCCCTGTCACCGTCCGGGCGGGTGTCTCTCGCGAACTTAAACGAGGTCGATTACGCGAATATCGGCAAGGCCACGCGCAATATGATGGAGAAATACTACAAGCAGTTCAAAGAAGAGGAATCCAATGCGTGATCCAGCACTTTGGAATGCTCGGTGTGAGTTGGTGTCGAAAAACCTTACGCGTTGAGCAAAAGGAGGGTCGCCATGCGTGCCCATCGTCTACTTATATTATCCGTTGCGGGCTTGGGCGTCCCCCTCGCTGCGGCGGCGCAGACCACCACCACCTCGACCTTCGATGTCACCCTGACCGTCACGGACAGTTGTCGCATCGTCTCGACCACGCCGATCGATTTCGGCACTGCGGGCGTGATCAATGCGAACCTCGACGCCACAGGTTCCATCGGCGTGGAGTGCACCAGCGGCACCCCCTACGACATCGACCTGAACGCGGGCCAGGGCGCCGGCGCCACGACGACGGTGCGGCGCATGACCGGTCTCACCGACACGACGGCGACGGTCAACTACGCCATCTATCAGGACTCCGGTCGGACCACGATCTGGGGTGAGGGTGGCGGCGGCGGCTCAGGGGTCGCAGCCACGGGCACTGGCGCCCTGCAGACCTTCACCACCTACGGCCGGGTGCCGCCCGTCCAGTCGGTGCCGCCGCAGGCTTATCAAGACACCGTCACCGTCAGCGTCATCTATTGAAGGAGGGAACCTTGAACATGCGATCAAAAGGCTTCTGTCTCGCGCTGGCCGTCGGGCTCATATCGCCGGCGGCGGCGCTGGCTTCCGACATCCGTGTCACGCCCGTCAGCGTGGAGGTGGCCGGAGCGACCCGCACCGCCAACGTGACCGTCGTCAACGGCGAGAACCGCCCCCTGCGCGTGCAATTCCGTGTGATGCGATGGACGCAGCAGAACGGGGAGGACGTGCTGACTCCAACGACCGATGTGGTGGTCAGCCCTCCGCAGGCCGTTCTGGAGCCCAACCGGCGCTATACGGTGCGGCTGGTGAGGGGGGCGGCTGGCCCCGACCGCGGCGAGGAGGCCTACCGCCTGCTCGTCGATGAAATCCCCGACGCCTCCACCCCGACCCTGACAGGCGTCAGGCTTGTGGTGCAGCAGCGCCTGCCGGTGTTCTTCTCGAACCTGCCGCGCGGCCAGGCGATCGTCGATTGGTCGCTGGAGCAACGGGATGGGCGCAACTGGGTGAGGGCGGCCAACCGCGGCGGCCTGCACCTGCGGCTTGCTGACATGCGGGTGCTGCAGGGCGATCGCGTCGTGAGCGAGTCGCCCGGGTTGGTGGGCTACATCCTCCCCGGATCGACCATGCGCTTTCCAATCGACGCGGCCCCGGGCGCCGGCCCGCTTCGGCTCGAGGCCTTGTCCAATGGGGGGCGCATCAATGCGTCGCTAACCGGTGGCGGGGTTCGTTAGCGGGTCAGCCGGAGTTTTGGTGGCGGTTCTCCTCAACGTCGCTGTCGTATCATCGGGGTACGCTCAGGAGGTCGACAGCGATCAGGCCGGCCCGAAGGATCAGGCCGATCAGGAGGAGCAGGCGAGCCAGGAGGACGTCCTCCTTCAGCTCGAGGTGTTCCTCAACGACGCGCCGCTGCACCTGCTGGCGCCGTTCCTTTTGTCGCCCGACGGGCGGCTGAGCACCTCGAAGGAGGACCTGCGGGAGATCGGACTGGCTGTTCCGGACAGCCTGGACAGCGATCTCGACGTCGCGCTGCAGGACCTGCCGGGCGTGACCTACCGCTACGACGACGCGGCCCAGGCCATCTACATCACCGCGCCGCCCGACAAGCTTCTGAGGCGGGATCTCGACCCGACGCCCCCCGCGCCGCCGCGGCCGACCCGACCCCCACTTGGGATGATACTCAACTATGCGGTCAACGTTTCCGGCTCGGAAAAGGAGGGCGGCGGCGGCTTCTATGATGGCGTGCAGGGCCTGTTCGATGCGCGGGTCTTCGGCCGTTTCGGGCTGCTGGAAAGCTCGCAGCTGGCGCGCTGGCCGAACTCGCGCGACGCCGAAATCATCCGCCTGGAGTCCAGGTACCTGTTCGAAAACCCCCGCCATCTGCGGACCTTCGTCGCGGGGGACACCCTCACAGGCGGCCTGACCTGGACCCGCCCGGTGCGCATGGCCGGCGTCCAGCTTAGACGCAATTTTGGCCAGCGGCCCGATCTGGTGACCGTCCCGGTGGCGCGCTTCACCGGCACCGCAGCCGTTCCCTCCACGGCCGAGCTGCTGCTCGACCAACGTCCGTTGCTGAGGGTCGACGCGCCGCCCGGGCCCTTCGAAATCAGCCTGCCGGCCTTCGCCTATGGGCGCGGCGACGCGACCCTGGTGCTCACCGATCCCACGGGACGCCGCTTCACCACCGTCCTGCCCTTCTACAGCTCGCCCGTGCTGCTGGCCCGCGGCCTGACCGACTACAGCGTTGAACTGGGCGTGGCCCGCCGCAGCTTCGGCTTTCGATCCAGCGACTACGATGACAAGCCGTTCGTGTCGGGGACGGTGCGCCGGGGCGTGAGCAACCGCATCACCGTGCAGGGTCACCTCGAGGCGGCCGAGGGGATGGCTCTGGCCGGCGTGGGCGGGGTCTTCAACGTCGCCAACCAGTTCCTGGTCTCGGCCTCGGTGGCCGGCAGCACCGCCGATGACGGCCGGGGCGGCCTGGTTGAGCTGGCTGTGGAGCGGCGAACGCGGCGCTTCAGCCTGTACCTGAGGACCCAGCGGACATCGGGCGACCTGACCGACCTTGCCAGCTACACCGCCCGGCGGGACGGCTCCTTCAGTGAGATCGTCGGGCCGCCGGCCCGCATCGATCAGGCCTCGATCTCGGCGGCGCTGCCCGGCCGCGCGTCCATCGGGCTCAACTACTTCTCCGCCTACCGCGAGACGACCAGGTCCAGGATCGCCACGCTCAGCTTCAACAAGTCGTTCCGCAGGGTGTCGTTCTATGCGAACGCCGCCTACGACTTCGATGACGACGATGGGGCCAGCTTCTTCGTTGGCCTGTCTGTGCCCCTCGGCGGCAGCGGCTATGCCGAGGTTGGCGCGGCCAGGGCGAGGGACGACAGCTATGGCTTCGTGGAGGCCTCCCGCTGGGACCTGAACGCCACGGGTGACTGGGGCGTGGCTGCACGCCTGGCGGCGGGGGATCGCCGCGAGGGCTGGCTGCGCTTGGGTTACCTGACCCCGGCCGCCGAGCTCGAGGCCTTGGCCGAACATGTGGACGGTTCGAACTTCGCCCGTATCCGCGCCGAGGGTTCGGTGAGCTTCGTGGCGCGGGATCTGCACTTCGCGCGGCGCAGCTATGACAGCTACGCCGTCGTCAGGGTGGGCCAAGCGGGCGTTCCGGTCCTGCAGGAGAACCGGCTGGTCGGCCGCACCAACAAGCGCGGGCTGCTGCTGGTGCCGAACCTGACCGCATTCTCGCCCAACCGGATCGCGGTGGATCCCACCGACCTGTCGGTGGATGTGGAACTGGCCGGCACGGAGACCTTGGTGGCGCCCTTCAGCCGGGTGCCAGTGCTGGTCGACTTCACCGTCCGAAACGTCAGCAACGCGGCGTTGGTGGTCCTCGTCGATCCCACTCAGGCCCCGCTGCCGGTCGGGTCGGTGGGCCGCCGCGATGGCGACCTAGAGACCTTCGCCGTGGGTTATGACGGCGAGGCGTGGATCAACCGCCTCGAGGCCAACAACCGTGTGGTCGTCACCACGCCGGACGGCGCCGAGTGCGAGGCCTCATTCACCTATCAGCGCCGTCCGGGCGAGCAGGTGAGGATCGGCCCCGTCGTGTGCCGCCCAACCGACGGGAGGACGCAATGACAGCTATCATGACCCGGCTGCTCGGCGCCCTGGCATTGCTGGGCCTGGGACTCGTCATTGCCGCAGCCAGCCCGGGCGCGGCACAGGCGCAGAACTGCACCGCTAGCGTGACCGACGTGGATTTCGGCCAGCCAGACCTGCTGTCGGGAAACCCGGTGGACACCCTGGCCAACGTCCACATCTCCTGCAGCAACGTTCCGGTGTTCGACGTGGTGAAGGCATGCCTGGGCCTGCGCAGCGGCTCCGGCGGCGCCGCGTCGGCCGTCCGCTACATGGTCGGCCCGACCGGGGAGACCCTGGCCTACCAGCTCTACCAGGACGCCAGCCGGACAACGATCTGGGGCGACATCGGCGGCGCCTATGGCGCCCCGCCGGGGGTGTTGCTGGGCACCGGGATCCTCGTCTCGCCGGAAGCGGACGTCCCGATTTACGCGCGGTTGTTTCCAAATCAGGCGGGAGTGCCGCAAGGCGACTACGTGTCCGAGTTCTCGGGTGCTGAGGTCCAGTTCGCCCTGCGCCTCATTCCCTACGCAGGAGCCAACACCGACTGCACGGGCTTCACCCCCTTTCGTACGATACGCCCGAGTTTCGAGGTTCGCGCGCTGGTGCGGCCCTCGTGCCGCATCAGCACGACGGACTTGAACTTCGGCCAGATCGGAACCCTGAGCAGCCCGGTCCAGGCGACTTCCCAGCTCACCGTCCAATGCGCGGCCGGCGCGGCCTACGCCGTCTCGTTGGACAATGGGCAGAGCGGAACAGGGCCGGAGGATCGGCGAATGACATCGGCGGGCGGGGATACCGTGACCTATGGGCTCTATAAGGACGAGGCCCGTACCCTGCCGTGGGGTCAGACGCTGGCGACGGACTTGGAGGGCGTGGGCACGGGGAGCAAGGAGACTTACCCGGTCTACGGCCAGACGCCGGCGCAGACCACGCCGCCGGCGGCGGTCTATAGCGATCGGGTGACGGCGACCGTGACCTATTGAGGCGTGGACTGACGGGAATGCTGCGGCCGGCCAGTCAGTCCCGCCACTCAGCCAGCTGACGCCCGTCCGCGTCCTCGAAGGCCACGCGATCGATATCCACGATCACCAGGCACACGGGACGCACATCCGGGTGGTCGGCCTGGCAGCGGATGGGGCCGCCCGCCGCCGCGCCGATGCGGCCCTCGAGGACCAAGCGGAACCCGCCCTGTCCCGGCGGGGCCTCACCGTCAAGGACCCTCTCGGTCGCTTCGAAGTCGCGGCCGGCACGGCGCAGCAGGCGCGAACCTCCCGCCTCGAAGACCCGGGCGAGGCCGACCGTCTCGGGGCTGGCGGCCGGTGATTCTTCAGCGGTGACGGCGGCTTGATCGCCAGCGGCGGAAGGGCAGGCCTCGGCCAGCAGCCACGGTCGGCGCACCCAGAAGCCCTCGATGGCCTCGGTCTGCGGCGTGCCGACCAGGCTCCGGGCCCAAGGCGCATCGGTCCAGGCCTCGGGGCGCACGCGGACCTTCAGGGTCTTGCGCGGGGGATCGTAGGCGTAGCCGGCGCCGGCCTCGGGCTGCGGGCCAAGGCATCCGAACGGGAGGCGCAGGGCGAAGCGCCGACCGGCCAGCCTGGCCT
>JAEYNH010000240.1 GCA_023412655.1 Pseudomonadota bacterium | reverse complement strand
CCCCCCCCCCGACACGCCGATGAAGCGCTCCACATGGTCGTACCAGGGGGCGAGATCGGCATAGCGGATCGGCCAGTCCACCCCGACGCCGTCCCGGGCGTTGGCGGTGAAGTCGAGGTCCGACCAGCGATAGGTCTGCCGCCCCCAGATCAGCGACCTCCCGCCCACGTGATAGCCGCGGATCCAGTCGAAGCGATTGGTCTCGGCATAGGGGTTCTCGTCGTCGCGGACGAAGAAGTGCTGGGTGAATTCGCTGAGCGCGTACCCGGTGCGCTGCTGGACCGGGTACTTGGCCTTCATCTCGTCGGCCGGCAGGCGTCCGCGGGGATATTTGGCCTGCCAGGGATCGGTGTTGGCGGTGGGATAGTCGAGGACGTGGCGTACCGGCCCGCCCCGCTCGAGCACCAGGGTCTTCAGGCCGCGCTCGGTTAGCTCCTTGGCCGCCCAGCCGCCGGCGATGCCGGAGCCCACTACGATGGCGTCGTAGGTCCGCTCTTCGCGCGCCCGACCGTTGATCTGGGCCATGTCACTTGTCCTTCAGGCCGAGGAGACGGCGATTGGCGGCGGCGTCGACGCCCGAGGCGGCGAAGTCGTCGAACGCGCGCTCCGTCACGCGGATGATGTGGTCGCGGATGAAGGGCGCGCCCTCGCGAGCGCCGTCTTCCGGGTGCTTCAAGGCGCACTCCCACTCCAGCACCGCCCAGCCGGGATAGTCGTAGGCGGCCAGCTTGGAGAAGATGGCGCCGAAATCCACCTGTCCGTCGCCTAGCGAACGGAAGCGGCCCGGCCGATCCACCCAGCCCTGGTAGCCGCCATAGACGCCCGACCGCCCGGTTGGCCGGAACTCGGCGTCCTTCACGTGGAAGGCGCGGATACGCTCGTGGTAGCGGTCGATGTAGTCGAGATAGTCCAGCTGCTGCAGGACGAAGTGGCTGGGATCGAACAGCAGGCAGGCCCGAGGGTGGCCGCCGACCTCGTCCAGGAAGCGCTCGTAGGTCGCGCCGTCATGCAGGTCCTCGCCGGGGTGGATCTCGTAGCAGGCGTCGACGCCGCAGTCGTCGAAGACGTCGAGGATCGGCTTCCAGCGGCGTGCTAGCTCGGCGAAGGCTTCCTCGATCAGGCCGGCCGGCCGCTGTGGCCACGGATAGACATAGGGCCAGGCCAGCGCGCCGGAGAACGTGGCGTGGGCGCTCAGGCCCAGCCGCTGGCTGGCCCTGGCGGCGGCCTTCACCTGGGCCACCGCCCAGGCCTGGCGCTCGGCCGGCTTCCCGCGCACCTCCGGCGGGGCGAAGCCGTCGAACAGGGCGTCATAGGCCGGATGCACCGCCACCAGCTGTCCCTGCAGATGGGTGGAGAGCTCGGTGATCTCGAGGCCCTTGTCGGCCAGCATGCCCTTGACGTCGTCGCAGTAGCCCTGGCTCTCCGCGCCCTGCTCCACATCGAACAGCCCGCCGACGCCCGTGGGCAGCTGCAGCCCCACATAGCCGAGGTCGGCGGCCCAGTCGGCGAGGGTCTCAAGCCGGTCGAACGGCGGCTCCGGCCCCTGGAACTGGGCGAGAAAGATGCCCGGGCCCTTCAGCGTCTTCATGGCAGGCTCCCGTCGAGGTCGACCCAGCCTGCGCCTTCGCGGCTGGCGGCCAGAGCCGTCTCCACGAAGGCCATGCTGCGCACGCCCTCGGCTATGTCGGGCACGAGGCCCGCGTTCGGCTGGCCGCCGGCGATGGCGGCGGCGAAGTCGCGGTAGAGATTGGCGAAGGCCTCGATGAAGCCTTCGGGGTGTCCGGTGGGGATGCGCGAGGCCGCTCTGGCGACGCTGCTAAGGTACGGCGAGGCCGCATGCAGGACGTGGCTGGGCCCATCCAGCCAATCGATGGTCAGCCGGTCGGGGGCCTCGTGCGACCAGGTGAGGCCGCCGGTTTCGCCGTAGACCTGCAGGCGCAGGCCGTTGCGCGCGCCCGCCGAGATCTGCGACGCGATCAGCACGCCCCGGGCGCCGCCTTCGAACCGGAGCAGGACGTTGCAGTCATCGTCCAGCCGGCGCCCCGGCAAGACTGTCGCCACGTCCGCGCAGAGCCGCGCCACACGCACGCCGCCGACGAATTCAGCGAGGTTGAAGGCGTGGACCCCGATGTCGCCGATGCAGCCGGCGCCGGCCAGGGCCGGGTCGGTCCGCCACTCGGCCTGCTTGGCCCCTTCCCGCTCGATGGGCCGCGACAGCCAGCCTTGCGGATATTCCACGACGATCTTGCGGACCTGGCCAAGATCGCCCCGCCGGACGATCTCCCGCGCCTCCCGGATCATCGGATAGCCGGTGTAGGTGTAGGTCAGGCCGTAGAGGCGGCCGGAGGCGGCGACCGCCCCGGCCAGGGTCCGCGCCTCGGCGAGGTCAAGGGTGGCCGGCTTGTCGCTCATCACGTGCAGCCCGGCTTCGAGCGCGGCGGCCGAAACCGGCAGATGCAGGTGGTTGGGCGTCACCACGGCCACCGCGCGGGCGCCGTCCTCGCGCGCGGCCTCGGCGGCGATCATGGCGCGCCAGTCGTCATAGCCGCGCACGCCCCAGGTGCGGGCCGCCTGCTCGCTCTTGGCCGGATCGCGGCTGAAGGCCCCCGCCACCAGGACGAAGGCGCCGTCCAGCTCCGCGGCCATGCGGTGCACGGGGCCGATGAAGGCCCCCGGCCCGCCCCCCACCATGGCCAACGGGATCGGGGTCATGCCTTCAACGCCGCCAGGTAGTCATGGCTGATGCGCGCGGCTTCGGCGCGGGATCGCTCGAACGGCGGCTCCTGCTCCACGTAGAAGCCGCGCACCCCGGCGGCGTGGGCGGCGGGCAGCAGGCTCTTCCAGTCCAGCCGGCCCGCCCCCACCTCGGTCGGGTCCATCCGCAGCTCGTAGTTGGCCTTGGTGGAGGCCTTCAGGTCCTTCACGTGCATCAGGCCGAAGCGGCCCTTGTGCCGGCCGATGTAGGCCGCCGGGTCGACGCCCGCCGCCGCCATCCAGCCGACATCCGCCTCAAATGTGACCAGCGAGGGATCGGTCTCGGCCAGCAGGATGTCCATGCCGGTGGCCCCGCCGTTCGGCGCGAACTCGAAGTTGTGGTTGTGGTAGCCGACGGCGATGCCCGCCTTCTTCAGCGCGGCGGCCTTCTGGTTGAGGAAGTCGGCGTTCCACTTCCAGTCCTCCGGCGTCAGCGCCGCGTTGGCGCGGCGGTAGAAGTCCGCCCCGGCCACGCCCTGCATCTGCTTCATGATCCGGTCGGGCACATAGGGGCTCGGCATGACAGCATGCTTCACCCCGATGGTGTTGAGGTCGTCCGCCAGCTTGCCGACGTCACCGTCCAGGCCGCCGCGGCCCTGGATATGGGCGCTGGGGCAAACGAGGCCGGCGCGGTCCAGGGCGGCCTTCAGCTCGGCCGGCGAGCGGCCCATGAAGCCCGGGATCTCCACGGCGCGGTAGCCCATGGCCTTCACCGCCGTCAGCGTGCCGCCCAGGTCCTTCGCCCCCTCGGGACCGAAGGTGTAGAGCTGAATACCGATCGGCAGGTCGTTGGCGGCGAAGAACGGGGCGGCGGCGGCCTCGCCCGCCACCGTCAGGCCGATCGCAGCGGCCCCCACGGCCAGGACGCCCCGGCGGCTGAAATCTGTCTGGCGCATCGGGCGTCTCCCTTGAGTGTCAGGCCGTCACCGGGCCGGAAGGGCCCTTCTCAGGCGGGCGGAAGAAGAAGGCCAACAGCAGGACCGCCAGGAAGGCCATGCCGGTGGGGACCAGGAACAGCGCCTGGTAGTCCACGGCGGTCCCGCCGCCGGGCGCGGGCACGGTGAGCCGGCCCATCAGGTGCGGGAAGAGGAAGGCCGCGGCCACGTTGCCGACTCCCAGGATCAGCAGGTTGAACAGTCCCTGGCCGCTGGAGCGCACGTCCTTCGGGAAGGTGGCGTCCACGAAGATGTACACGGTGGCGAAGAAGAAGGCGTAGGCCACCCCGTGCAGCAGTTGCACCGCCACGATGGCCGGGACGTTGTCGGGCATGAAGGCGAACACCAGGAATCGGGCTGCATGGCCCAGGATCCCGACGATCATGGTCGCCTTCCAGCCCAGCCGGATCAGCACCCCGCCGAGGATGAACATGGTCACGATCTCGGCCAGCTGGCCGAGGCTGAGCACCACCATGGAGAGGTTTCCGGCGATCCCCACGCGCTGGGTGAGGAAGGCGTCGGCCATGACGAAGTAGCCGTTGTGGATGACGCTATCGATGAAGGTCACCACGAACAGCACGGCGATGAAGGGCACGCGCAGCAGCTTGATCGCCTCGCGCCAGGCGAGGGGGTCGGCCGCCTCCTCGCCGCGCTTGGGCGGGGTGTGCGGCAGGGTCAGGCTGTAGGCGGCCAGGGCGAAGGAGACGGCGGCGGCCACCAGGAAGATCGAGCGCACCTGGTGCGGCTCGGCCTGGGCGCCCAGCAGGAAGACGAAGGGCCAGCTCACCAGCATCCAGCCGACGGTGCCGCCCATGCGGACCGCGCCGAAGTCCTTGGCCGGGTCCTTCAGATTGGCGAAAGCCACCGAGTTCGAGACCGAGAGGGTCGGCACATAGAGCAGGCTGTAGACCAGGTAGCCGGCGAAGAACGGCCAGAACGAGGTCTGGAAGGCGGTGAACACCAGCGCCAGCCCGCCCAGCAGGTGGCTGGCGGCCAGGAACCGTTCGGCGGCGAAGTTCCGGTCGGCGAACTGGTTGGAGAAGAAGATCCCCAGCACGGCGGCCACGCCCCACGAGCTGCCGACCAGCGACTGCTGCCAGGGCGCAAAGCCCAGCATGCCCATGTAGGGGAACAGCTTCGGCGCCCAGGCGCCCCAGACCGCCAGCTGGAGCACCATCATCAGGAACAGACGCGCCTTGACGCCCATGACCCTCGCCTCCCCCGGCCGCGGCTCTTGAAAGGCCACGCTCGCGCGATGTAATCGATTACACGGTTAGGGGACGGGTGCAAGACGGTGGCCACGATCCAGGATGTCGCGCGTGACGCAGGGGTCTCGACCGCGACCGTCTCCCGGGTGCTGAGCGCGCCGGAACGGGTGGCGGAGGTCACACGCGCCCGGGTTCTGGCCTCGGTGGAACGGCTGGGCTACGCGCCGAACGTGGCGGCCAAGAGCCTGCGCACCCTGAAGACCGGCAAGATCCTGGTGACCGTGCCGGACATCTCCAATCCGTTCTTCTCCCAGGTGATCCGGGGCGTCGAGGAAGCGGCCACGGCTGCGGGCTATGCCGTGCTGCTGGGTGACACCCGGCACGAGGAGGAGCGCGAGGACCAGTACGCCCTGCTGCTCCGGCGGCGGGAGGCGGACGGCATCATCTTCCTGGGCCATCGGCTGGCCCCCGCCCTGGCCGAGCTGGTGTCTGCCCAGGGCCCGAAGGCGCCCGTGGTCAACGGCTGCGAGTTCAGTCCCGAACTCGGCGTGCCCAGCGCCCATATCGACAACGCCCGCGCGGCCGCCGAGGCCATGGAGCACCTGTACGAGCTGGGGCACCGGCGGGTGGGCGTGATCACCGGCCCCCTGGCCAGCCCCTTGAGCCGCGACCGGCTGAGCGGTGTGCAGGCCGCGGCCGCCCGGCGGGGGGCGTGGGGCCTCAACGTCGTCCAGGGCGACTTCACCATCGAGTCCGGCCTTGCCCAGGCGCAGGCCCTGCTGGAGGCCGAGCCCCGGCCGACAGCGATCTTCTGCTTCAGCGACGAGATGGCGATGGGGGCGCTCGAGGCCCTGCGCCGCAAGGGCCTCGCCTGCCCCGCCGATGTCTCGCTCGTCGGCTTCGACGACATCCGTTACGCCCGTCACCTCGACCCGCCCCTGACCACCGTCAGTCAGCCGAAGGAGGCCATCGGCCACGAGGTGGTGCGGCTGCTGCTGGACGTGTTGGCCGGGCGGGCCGACACCGTGCGGCACGTCACCCTCGCCCACCGGCTGGTGGTGCGGGCGAGCACCGCGCCGGCGGCTACTTCAGCTCGCGGATCTTGATGTTGCGGAAAAACACCGGGTCGCCGTGGTTCTGGATCGCGATGTGGCCCGTGCGCGCGGCGGCGAACTGGGGCCAGGCCTTGAACTTGCTGGCCGCGACCTTGGCCTTGAAGTCGGCGGAGTTCAGGTCGTACTCGGCCACCTTCACCCCGTTCAGCCAGTGCTCGCCCTTGCCGTCCTTCAGCACCAGTCGGCTGTGGTTGAACGTCCCTACGGGTCGGGTCGCGTCGGTGGTGGGCGCATAGAGGGCGTAGAGGGCGCCGGCCCGTTCGACCGCCGGCTCGCCCCGGGCGTTGTCCACCAGCTGATACTCCGGGCCCGACTGGTAGGTCTGGGCGCCATCCTCGGTGACATGGAACATGACGCCGGAGTTGCCCTTCGGCCCCACCTTCCAGTCGAACACCAGCTCGAAATCGCCGAACTGGTCCTTGGTGATGATGTCCCGCGAGGTCTTCGGGTCGGGGCCCAGGGCGCCGTCCGTCACATGCCATCCCGCGTCCGGCTCGGCCGACTTGAAGCCGCGCCAGCCGTCCAGTGAGCGGCCGTCGAACAGCAGCCGCCATCCGGCGGCCTGCTCGTCCGCGCTGAGGGTGTTCTCGGCCGCCGCCGCGGCCCCGCCGAAGATCGCCACGGCCATCGCCAGGCCAAGCGTCAGAGCCTTCATCGCGTTCGTCTCCCAAAGGCGCAACATCACAGACCGAGCGCCTTCAGGCGCTCCTCCAGCACCGCCGTGACCTCGGCCGAAGGCCCAGGGTCGGACGTGCGCACCTCGTTGCCGATGTAGCCCACGTCCCGAAAGCCGGCCTCGGTGGTGTAGTAGGCTCCCACGGTCAGGGCCCGGAAGCGTTTGAAGAAGGCCCGGGTCGCCTCGTCGGCGGACGCCGGCAAAGCCTTCAGCGCCGCCGTCCTCCGGGCCGCATCGCCGCGCACCAGGTGGGGGATCAGGCGCTTCAACCCGTCCCGAATGACCGGCCGGTCCTCGATCTGGTCCGGATAGGGCGCGCTCACCCATTCGTCGATGAAGTCTGGGACGCCCAGCGCGCTGGCCGCCGGGGCCGTGGCGGTGGCCGGCAGGATGAAGTCCGCGAGGACGGCGGCGGCCTGAAGCTCGTCGTCCGACAACAGCCGCGGCCAGGGAGCCTTGACCGGCGGGTTGAGCTTGGGATCGGTCCCGTAGCCAGGCCCTTCGGTGGGCTGCACGGCCTTTCGATAGACCACCACCCCCGTCCCGGCCGCGGCGACGGCGGCGCCCGCCGCGCCCACCCAGACCAGGGCGGTGCGGCGGTCGACCTTGCGACGATAGACCGGAGCCTCATCCCTCACAGCTCACCTCCCTTGGCCAGTTGCGCCAGGTGATCGCTGGACCGCCAGGCCAGGGCCAGGATCGACAGGGTCGGGTTCTTGTCGGGGCTCGAGACCAGCACCGCGCCGTCGGTGACGAACAGGTTGGGGACCGCCCAGGCCTGGCCGTACTGGTTGACCACCGAGTCCGCCTCCGAGGCGCCCATGCGCGCGGTGCCCACCTCGTGGATCATCTCGCCGCCCTTGGAGATCGCCTTGCGCCCATCGCGCTCGACCTCCCCCACCGGCCTGCCGCCCAGCCGGTCGATCACCTCCAGGAAGGTGGTGACCATGTGCGCCGCCTGGCGCGTCTCCGCCTCGCCCCAGCGCCAGTGGAAGCGCAGGACCGGGATGCCCCACTTGTCCTTCACCGTCGGGTCCAGCTCGCAGTAGCAGTCCTCGTTGGGGATCATTTCCCCGCGCCCGTTGAAGCTGATGATGCTGCCGTAGCGGCGGCGCAGGTTCGCCCGCAGGTCCTCGCCGACGCTTGTGGGATCGTCCTCGATCAGCCGGGCGAGACTGAGCGAGGGCATCTGGCGGCCGCCGCCGATCTCCACATGATAGCCGCGCGGGAAGCCCAGCTCGGCGTGTTTGTCGTAGCCCCACCAGGGCACATAGGTGTGGGAGACGCTCATCCCGTCGTCGTTGGTGGGGGGCAGATCCTCCAGGGCCGGGAACTGGCCCGTCACGTTGAGGCCGACGCTGTCCATCAGGTAGCGGCCGACCATGCCGTGAGCGTTGCACAGGCCATCCGGGAACTTCGCGCTCTTGGAGTTCAGCAGGATGCGCGCCGTCTCGCCCGAGCCGGCCGCCAGCACCACCGAGCGGCCAACGACCGAATGGTGCTCGCCGGTGACGCGGTCCACGAAGGTGACGCCCTTGGCCCTGCCGGAGGCGTCGAGGTCAACCTGATAGACGAGGGCGTTGGTGCGGACCGCCAGGTTGCCGGTGGCCAGGGCCGGAGGGATCAGCACCGTGGTGGACTGGAAGTTCGCCCCGATGGAACAGCCCCGGCCGCAGGGCGTGGCGAAGACGCAGATGTTGCGGCCGTCCATCTGTTCCACGGGGCTGGTCAGGACGGCCCCGTGCATCGGCACGACCGGAATGCCCATGGCCTCGAAGCCGCGGGCGTAGAACCGCTCGAAGGCCCTGGGCGGTGGGCTCTCCAGCAGACAGCCGGGCGGCGAGTCGGGCGTGTTCACCAGGCCGCGGGGCGGGGCCGCGCCCGTGACCCCGATTAGCCTCTCGGTGCGGTCGTACCAGGGGGCCAGGTCGTCATAGGTGATCGGCCAGTCGTAGCCGAGGCCGTCGCGGCTGCGCGGCTTGAAGTCCAGCGGCCCGAACCGCAGCGAGATCCGGCCCCAGTGGTTGGTCCGCCCCCCCAGCATCCGCGGCCGCCACCAGATGAAGGGCTCCGATCCCTCAGCCACGGTGTAGGGCTCGTTGGGCACTTCCCAGCCGCCGTCCACCGTGGCGTCGTAGAAGCCGAACGGCTTGTCCGGCGTGGCGGCCGCCCGCAGGGGCGCCTCGGCGTTGGTCTGGTACATCGGGGTTTCGGCGACCGGATCGTAGGTCCGGCCGGCCTCCAGCATCAGCACCCTCAGGCCCGACCGCGTCAGGTGGTAGGCGCTCATCCCGCCGCCGGCGCCCGAGCCGACCACGATCACGTCATAAGGCTCAGACGCCACGCGTGCGCTCCCCCCGAAGCCGAACTTCGCGCGCAGGTTGACCCAGACTCCGGCCGCGGCCAAGAGCCGATCGATCGGCGTTATGCGCAGATGCTCTCGTGCGGTTGCGGCGCGTTGCGCCCGCCCCTAGCTTCACCACGGCAGCGACGGGGGGACGCCAGGATGCAGTACAGGATGCGGCGCCGGATCGGTTTCATGGCCCTGGCGGCCACGTTGGCGGGCCCCGCCGCGGTCAATGCCCAGACGCCGGCGATCTCGCCCGAATCCGCCTACGGCCTGGTGCGTCCGATGATCGCCGACCGGCAGAAGATCGTGACGCCGAAGGGCGTGCAGTCGGTGGAGCGCCTGCGGCTTGGCGGCATGGACCAGTGGATCTCCATCCGCGGCGCCGACAGGACCAACCCCATCCTGATCTATGTGCACGGCGGGCCCGGCGCGGCGGAGATGGGCCGCAGCTGGCCCTACCAGCAGGCCTGGGAGGACTTCTTCACCGTCGTCCAGTGGGACCAGCGCGGGACGGGAAAGACCTTGCGCCTCAACGGCGCCGAGGCCACCCGGCCGACCCTGAGCCGGGCGCGCATGGCTGAGGACCTGGTGGAGCTGATCGCCCACCTGCGCGAGCGGTTCGGCCAGCGGCAGGTGGTCCTGCTCGGCCATTCCTGGGGCAACGCCATCGCCATGGACGCGGCCATGCAGCATCCGGACTGGATCAGCGCCTACGTGGGGGTCGGCCCGCTCCTGGCGATGCACGCGAACGAGACGGCGCAGTACCGCAGCCTCCTGGCCCAGGCCGAGAAGCGCCGCGATACCGAAGCCCTGGCGGAATTGCGCGCCATCGCGCCCTATCCCGGCGATGGGCCCCTGCCGTTCGACAAGGTGAACGTCGTCCGCAAGTGGGTCATGCGCTATGGCGGGCTGGCCGCCTACCGGGACAACGCCGACTTCTATTTCCGAGCCGCCCGGCTGTCGCCCGACTATGACCTGGCGGATCGGCAGGCCATCGACGAAGGCGGCCAACTGTCGGTCGGGGCCCTGCTGCCGGAACTGACCCGCGTCGACCTGACCACCGTGAAGCAGGTCGATTTCCCGATGCTGATGTTCCTGGGCCGGCACGACCTCACGACCCCGCCGGACGTCACCGAGGCCTGGATGGCCGATCTGCGGGCGCCGACCAAGAAGATCGTCTGGTTCGAGCATTCCGCCCACCTCGCGCCGCACGAGGAGCCCGGCCGGTTCCTCATGGCGCTGGTGGATGAAGTCCGCCCCCTGGCGGTGGGCGGCCGGGCGGCGACAGGCGCCGGACGCGCTCCCTAGGCCGCTTCGTCCTGCAGCGTCGGGATCAGGGCGTCGAGGGCGGCGAGCTCCCGGGCCAGTTCCTCGCGCCGGGAAAGCAGCTTGCGCAGCGCCAATTGCGAGCCCGATCCGCGCTGTTCGGCGTCGAGCACCTGACGAATGTCGCGCAGCGGCAGGCTGACCGCGCGCAAGCGCGAGATCCACGACAGCTTCTGACGGGTGGAGCCGTCGTAGTAGCGATGGTTGAGGCGGTCCCGCCGCGCCTCGATCAGGCCCTTCTCCTCATAGAAGCGCAGAGCCCGGGGCGTCATGTCGAACAGCCGGCATGCGTCGGCGAAGCCTAGCCGCGGCAGGTGGTGCAGATTGTCAGGGCGGCGTCCCAGCATCTCGGCCTCTTTTGCGAAACTGAGGGTCACGTTCGGGCAGGGAGCAAGCCCCCTTTCGCTTTGGATTTCAAACGAGAACGTGCGAAGACTTTGCGCCTCGCAGAACGCCATTTGTGAAATTGTGAAATGCCGGAGAAGCTGTTCGTCGGCCCCGACGTGCGACGCCTGCGCCAGGAGCAGGGCCTGAAGCTGCAGGCCTGCGCCGCCCGGCTTGGGATTTCGGTGAGCTACCTCTCCCAGATCGAAGCCAACCAGCGGCCGGTCACCTCCAGGGTGCTGCTCTCTATCGCCGAGGTCTTCGGCGTGGCGCCCGAGGTGTTCGAAGCCCGCGAGGACGAGCGGCTGATCGCCGACCTCAAGGAGGCGGTGGCCGAGAGCGCCCATCCCGGCGCGCCCGTGGCCCTATCGGAAATCCGCCGGGTGGCGCTGCAGGCGCCGGCCTTCGCCCGCCGGTTCCTGGACCTGCACCGGGCGAACCAGCGGCTGGCCGAACGGCTGAACCTGACCGAGGAGGCGGTGGCCCTGGACGAGGCGACAGCGGCCAGCTCGCTCCTGCCCTACGAGGAGGTGCGCGAGTTCTTCCATGACAAGGACAACTACCTGGACCAGCTTGACCGCGCGGCCGAGGCGCTATCGGAGGCCGTCGGCCTCGCGGAGGGCGGCACGCCTGACGGGCTGCTGATAGCCTGGCTGAAGGCCCGGCAGGACGTGACGGTGGTGCGCGCCGCGGCCGGCGAACTGATGCGGCGCTACGACCCTGTGACGCGCACGCTCTGGGTCAACCCCCGCCAACCGGCCGAGACCCAGACCTTTCAGCTGGCCTACCACCTCGCGGCCGCGGAACTTACCGAGGTCGTCGAGACCGAGCTCGCCAGGGCGCGGTTCCGCACGTCCGAGGCGGTGGACGTCTGCCGGGTTGGGCTCAGCAACTATGCGGCGGGCGCCCTGCTGATGCCCTACCGGCGCTTCCAGGCGGCCGCCCGGGCCCTGCGCCACGATGTGGAGGCCTTGGCCCTCACCTTCCACACCAGCCTCGAGCAGGTGTGCCACCGGCTGTCGAACCTGCAGCGGCCGGGCCTGCGCGGAGCCCCGATCTTCTTCGTGCGGATGGACTACGCCGGCAACATCACCAAGCGCCACTCGGCCACCCGCCTGCGCTTCGCCCGCTTCGGCGGAGCCTGCCCGCTCTGGAACGTCCACCAGGCGGTGGGCGCCCCCGACCGCTTCCTCGTCCAGGTGGCGGAGATGCCGGACGGGGCGCGCTACCTGTCGGTGGCCCGCAGCGTGGCCAAGCCGTCTGGCAGCTACCTGCAGCCCGATCGCCACTTCGTCCTCGGCTTCGGCTGCGAGATCGGCCACGCCGATCAGTTCGTCTATTCCGAAGGCATCGACCTTTCAGGTCCGGCGGCGCGCATCGGGGTCAGCTGCCGGATCTGCGAGCGCAACGACTGCCCGCAGCGCGCCTTCCCGCCGGTGGACCGACCCCTGCGCGTACCGCCCCACGAGCGCCGGATGGTGCCGTTCCGCCTCGACTAGGCGACAGCCTCGGCGAGGGTGTCCACCAGGTCGGAGCCCCGCAGCGGGCGTCCATCGAGGCGCTCGACCGCACGCACCCCGATCAGGCTGTTTGTGATGAACATCGCCGCGCCCTCCAAGGTCTCGGGCTGGGCGCGGACCTCCTCCACGGGCACGCCCAGGCGTGCGCAGCAGGCCAGCACCTGAGCCCGGATGGTCCCATCAAGCACCCCGCAGGCCAGCGCGGGCGTGCGGACAACGCCGTCGACGATCCAGAAGACGTTGGCGGCGGCGGCGCAGGCCACCTCGCCGCGCGTGTTGAGCATCAGCGCCTCGTCAGCCCCCGCCGTTCGCGCCTCGCGACGGGCCAGCACATTGTCGAGGTAGGCCAGGGTCTTGAGCCGCGAGGTGGGCGAGCCGTCGTTGCGGCGCACCGCAGAGGTGATCAGGGACGCTGGGCCCTGCGGCGCCGGCGCGGGCGCGGCCATGACGGTAAGCCGCGGGGCCGGCGTGACCGGCAGGTCCAAGCCCCGCCCGCCCGGGCCGGCGCTCCAGTTCAGCCGGACCGCCGCCCGGGGCGGATC
>JAEYNH010000188.1 GCA_023412655.1 Pseudomonadota bacterium | reverse complement strand
AGGCCCGGTCGACCCGCCCGCGCTCGCGGAGTTGCTCGCCGATCCACAGGGCGTCGTCGGCCGGGATGGCGAAGGCGAGGTCGTGGCCCCCCGCGCGGCCGGCGGCGTGGGCGATCCATGCGGGCGTCGGGTGATGAGCAAGGTGTCTTCCATGATCCTATCATCGCTGAGCAGGATCATCGGCGAAAGCACACGGTGCGTCGCACCGCAAGGGCCAGTGCGCCGGCGGTGGAACCTTCCACCGCCTAGCGGGGCCGGCGCCCGACCCTTTCATGGGCGTCGAGGACGATCTGGTTCGGCGCCCGCCCGGCCGCGGCCGCCATCGGCCGCAGCAGCATATTGGCCGCCGCCTGGCGAACGGGACGCCTGGGCAGCTGCAGCTGCGCCTGCAGATCCGGCGGGATCAGGTCGATCGCCGCCTGGACGATCAGCGGCTGCACCGCCCGGCCGGCCAGCCCCAGGGGTGAGGTGGCGGCCACGATGGCCAGGAACTCGTCGATGATCGGGTGCGGCGCCAGCTGAGGCCGCATCCGATCGAACCAGGCGTCCACCTCGGCCACCGACGCCGGGACCTCGCTTGCGCCGAACGCTCGGCCAAGCCGCCCACCCTCGGCGTAGTACCGGTCCTGGTCGGCGCGGCTCACCCCCGGCTCGGCGTAGCGGCGCCACGCGTTCAGGAATCCCCAGCCGGCGGTGATATGGACCCAGGTCATCAGGTCCGGATCGAGGGCGGCATAGCCCTGCCCTTCCGGCGTGACCCCCGAGACCCGCTCGTGCATGCGCGTCACCATGGCCACCCGCCGCTCGGCGGCGGCGGTGGAGCCGTAGGTGGTGATCATGGTGGCCTCGCCGGTGCGCCGTATGCGGGCCAGCGGATCGGTGCGGAAGGTGGAATGCTCCCACACCCCCGTCCGCACCCGCGGCTCGGCCAGTTCGAGGATCACCGCAGCGATCCCGCCGACCGCCAGGGCCACCGGATTGGCGTGCACCTTCCACGCCATGGAGTCGGGGCCGAAGAAGCCGGGATCGCCCGGCGGCCGGCGGTAGTCCACCGAGCCGCCAAACATCGCCGGCGTCTTCAGGCGCACCGAAACCTGGACATTCACGCCGGCAGGTGCCCTTCCGGGAAGTACTTCTGCTGGAGCCGGCCCGAGGCCTGCTTCAACGCCTCGATCGCCTCGTCCACGGCCTCCCGCTGCTGCAGCAGGGCGTCGATGCGGCGCTTGAAGATTTCGAGGGCGTGGACGTTCTGGGCGGGTTCGCCCTCCTCGTCATAGAGGTCGAGGATGTCGCGGATCTCAGCCACCGAGAGCCCCACACGGCGGCCGCGCATGATCAGGGCCAGGCGGGCGCGGTCCTTGTAGGAGTAGATGCGGGTGAGGTCCCGCCGGGCCGGGGTGAGCAGGCCCTGCTCCTCGTAGAAGCGCAGCGCCCGGGGCGTGGCGCCGAATTCCTTGCAGAGCTGGGTGATCGAGTAGGTCCGGTAAGGACGGCGCAGGTTCAGCGACACGTGGTCATTCCTCCTAAAGGCCCAACACAAGGCGGGCGATGATGTCCCTTTGGATCTCGTTGGAGCCACCATAGATCGAAGCGGCCCGGTTGTTCAGGTATCGCGCCATTGCGGTCAGACTGTGGTCCGGCCCGACAGGCTGGACGGTCGATCCGGCCTCCCGCGCCTGCGGCTGATCCACCGCGGCGTAGGCGCCCGCCGCCTCGACCGCCAGGGCGTCAATGGCCTGGATGGCCTCGGTCCCCTGGGTCTTGAGCATGGACGAGGCGGGCCCCGGATTGCGTCCGCCGGCCAGGGCGCTCAGCACGCGAAGCTCCGACACGTCGATGGCCTGGACCGCGATCTCCATCTCGGCCACGCCCCGGCGGTAATGCGGGTTGTCCAGCAGCGGTCCGGCCGCCCGCCGCAAACGCTCCAGCTGGACCTTCAGCCCCGGCGCCGATCCGCCGCCCCGCTCGAATTCCAGCAGGTACTTGGCGACGGTCCAGCCCTGGTTCTCCTCACCCAGCCGGCCCGACTTGGGGACCCGCACGTCATCGAAGAAGACCTGGTTGACCTCGTGCTCGCCGGCCAGCGTGATGATCGGGTCGACCTTGATGCCCGGCGTGGCCATGTCCAGCAGCAGGAAGGTGATCCCCGCCTGCGGCTTGCCTTCGGTGCTGGTGCGCACCAAGCAGAACATCCTGTTGGCGTGGTGGGCGTGGGTGGTCCAGATCTTGGACCCGGACAGAACGTAGTCGTCGCCGTCGCTGACCGCCCGCAGCTGCAGCGACGCGAGGTCCGATCCGGAACCCGGCTCGGAGTAGCCCTGGCACCAATAGTCCTCGCCCGAGAGGATGCGCGGCAGATAGTGCGCCTTCTGCGCCTCGGTGCCGTACCGCATGATGCACGGGCCCACCATCCGCAGGCCCATCGGCGCGAGCGAGGGCGCCGACGCCTGGACGCATTCCGCCGCGAAGATCGCCCGCTGGGTCTCGCTCCAGCCCGTGCCGCCGTATTCCTTCGGCCAGGAGGGCGCGACCCAGCCCTTCGCGTGCAGGATCTTCTGCCAGACCAGGCTGTAGCGCGGCTCGACGAAGACGCTCGTCTGCCGCGCGCCCGCCGCCCTCAGCTCCGGCGTCAGCGTCTCCGCCAGGAAGGCGCGGACCTCGTCCTGAAACGCGAGATCATCCGGTGTCAGGTCGAGGTCCATGCCCGTCCGCTCAGTCGAACTTCACCCGCAGGGTCGCGCCCACCGTCCGCGGCGCGCCCAAGAAGGCGGCGTAGGTG